>NZ_AJZD02000022.1 GCF_000272105.2 Vibrio splendidus 12E03
GGCTCTGGCTCTGGCTCTGGCTCTGGCTCTTCAGATTGTGATTCGTCGCTCGACTCGTCAACAAAAAAGTCGTCAGATTCATAGCTTTCATCGCCTAACAGCGCAGTAAAGTAGTCATCCAGAGCTTGTTCACTGGAAAGACTTGCCTGCGCCAATGTTGATTCTTTATTCGCGCTCATTTATCGCCAACCTTTCGAGATAAATAAGCAACTGTTTATAAGCAAATACACCACGGCTACCCGATGCAAAATGAGAGGCTGGCAAGCGCTTTAGGCTCGCATCTCGAAACTTAGTATCAATCGGCACAGCAGATGTCCAAACTTGGTTTGGATAATCATCTTTGAGCTGCGTTAATGTTTGCAGTGAGGCTTTGGTTCGCTTGTCATACATCGTTGGGACAATCGTCACCTTAAACGGTGTTTTGCGAGACTTCTGCATGATGGTCAAAGTGCGAATCATACGCTCTAAGCCCTTCATCGCCAAAAATTCCGTCTGTACCGGAATCAAAATACGATCACTCGCAGCCAATGCATTGACCATCATCACACCCAGAATTGGCGGGCAATCGATCAACACATAGTCGTAATCGTCTTTCAAAGCGGCCAAAGCGCGTTTCAAGATCAACCCCATGCCGCTTCGATTTCCCATTACACGGTCTAATGTCGCCAAAGACATGTGCGCAGGAATAATATCGATACCTTCGACTTCCGTTTGTAACAGTAAAGGTCTTACCGTCTGCGCGTTAAACTCACGCAACTGGAACAGATCAAACAGGCTCGATTCCACCGTATCTGAGTCGTAACCCAGATAGGTGGTCAGTGATGCATGTGGGTCAGTATCAACCAACAGAACACGGTGCCCCTTCAACGCAAGTAAACCTGCTAGAGTCACGGTCGTGGTCGTTTTACCAACACCACCTTTTTGATTTGCAACACTCCAAACAATCATTTCGATTTACCTAAGCTAACCCAACTTCAACCAAGATCCTTTCCGCGATGCGGTCTAGAGGTAGGTCTTCAGTAGAAATGCCAGCTTTTGCTACAGCTTGAGGCATACCATATACAACACAACTATCTTCGTCTTGTGCCCAAATCGTCGAGCCCGCAGTTTTCAACATACGCGAACCTTCTCGACCATCTGCGCCCATACCGGTCAGTATCATAGACAATACTTTGTCGCCGTAGATCTTCGCTGCAGAGCCGAATGTGACATCCACACAAGGCTTGTAGTTCATGCGGTCGCCGCCATCGATAATTCTTAGACGTGCAGATCCTGCACGGCCATCCACCATCATCTGTTTACCACCCGGAGCAAGATACGCCACTCCAGGTTTTAACACATCACCGTCTTGCGCTTCACGAACTTCAATCTTGCACAAGGTGTTCAATCGACTAGCAAAAGCAGCAGTGAATGTTGCTGGCATATGCTGAACTAACACAATGGGATGTGGATAGTTGGCAGGGATGCGAGTCAAAATCTTCTGTAGAGCAACTGGGCCGCCAGTCGACGTACCAATTGCTGTTAATTGATACTTCTTACCTGACGCTCTGAATTTCGCCGTTGATGCAACTGCAGGCTTCGCTGTGGAAGTCGCAGCTGCTGTTGGAATCGGTTGGCGCAATGGCGTAGATGTTGAAGTCGTTGTTGTCGCTCTCGGCGCAATAGGAGCACGACGCATAAATGCACGCTTTGCAGCAATCTGAATCACACGCTGTTGAAGCAATGCAACTGCATCGTCGCGGTTACGTGCAATGTCTTCAAACTTCTTAGGTAGGAAGTCGAGAGCACCTGCATCTAACGCATCTAACGTTGCTCTCGCTCCATCATGCGTTAACGATGAGAACATCAAAATAGGCGTTGGAGACGCGGCCATGATCTCACGAACGGCAGTGATGCCGTCCATGACAGGCATTTCAATGTCCATCGTGATTACGTCAGGTCTTAGCTGTTTCGCTTTTTCAACGGCTTCTTTACCGTTTACTGCAACATCAATGACTTCTAGGCGAGCCTCTGAGTTGATGATCTCGCTAACGCGACGACGAAAAAAACTCGAATCATCAACGACTAATACTTTAATCGCCATATTTATCCTTAAATTAAATTCTTGACGCAGCTGCGTACTGCTTCAACAAGTCCGGCACATCTAGAATCAATGCAATGTGTCCGTCACTTGTAATTGTCGCGCCTGCCATTCCTGGTGTGCCTTGCAGAAGCTTATCAAGCGGCTTGATCACGACTTCTTCTTGACCGATAAGCGTATCGACAACAAAACCAACACGTTGGCTACCAAGTTGTACGATAACAACATGGCCGTGTCCTTTGCGCAGTTCAACAATACCCGCTTTAGGTGCAAGCCAGTTTTGCAAGTAGAACAACGGAATAGACTTATCGCGAACGATGATCGTCAGCTGACCATCAACCACGTTTGTGCGGCTTAAATCTAGGTGGAAGATCTCGTTAACCGATGCCAATGGCAACGCAAATGGGTGACCCGCAACACCGACCATTAAGGTTGGTAGAATCGCTAGGGTTAGTGGAACCTTGATAGTGATCTTGGTGCCCTGTCCCATTTCTGAATCAATATCAATAGAGCCGTTCAGTGTGTTGATCGCTGTTTTCACAACGTCCATACCCACACCACGACCAGAGATATCCGAGATCTGCTCTTTGCTTGAGAAGCCAGGAGCAAAAATCAAGTTGAAACACTCTTTATTCGATAAACGAGACGCTGCATCTTCATCCATCAGGCCACGTTTAACCGCGATAGCACGAAGCTTATCAGGGTCCATACCGCCACCGTCATCAACGATAGCCAGTTCAATGTGGTCACCTTCTTGAGAGGCAGACAGAATCACTTTACCCGTTCTAGATTTACCTGCTGCAACACGGTCGTCTGGCATTTCGATACCATGATCGACAGAGTTTCTCACCAAGTGAATCAGGGGATCAGCAAGTGCTTCTACTAAGTTTTTATCAAGATCCGTTTCTTCGCCACGCATTTCAAGAACGATGTCTTTCTTCAAGCTACGAGCAAGGTCACGGACAACTCGTGGGAAGCGACCAAATACTTTCTTGATCGGCTGCATACGAGTCTTCATTACCGCACCTTGTAGGTCTGCAGTAACAACATCTAAGTTAGAGACAGCTTTCGACATTTCTTCGTCGTTGCTGTTAAGGCCAAGGCTGACGAGTCGGTTACGCACCAATACCAGTTCACCTACCATGTTCATGATGGTGTCCAGTGTTGATGTATCAACGCGAACTGTTGCTTCAGCTTGCTGCTTCTTAGCCGGTGCTTTAACTTCAGCTTTTGCTGGAGCGCTCGGTTTCGGCTCAGCTTTAACGGCAACTGGCGCAGCAGGTTTAGGCGTAGCTTGAGGTGCTACTGCCTTAACTTCTGCTGGCTTAGTCGCGGCATCCAATTCTTCAATCGAAGGTCCATTACCTGAGCCATGTAGTTGGTCAAGTAACTTCTCGAACTCTTCGTCAGTCATCAGATCATCGCCTTCAGACATCGCCGAAACAGGTGCTGCTGGCGGTGGAGGAGGCGTTGAACTTGCCGCTGTCGGGCTCTTACCCGCACCGTGCAATTCATCTAATAACTTTTCAAATTCGTCATCAGTAATATCACCACTGTCAGCAACAGACTGAGGTGCAGCGGGTGCTGGCGGCGGTGTTGGTGCAGAAGGCGCTGTTGGTGAACCACCTTTACCGTGAAGCTCATCAAGCAAGCGTTCAAACTCATCTTCAGAGATATCATCGACTGAAGATGCATTGATGTTTGAGCTTTCAGCAGTAGGTTCCGGAGCAATAACAGGCTCAGGCGCTGCAACAACAGGTTCAGGGATAATAGGTGCAGGCGCTTCTACTGGTGCCACTTCATCCGCAGACTCTGGTTTACAGAGACGGTGAAGTTCATCCAATAAAGATTGGTCGGCTGGCACTAAAGGTTCCTGATCTTGCACGGCGCGAAACTGTACATTGACTGTATCTAGCGCCTGCAGCATGGTATCCATCAAACCTGATGTTACGCTGCGTTGGCCGTTTCGCAGAATGTCGAACACATTCTCAGCACCATGACAAGTATCCACCAGCTCAGTTAATGCTAGGAAACCAGCACCACCTTTTACTGTATGGAAACCACGGAAAATAGCATTTAATAGGTCTTTGTCGTCAGGGTTATTCTCAAGCTCTACCAGTTGTTCTGATAGGAGTTCAAGGATCTCTCCTGCTTCGACTAAAAAGTCCTGAAGAATATCTTCGTCTAAATCGTAGCTCATACGTTACCTTTAAAATCCAAGACTGGATAACAAATCGTCGACTTCATCTTGAGATGCGACAGCGTCTTCGCGCTCTTCTGGGTTCATAATTGGACCTTCAGGCGCAATCGATGCTTTCTTCTCTGACTCTGGAGTTGGCTCTTTTTGATTCGCACCGAATACCGTGAGAATCTCGACCAAACGTCCTTCCACCTCATTCACCAAGGTAATAACTTTGCTGATTATCTGCCCAGTTAAATCTTGGAAATCCTGAGCCATCAAGATTTCAGTCAATTGTCCGCGTAGTTCAGTACTATCGCCTTCTACTTGGACAAGCAATCCATCAATGCGGTGACATAAAGCTTTAAATTGTGCCAGCTCAATGCGGCCATGCATCAGTTCATTCCATTGAGGCCTTACTTGAAGTAAACACTCGTGTAGGTTGTCTGCGATTGGCATACAGCGATCGACAGCGTCCATCGTCTTATTTGCCGCAACTTCCGTTTTATCAATGACATACTGAAGGCGATCCCTTGCATCAGGGATTTCGTCATTTGCGATAACGCTGATGCGTTCATCGAAATTGAATTGAGTCAAAGAGTCGTGGAGGTCGCGTGTCAGACTTCCTATTTCTTGAAGCATTGGATTGTCTTGAAGACTAAAGTTATCTTCATAAATGCTTCTCACAAGAGAATCAGCATTTTGCTGCTCATCGTTCTCAAGCAGCTCTACTAATTTTTTTGCTTGTTCTAATGAAATCATCCTGAATTCGGCCTTACTCCGCATACTTTGTGCGCTTAGGCTATCGAGATAAACAGATAACTTATCAGTCAGTGTTTACCTAGAAGTGCCTAAATTTATTGATGCTTATAAGCGATCAAAAATCTTATCAAGTTTCTCTTTCAGCGTTGCAGCAGTGAAAGGCTTCACAATGTAACCATTAACACCCGCTTGCGCAGCTTCGATGATCTGCTCACGCTTCGCTTCAGCTGTGATCATAAGCACTGGAAGGTGCTTAAGTTCTGCGTCTGCGCGAATGTGTTTAAGCAGGTCAATCCCTTGCATGCCTGGCATGTTCCAGTCAGTTACCACGAAATCAAATTCGCCTTTTTTCAGCATAGGTAACGCGGTCAAGCCATCATCTGCTTCTTGAGTGTTGTTGAAACCTAAATCGCGAAGTAGGTTTTTAACAATTCGGCGCATCGTTGAAAAATCATCAACAATGAGAATTTTCATGTTTTTGTTCAAATTAGCCTCCACTGAATAGGATCAGTGTTGTTAGTCGTTCTGTGTCCAAGCACTTAACTTAGTGCGTAAACGCTGCATAGATTGGCTCAGTATTTGGCTGACACGAGATTCGCTGACACCTAACACTTCCCCAATCTCTTTTAAATTGAGTTCTTCGTCGTAATAAAGCGAAAGCACAAGGCCTTCCCTTTCCGGAAGTTGTTTTATCGAACCGATCAAAGCTTGGCGGAATGACTCATCAGCAACCCCTTGAAAAGGCGTATTATCTTGAGAGTCTTCATTCGGAGATATTACATCATCTGAGACGCCTAAATCTTCGATTCCAACCAGTCTTGAGCAATTAATGTCAGTTAAAGCACTGTGATATTGCTCTAAGCTGAGCCCCATGTGTTTTGCCACTTCGGCATCACTCGGGTCACGGTTGAGGATACCCTCTAATTCCGCGATTGCACTGCTGATTTCTCGATTGTTTTTATGAACCGATCTCGGTACCCAATCCCCACGGCGAATGTCATCCAACATTGCCCCGCGAATTCGAATACCAGCATACGTCTCAAAGCTTGCACCTTTGGTACCATCATAGTTTTGTTGCGCTTCAATCAAGCCGATCATGCCAGCTTGAATTAAGTCATCAACCAATACATTAGGCGGTAATCGCCCCAACAAGTGATGAGCGATACGTTTAACCAACACAGAGTACTTCTCAAAAAAAGCCTGTTGGCTATTGTGATTAGCGTGTTGATCGTAAGTAAGCGCTTTATTCACCAAATGGTTCCTCTATAAATTCAGTACGATTCAGCAGCCTTTCAACAAAGAACTCCAAGTGTCCGCTCGGTGTTTTTGGTATTGGCCAGGTCAATGCTTTGTTAGCCAAAGAACTGATTGCCAATGCAGCTGGAGAGCGAGGAAACGCATCGACTACGATTTTCTGTCTCTTGACTGATTGACGTACTTTATCATCTAAAGGAATACATGCTACGAGTTCGAGGCTCACATTCAAGAAGCGCTCTGTGACCAAAGTCAACTTTGCAAATAATTCTCGGCCTTCGCGGTAGCTTCTGACCATATTTGCAACAACTTTGAATCGCTGAACTTGGTGTTCTCTGCTTAAAAGCTTAATCAAAGCATATGCATCCGTGATCGAGGTAGGTTCATCACATACCACAACAACCACGTCTTGCGCCGCTCTTGAGAAGCTGATCACCATGTCCGAAATACCGGCTGCGGTATCAACCAACAAGATGTCCATCTCGTCTTCAAGCGAACCGAATGCGCGAATCAAACCAGCATGCTGAGCGTGTGAAAGTTCTGTCATGCTTTGTGTGCCCGATGTCGCTGGAATAATTTTAATTCCGTGCGGACCTTCGACAATCGCATCCTTAAGTTCACATTCGCCAGCCAACACATGCCCAAGGTTTCGTTTAGAACGAATACCTAGCATGATATCGACGTTCGCTAGCCCTAAATCGGCATCTAGCACCATGACTTTTTTGCCTTGGCGCGCCATGCAAATAGCCATACCTAACGTCACATTAGATTTACCAACGCCTCCCTTACCACCGGTTACAGCGATAACTTTTGTGAGTGAAGGCTTGGTTAAGCGACGGAGGCCGCTAGCTTGATCATGTATCATATTTTCATTCATATTTATCCGCCGCCTAGAGCCCTTCAGAATCGCTATTCCAGTAATGAGGTTCATTCTCTGTAGATTTTTCTAATAACTCATTGGCCTTAGCAATCATGTACTTTGGCTGAGCTATAACGATATCTTCAGGAACTCGTTGACCATTTGCTATGTAAGCAACTGGTAATGCATTTTGTATTACGACACTGATGAATTCACCGAGACTTAGGGATTCATCCAGCTTAGTCATGATGCATCCCGACAACGGGATTCTTCTAAAGTGTTCAATTGTTTCTTGCAGCACTTTGCGTTGCGCGGTTGCAGGCAACACAAGGTAGCTATTGATAACGGAACCACTCTCTTGCATCAATGTGTCTAACTGCTCAGATAGGCGAACATCTCGTTGTCCCATGCCTGCAGTATCGACCAGAATCAGGCGACGATTACGTAACTGATATATTACATCGGCCAGTTCGCTAGAATCTTTAGCAACTCTTACAGGACAACCCATAATTCGACCGTAGATCGATAACTGCTCATGTGCACCTATACGATATGTGTCAGTTGTCACTAGTGCGACGTTATCAGCGCCATATTCCATGGCGGCACGTGCAGCTAGCTTTGCAACAGTCGTTGTTTTACCCACGCCGGTTGGGCCAAGTAGAGCCACAATACCGCCGCGTTTTAAAATATCTTTTTGTGTAACAGAGATTTGGTCTGCAACCAGAGCTAACAGAGCCTTCCACGCACGTGCAGGTTTAGTATCTTCAGGAATGTAACACGCCATTTGATCGGCAAGCTCTGCAGATACACCCATACGCTCAAGGCGCTTAATAAGCATCGCTCTGAGCGGTTCACGACGCTCAACTTCTTGCCACATTAACCCGGAAACTTGATGCTCTAACAGACGACGAATTGAGGTCATCTCTTCACGCATCGTTTCCATTTCAGTATCAGAACCTTTGGATTGAGTATTCTCTCGACCACGATCATAACGGGTCGGATCCAAGCGAGGTGCCGGGCGCTCTACTCTGCGGTCTTCAGCAATTAACTTAGACAACCCCGTTTCACGAGCAAATGCAGAATCAAGATTTCCGTGAGACTGTTGGTTACCGTGAGATTGCTGATGGCCATGAGACTGCAAATTGCTTTGACTCTGATGACTATGAGGCTTATGACCCGTGCTTGATTGGCGATTGAGCAATGCTGACAATGAATCTTCATTTTCAGCACGATGCTGTGGCTCATCATCGGCGCCATGACTGTATTGCTTTAGCATGTTCGCAAAGCGTTTGGTCATTGAGCGTCCACCTTCAGCATTCGACTGTAGGCTAACCTTGTCATCGTCTAATTGACGTCGCCCTGCAGGAGCTGCGGGCGCGGCCATTTGCGTATATTGGCTTTGTGCAGGCTGCTGAGGTTTATTTAGTCTCTGGCTTGCTGTTGAAGGGCTAGATTCGCCATCAATAGCGGCAACAATTTCCACGCCACTTGCGACCTTTTTGTTAGACATGATCACCGCCTCTGAGCCAAGTTCTTCTTTAACTTGGAGCAGCGCCGTTCGCATATCTTTTGCAAAAAATCGTTTAATTTTCAATTCGATCGTCCGTTCTAATTAGGCGGCTTAATTACCAACAGCTTGTACTATACGTATCTGTTTTTCATCCGGTATCTCTTGGTAAGACAAGACTCTCAAGCTTGGGATCGTGTTTTTCACGAACTTAGCCAGAGTCGAACGCAACACGCCAGAGGTCAATAGTACCGCGGGCTCACCTTTCAGCTCTTGCTCTTGTGTAGCGTGGCTGAGGGAGGTCTGTAAACGTTCGGCTAAACCAGGTTCAATACCAGCAGATTCTCCGCCGGATGCCTGCATGGTTTGATGCAAGATTTGTTCCAACTCAGGAATCAAGGTTATCACTGGTAATTCTGGCTCTATACCATTGATTTCTTGAACAATTAATCGTTTCAATGAGATACGAACCGCCGCAGTAAGTATGTCAGGTTCTTGACTCTTACCTGAATACTCCGACAAAGTTTGGACTATGGTTCGAATGTCACGAATTGGAATCGCTTCATTCAGCAGGTTCTGTAGCACTTTCACAACCACACCCAACTGCAATTGATCCGGTACAAAGCCTTCCACCAGCTTAGGTGTTGAGCGACTGAGCATCTCAAGCAAGTTCTGAACTTCTTCGTGGCCAATGAGCTGTGATGCATTGTTGGTTAGCAGCTGGCTAAGGTGTGTCGCCAGTACGGTAGAAGAATCTACAACGGTATAACCTAGAGCTTGTGCGTGTTCACGCTGCTCTTCACGAATCCAAACCGCTTCAAGGCCAAAGGCAGGGTCAATCGTCGGCTCGCCATCGATCATCCCATAGACTTGACCTGGGTTAATCGCGAGCTCCATGTCTGGCTTAATCTCAGCTTCACCCACAGCAACACCCATAAGGGTAATTCGGTAGCTGTTTGGTGTCAGTTCTAGGTTATCGCGAATGTGTACTGCTGGGATCAAGAAACCAAAGTCTTGAGACAGCTTTTTACGCACACCTTTAACGCGTTCAAGCAATTCCCCGCCTTGGTCTCTGTCAACCAAAGGAATTAAACGGTAACCCACTTCTAAACCAATAATATCGACAGGTTGAACATCATCCCAAGAGAGCTCCTTCTGAGAGCCCGCTTCTCCATTCGCTTCAACCGTCGCCGGAAGGTTGGGTTGTTCAGCCTTCTTCTTGTTCTTTTTATCGATGTAATACGCCCCCGCTCCTGCAACGATGGCAAGGCTCAAGAATGAGAAGTGCGGCATGCCAGGAACAATACCCATAATGCCAAGGATGGCGGCAGTGATCATAAGGGCTTTAGGGTTGTCGAACATTTGGAAGACAAGTTGCTCACCCATATCTTCATCAGTATTTTGGCGCGTTACCATCATTGCAGCTGCGATCGACAATAATAGAGACGGAATTTGTGCTACCAGACCATCACCGATAGTCAGTAGTGTATAGATTTCGATTGCTTCGCCAAAACCAAGGTCAAACTGAGCCATACCAATGCTCAAGCCACCAATGATGTTGATGAATAAGATTAAGATACCAGCGATCGCATCGCCTTTAACAAACTTAGAAGCACCGTCCATCGAACCGTAGAAGTCAGCTTCTTTGGTTACTTCAAAACGTCTCAGACGCGCCTGGTCTTGGTCGATCAAACCTGCGTTCAAGTCGGCATCGATTGCCATCTGTTTACCCGGTAAGGCGTCTAACGTGAAACGCGCGCTTACTTCCGAGATACGACCCGCACCTTTTGTTACAACCATGAAGTTGATGATCATAAGAATCAAGAACACCACTAGACCTACCGCATAGTTACCACCGATAACCACGTTACCGAAGGCTTCAATCACATTACCGGCTGCGTCGCCACCTTCATGACCATGGAGCAATACCACACGTGTCGAAGCAACGTTCAAGGCCAACCGAAGTAGAGTCGCAATCAGCAGGACGGTTGGGAATGCAGCGAAGTCTAAAGGCCTGCGGGTATATACCGAGACCAGTAGCACAACCATAGACAGTGCAATGTTGAAGGTGAAGAACATATCCAACAAGAAAGCTGGAATGGGCAACACCACCATAGCAAGCGTTGCAAGTACCATAACAGGTGCACCAATCGCAGGCATGGCACGGTTAGGGATTTTAGGTAGCTTGTCCGCAAAAGGCAGGGAGAATTTCATAAATCTAGACAGTTTCGCTATGTTGTAGCTCTCTGAACAAGTGGATTAGGTCTTAGTCAGGGCTGTTTGCTATGGGCTTATAATGTTCAGGCTACTACAGCAAACACTGTACCAACATCTCACGTCAAATTATCGCCATCACCTCTATAAAAGGAAGATTAGCTAGCTCGCTATTATCAGGGTTCATCACGCAGAGCTCAAGCAATTGATCTAATGACGTAAATCAGGTGGGATCGGCATATTAGAATCTTGCAGTTTTGGTCGCTCACCACCTCGTTTTCGGTACTGTTTAAGCTGGAAAACATATGCAAGCACTTGTGCAACTGCCGTAAACAGACCGTCAGGAATTTGTTGTTCTAGCTCAGTGGTGTGATAAAGCGCCCTCGCCAATGGCGGCGCTGGAACGATATAGATGTCGTTTGCACGCGCAATCTCTCGGATCTTCATCGCCATGTGGTCGACACCTTTAGCAACCACAATTGGTGCTTTGTCTTGATTCTGCTTGTAGCGCAGCGCCACTGAAAAGTGTTCCGGGTTGGTCACAATCACATCCGCTTGAGGGACATCAGCCATCATGCGACGCTGAGCCGCTTCCCTTTGAAGCATACGAATTCGGCCTTTCACTTCCGGCTTACCTTCAGTGTCTTTGAATTCGTCTTTGACTTCTTGTTTGGTCATCTTCAATTGATCGGCGTGTTGCCAGATCTGGAACGGAATATCAATCGCCACCACAATCAGCAGTGAGCAGCTGATCAACAGGATGAAGTTGAGCAAGATATCCAAGGCATGAAAGATGTTCTGTGGGTACACATCCATACTCAGCTGCATTAAATCATGCTGAGAGGCTTGAATCAGATAAATCGCCATCCCCGATACGAGCGCTACTTTAAGAATAGACTTGAGCAGTTCAACCCAACTTTGCAGGCCAAACATACGCTTGATCCCACTCAGTGGGTTGAGCTTAGACGCCTTTGGCATCGCCGCTTGCATTGAGAAGTTAATCCCACCGACACCCGCAGCGCCGATGACGGCAGCAACAAACAAGGTTATCAGTATCAAAAACAGCGGAAAAAGCAGGTTCACCAGTGCGCCACCAGCGATTTCAAGCAGCTTATTGGTGTCAAAGATTTCGTCGCGACTCAAAGAGAACAGACGTTGCATCGCCTCGAACAAAGCCTTCGCCATCGATTCGCCAAACCACATTAATGCAATCGCACCGACAATTAGTACCGATGCTGACGCTAGCTCTTTTGACCTTGCAACCTGCCCTTTCTCTTTGGCCTGTTGCAAGCGTTTGGGTGTTGCGTCTTCTGTGCGTTCTTGACCGTCTGACTCTGCCATTTCAGTCTCCTAGCAATCTAACCGGATTAGACGACATATCTGTTGTTCGCCCTGCATCCAGAATAGCTCATAGTGACTATACAAGCCGCCAAGGATGTACCAACAAAGTAACAGGCCCACGAGTAGCGCAAATGCAAAACCCAAAGAAAAGATGTTTAATTGAGGTGCCGCACGCGTCATTACACCAAACGACAAGTTAATTGTTAACAGCGCGATAATGCCCGACAAGGACATCGCCAATGCCGTTTTGAACATGATACCGAGCCACAACGCGAGCTCTCGAAAATCAACAGAGCTCAACGATCCACTGCCAATCGGCAAGGTCTTAAAGCTAAACACCACCAGCTGCAGCATTTTCAAGTGACCATCGGTCGCCAAGAAAAACATGGTCGCAAGCAGCATGAACAGTTGACCAAGTACCGGCGTGTTTTGCCCGTTAGCTGGGTCGACCATTGATGCAAAACCCAAACTCGATTGCATACCGAGGATCTGACCCAGCATAACAAAGGTTTGAATCATGAACTGGGTAACAAAACCCATGGCCACGCCAATCACAATTTGCTCGAAGACGGTTAGGAAACCTTGGAAAGAGAGCAGTTCAATCTCTTTGGGAACAGCAGGAATCGCAGGCATCACCGCAAAAGTAATCGCCAAGCCTAAATACAGACGAATACGCGGCGACACGAAGCGTGCCCCTGTTACTGTCATCACCATCAGCATCGCTGAGATGCGAGTGTATGGCCAAAAATAATTGGCTAACCACTCTAGTACAAGGCTCGTTGGGTATTCCATATCTGTTTAATACAGAACTTGCGGCAAGCGTTCGATGAGCTCAAAAAAGAACTCCATCATCATCTGAGTCATCCAGTGAGCAAACATCATCAACGCCAATAACGTCACGATCAAACGCGGCAGGAAACTCAGTGTTTGTTCGTTGATTGAGGTCGCAGCTTGGAAAACAGCCACAACCAAACCGATCAGTAGGCTAGGAATAATGATGGCGCAAACCATGATTAATACCATCCAAAGGGCATCTCGGAACAACTCTACGAATATTTCAGGATTCATTATTCCCCCAGCTACAAGGCAAAACTGCCGGCGAGTGTGGAGAGTATCAAGTTCCAGCCATCAACAAGAACAAACAGCATCAACTTAAACGGCAGCGATACAATCATCGGTGACAACATCATCATACCCATGGCCATCAATACCGATGCCACCACCAAGTCGATGATTAGGAACGGCAAGAACAGCATAAAGCCGATTTGGAAAGCCGTTTTCAATTCCGACGTGATAAATGCTGGAATCAGAACCGCCATCGAAACATCTTCAGGGTTGGTCACTTCCGCACCAGAAATCTCAACAAAGGTTTCAAGATCTTTGATTCGAGTCTGTTTAAGCATGAAAGATTTAATCGGTTCTTGGGCAACATCAAATGCCTGTCGCGCCGATATCTGTTCATTTAGATAAGGCTGAACTGCTTGTTCGTTAACTTGATTAATGACTGGCGACATGATGAAGAAGGTCAAG
The DNA here is from genome assembly GCF_000272105.2 of Vibrio splendidus 12E03. Taxonomy (GTDB): domain Bacteria; phylum Pseudomonadota; class Gammaproteobacteria; order Enterobacterales; family Vibrionaceae; genus Vibrio; species Vibrio splendidus_I. The sequence continues at coordinate 13,727 of NZ_AJZD02000022.1, forward strand.
AATATCGCGATACCAATAATGACTTGGTTAGACGGTGTTTGTTGTAGACCCATCGCCTGACGCAAGATAGACATCACGACCACAATACGAGTGAACGACGTCATCAAAATCACCATCGCCGGCAAGAAGCCAAGCATGGTCATTAACGCAAGAATTTGCAGGTTTATCGAGTAGTCTTCACCACCATTAGCATTGGTTGTCATGGTAAAGGCAGGTATGCCGCCACCATTGCCATTTAAGCTGCCCGTGGTCATGGTTGTCGATTTGGCTTGGTCTTGTTCCATCGTGCTGATAGTCACCGACTCTGAGCCAACGGTATTCGCAGGAATGACGGTGCCGTCTTCAGCTTGTGCAAATACCGACACACTGAATACGATTGAGCATAGGAGAATGAGCTGAACCAACCACACTTTCACCGCTCGGAAAGCTCCGGCTTGGTGAAAGTAAGAGGAGTTCAAAAGTCCGTTACTTGTTTGCATCTTTTTTTATTAGCTGGGAAAGCTGACTTGAAAATGTACTTTTTTCCAGCATCTCCTGAGTAAGAGGTTTATCGAGCTTAGAGATCAGCTGAATCGATTGTGTGGTAATCCCTACCAAGAACTGTTCATCACCCGCTTGCACAATAGCGATACGCTCTTTAGTACCAACAGGGATTTGCCTAACAATCGCCAAACCTTGTTGATTCGACATCGCAGGCACTTGCATTCGCTTGAGTAGCCAAGCAATAAATAAAATGAAGGCTATAACGAAAATTAGCGACCCAAAGGTGGTCGCTAAATCGAGAGAAGGCGGCGTTGCTGCAAAGGCAATGGAAGGAGCCGTTAATAGCCCTACTCCCAAGATTCCTCGTAACAAACCTGTCATTCCGAGAAAAGAGCCCGCCAGTATTTGAGACAAGAAGCTCATTAACGCAGCTTCTTAATTCGTTCTGTCTGGCTAATAACGTCAGTCAAACGAATACCAAACTTGTCGTTCACCACAACCACTTCACCGTGAGCAATCAGAGTTCCGTTGACCATCACGTCTAGTGACTCACCAGCGATTCGATCAAGCTCAACAACCGAGCCTTGGTTCAATTGAAGTAAGTTACGGATACTGATCTGAGAGCGGCCAACTTCCATCGAAATAGTCACTGGAATATCCATAATGGTATCCAGCTTACGACGCTCATCTTCAGAAATCGGAGATGATGAATCGGTTAGCTCATCAAGTGGTGCCGCAAGCACATCATCAACATCAATTGACGGCGCTGAAGGGTCTTCACCAAGTGCTGCAGCCCATTCGTCTGCTAGCTTTTGATCTTCACTAGGTTCCATTACCAATTCCTATACTTTTATCTATTTTTCTATTCGTCATCATCGCTGTTTTCGAGTTCAGACATTAAGTCTTTACCTAGAAAAGCGAGATCAGTTTTAACCACATGTGGTCTTTGAATTTTTTCCGAAATCTGTACTGCAAGCTTCTCACCAGAACGTCCCATTTTCACACGATAAGTCGGCAGTTCTTCGACAAACATCGTTGCGTGCTCAGGCATGTTCATTGGGATAACGTCACCAGGGCGCAGCTCCATTAAGTCGCGCAGGGAGATGTCTTGCTCTAGAAGGTTGACGCGGAAGTTAACAGGCACGTCCATGATTTCATCACGCAGTGCGGTACTCCAACGAACATCGGTTTCCATCTTGTCTGATTGAACACCCGCATCAAGCAGTTCACGGATCGGCTCAACCATGGAATAAGGCATGACAACGTGGAAGTCACCACCACCACCATCCACTTCAATGTGGAACGAACTCACAACAATCACTTCGGTTGGGCTCACAATGTTCGCCATACTTGGGTTCACTTCAGAATCCAAGTATTCAAACTCAACCCCCATCACCGGAGACCATGCTTCTTTGTAATCTTCAAAAACAATTTTCAACAGTAACTGAATGATTCGTCTTTCAGTAGGCGTGAATTCACGACCTTCAATCTTGGCGTGAAATCGTCCATCGCCGCCAAAAAAGTTCTCTACGAGAATGAAAACCAGACGAGCTTCCATGGTGATGAGTGCCGTACCTTTCAGTGGACGGAAACGAACCATGTTTAAACTGGTGGGTACATACAATGTGTTTTGGTACTCACCAAACTTCATCATTTGTACGCCGTTGATCGACACTTCAGCCGTTTTACGTAACATATTAAACAAGCTGATACGCATATGACGTGCGAAACGCTCGTTAATAAGTTCAAGGGTCGGCATTCGACCACGGACGATTCGATCTTGAGATGAGAAGTCGAAATTGACCGCATTGTCATTTTCGGTTTCTAAGACATCTTCAACTTCTTCAACATCATCAACGCCATGTAACAGCGCATCAATTTCGTCTTGGCTTAATAAATCGGTCACAAATTACCTATTGAATTACGAAGTCAGTGAATAACACTTTTTCAATCACAGGCTGGCCAACAGCTTGAGCCAGGCTTGCTTTAATATCTTCTGTTGCCTTATTACGCAGTTCCACGCGGCCTGTTGGTGAGCGCAATTGATCAACCGTTGCCGAAGCGAACGTGGCCAGTAGCGTACTTTCTACAAGTGGAGAGTGGTAACGAGCCAGGTCTTCATTCTTACTGCCACGTACCATGAGCTGTGCTTTTATCTGAACTAGGCGATCTTTTTTGTCACCTGTCACATTAAACAAGAAGGGCTGAGGAATATTAACATACATAACCGGCTCTGCAGCGACCACAGCCGTTGCTGGCTGAGACTGAGATTCAGAGGCGCTATCGTCAGAACCTAAGAAAAAGTACAGCGCACCACCTATACCAAGCAGTAACACAACTACGGCAATAATAATTATAAGGAGCTTGCTCTTCCCTTTAGGTGCATCTTGTTCTTCGGCCATATCTTACTCTAACTTCCTGTTCTTGCGATTAACTGATGGTTCTTTTTATTAACTGGTTTTTTCTATTAACCAAGCGTTCTTAGCCTGATATTAGGCATAATAACTAATTCCATCACGCTTTGACGCGACATTCAATTCAAGATTGCTGCCACTATCAAGGTTTTCATCACCTTGCGTATCATTTGTGCGGTTAGCGCCGGATTGTTGCTCACCATTGTTGTATCTATCTTGTCCCTGACCGGAGTTCTGTTGTTGAACAGACGAATCGGCAAGCTGCAGACCTTGCTGAGCAAGCATCTCTCTCAAGCGAGGTAAGGTTTGTTCAATCACATCTCTCGCTTGCTGATTACTCACCGTAAAGTGCACGTTTGCCACGTCATTATTCATGGTCATGCGAATTTTCATTTGGCCCAGTTCTGGTGGGTCGAGACGAATGTCCAAGTTCTTAAGGTTCTTAGACATCATCATTTGTACTTTTTCAGCCACTTGCTCATTAGCTAGCTCTTTGGTGAGTTGTAAAGGCGCTTGTTGAGCAGCTTGAATTTCAGCTCGCGTAGGTGCTGAACCCACCGTGGCTGCACCTTGTGCACCAGCCGCAGAAGCGATCTGCTGAGCAAAGGTCGAATCTTTAGAATCTTCTTTAGCTCCCGCTTTACCCAAACCAGACAGTGCTGCGGCACCGGCGCCCGCTTTAAGAAGCGTATCAGTCGAACCTGCTTTTGTGGCAGCTGGCGTTGCGTTCATCGCCATTCCTTGCGCGGTTAAAGCTGGATCCAACGTTGCTTGCTGCTGAGGTGAAGCCACATTAGCTTGTTGAGCAGCTGCCTGTTGGGCTGTATGTGCATTATTGGCGTGCAGCATTGCCGCCTTATCCGTAAGAGCATTGTTTGCTGATTGAGAAGCGGCCTGCGCTGTCACTTGTTGTGCCGCCGTCGCTACAGCTGCTGTTGATGCTACCGCAGCTAAAGCTTTAGTTTCGCTTGAATCCGTATTATCCCAATCAATAGCAGCGGGGTCACCGGACGCGCTGTTCACAGCCGGAGCTTGACTTAACAAAGCCGTTGCTTGTTGTTGAACGTTAGTGAATTGTTGATTCAACAGGTCTAGGTTAGAGGTCGCTTTAGCCAAAGCGGCTTGCTCATCAACCGTCAACTTAGCGCCACTTTGTTGCTTCTCAAGCAAGCTATCGACAACAGACTGCTCTGATTCGATTTGTCCATTCAATTGGTTTAGCGCTTTGGTATGGGCATCTACTTGCTTTGCCAGTTCAATATCCACGGCTGACAATGCTTGGCTCTGCTCGGCAGCAACCGCACTAGCTGCATTCTTTTGGCTCAGCTCTCGGCTCATACTGGCTTCAATTTGTTCTGGAGTAACGCCTTTATCCATCAACTGTCGAATTTCAGCATCAGTTAGCTGAGAAACACCCTTACCTCCGGTAAGTACAGCGATTTCAGAATCGACTTCAAGGCTCTTCTCCTGATTTGCAGCCTTAGCTTGTTGTGTCGCCTTATCCGTAACGGAAACTCCTACAACAGAAGCACCAGTTACATTACCTTGGTCTACCTGACCTTGCTGAGGCAAGCTCTTGCCGTTTGGCGCTTGATTTAGAGTTTTGTTTGCCTCATCCAATTGACCAAGCAATTTATTGCCTTCACTCATCGCTGCATTGGCTTGCGATGCCTGCGTAGCACCATCTACAGCTGATGGACCCTGAGTTTGGGATTGAGTAATATGTTCTTTAGATTCGTTAGTTGTAGCCTGCGCATCTTTACCATCTGCCTTATCTGCGACAGTCTTATCTGCAACAGTGCTATCAGTGCCCGAATTGGCTTTGAGCTTAGCCTCAGATCCAGACGCAGCCTCTGCTGATGTTTTATCAGAAGCTTTCTCGCTTTCTACTTCTGAAGCTGCTTGCTTGCTTTGCGCTTCGCTCACTTCGTCAGTAGCCTTTGATTCAGCTAAATCACCTTTGTTCGCTTCGGCTGCCGCTTCACCTTCAGTAGATGCCTGTTTAGCATCAGATTTCGCGGTACTTTCTGCGTCTTTTACTGTGGCTTTATTATCACTTTCTTCAAAGCCAAGCGCTTCTTTAAAAGATTCAAAGAAACCTTTTGAATCGCCGGTTTCTTCTACCTTGGAAGAGGCAGAACCGGTGTCCAACAACGATGACGTTTTGTTGGTCGCTGAATTTGAGGAAAGACTAACATTCATATATACAAGCTCTATCTACTAGCTTTGCTGCCATGAATCAGGCAACAAAAAGAAAGTCGGATGCTTTTCATGCCTTTGGTGGGCATAACGCGCAATTTTATATAAAACGGAGCAAGAAACATGCCTATAAGTTCGGTTCTCACAATATCGAGAACAACGCTTACGTCATTCGTGGCTTAGGATCACATCTTCTTTCGGCTGTATAACAGAGTCGAGAACTCATCCATCTGCTTTTGTTCTCTTTGATCTTGCAGCTTTGCTTTCTCTTTCTGCTTTTTCTCCATCAACCACTCGTAGGATTTACGTTTTTTGCGTAACTCCATCCAGTAGCTTTGGCAGTTGTCGACTTGATTTTTAAAGTGGTGCTCGGCTTCTCTCTGTTTGGATAATGTCTCATCCAACTGAGTTAAGAAGCGGTTCAAGTGACCATATTGGCTCGCCGTTAAACCAGCCTTGCCGCGGTCAACGAGCTGCTGACAGTAATCCAGTCGATACTTTTCAATCTGCGCAACTTGCTCATAGTAACCTTGCAGCTCAGAGTTCGCTTTGTTGAGCGCAAGTACCGCTTGGTTCTCTTGATCTTTGGCTTGATCGAGCAAAAATTCTAATGCGTTATCCATGACTAACCTTATTCACCCGTTAGCCACCCAATACATGTTTCAACATGTTGACACACATGTCATATGGGACAGTTTCTTTCATCTTCTGCTGCAAGTACTCATCCAGTTTTGGTTTCAACGTGAAGGCACTATCGATTGCTGGATCCGTTCCTGGCTTGTAAGCACCAATCGACACCAAATCTTGGTTTTTACGGCAGATAGACAGCACTTGCCTTACCGCTTTCGACATCAAGACATGTTCTTCAGTGGTGATTTGCGGCATAACACGACTGACGGATTTCTCAACGTCAATTGCTGGGTAGTGACCGGCATCGGCCATCTCACGAGATAGCACAACGTGACCATCGAGAATTGCTCGCGACGCATCCGCAATCGGATCTTGTAAGTCATCGCCTTCGGTTAACACGGTAAAGAAAGCCGTGATAGAACCTTGTTCATCATTGCCGTTACCTGCTCGTTCCACCAGCGCAGGAAGCTTAGCGAAGACTGATGGCGGATAGCCCTTGGTTGCTGGCGGCTCACCCACAGACAGAGCAATTTCACGCTGAGCTTGAGCAAAACGGGTCAATGAATCCATGAGTAGCAGAACATCTAAGCCTTGGTCGCGGAAGTACTCGGCGACAGCCAACGCGGTTTGACAGCCTTTTAAGCGCATCAATGGTGATGAGTCGGCAGGAGCGGCAACAACAACCGAGCGCTTACGGCCATCTTCACCAAGAATCTCTTCAATAAACTCTTTTACTTCTCGTCCACGCTCACCAATTAGACCGACTACCACCACTTGCGCGGTTGTGCCTCGAGTCATCATCCCCAGCGTGACCGACTTACCCACACCAGAACCAGCGAACAGGCCTATACGTTGCCCTTTGCCCACGGTTAGCAAACCATTAATGGCCTTCAAGCCGACATCGAGTGGCTCAGAAATCGGTTTACGTGCTAACGGGTTGATTGGTTCCGCATTAAAGGAAGCGCGTTGCTCGGTATAGATTGGACCTAATCCGTCGAGTGGATTACCGACGCCGTCGATCACTCGACCGAGCAGTTCCATTCCAACAGGGATACCACTTTCGGTGGTCATTGGTGTGACGCGAGCGCCCGGTAAGATCCCAGTGATTTGCTCACTCGGCATCAAAAATAGGTTATCGCCAGAGAAACCGACGACTTCGGCTTCCATCTGACCAGACATGGTTTCGACTAAACACAAACTGCCGATTGGCGCTTTACAGCCGGTCGCTTCAAGCGTTAAGCCAACAACGCGTACTAATTTACCAGAGGCAATTGGTCGCGATTTTAGCCCCTCGACTTTGTACTGACTGAGACGATTCGCTAACTCAAGCATTACTCATGACCTTGGTGACGATTTGCGCCGCAGAAGTTTTGAATGACGTTCTTTACACGATCTTCCATGCGGTAGTTAACGCTCGACTCACCCGCTTCAATTTGTACATCACCACGGTTGAGTGCAGGCTCTGCGACCAGCGTCCAATTACGGCAGTCCAATTCAGTCTCGCCATACGCAGAGCGAATGATCGCCACATCTTCCGGATTGAGTTTCAATGTGATTGCGTGACCAGAGATCGGCAACGACTCTACCGATTCTTTAACGGTATCTAATATGATTTGTGGGTTGGTTTGTACTTCAACATGAACCACTTCTTTGACCATGGTAAGCACCATGTCGACCAATTGCTTCTCCACCTGAGCATTCATCAACTCTAATGGTTGAGCGAACTGGTTTGCCAGACCCATGAAAACGGCCACTTGTTGTTGAATGTATTCTTGACCCGCGGTTACGCCTTCAAGCTTGCCGGCTTCGTTGCCTTCTTCGTGACCTGCGGCAAAACCTTCTTCTTTGCCTTTTTCATAGCCTTGCTTAAAGCCCGCCTCTTGACCTTGATGCAGCCCTTCCTGATAAGCGCCTTGTTTAATCAGCTCGATTTGCTCTTCAGTCAGAACCAGCTCTTCATCTTCAATGGCTTCTTCAACCGTTGGCATCCAACTAGGGTCGTAGTTAAAAGCAGTTTCTTTGGCTTGTTTGCTCACGTCAGAGGTGTAGTCAGGCAGCCCCCATTTCTGAGGTTGGGCAACCTTATTATCTTCTTCAGGGCGAAGGAAGCCGCGTTTTCTATCACCTGACATATCAAGTACCTATCTATGAGTGGCTTAACTGTATAGTGAATTCAAGCAGTTAAACTGAGTTAATCTGTGGTTCGAGATTGGATAAAGAAAAGCCCCAACAGTGTGGGGCTTTTGAGATTTCTGTATTAAAGGAACTCGTCGGCGCCACCAGACAGCATAATTTCGCCACTGTCTGCCATCTTCCTCGCGATACCCAAAATCTCTTTCTGAGCCGCTTCAACATCAGAGACTTTGACTGGCGGCATCGCCTCAATATCGTCTCTCATCATATCGGCAGCACGTTTAGACATGTTCTTGAAGATCTTCTCACGTAGACCTTCATCTGCACCTTTAAGTGCTTTCTGTAGAATATCTTGTGGAACATCACGTAGTAGTCGTTGAACACCTTGGTCATCAACTTCAATAAGGTTTTCAAAGACAAACATCAGATCTTGAATCTGCGTTGCCATGTCTTCGTCTTGGTCACGGATTTGATCCATCAAGACGCCTTCTACATTGTTGTCCATGTAGTTCATGATCTCAGCCGCGGCTTTCAGGCCACCAATTTTGGCTGCTTGAGCACCCGCTTGACCCGCGAACTGTTTCTCCATGATTTCGTTCAATTCAGCAAGCGCCGAAGGTTGAACTTCTTCAAGGTTGGCAATACGCATCATCAGATCCAGACGAACTCGCTCTGGGAACTGAGACAGGATCTCAGCCGATTGATCGGCATCGAGGTAAGACAACACAATGGTTTGAATTTGAGGGTGCTCGTTGATGATAATGCTCGCCACCTGACGAGGATCCATCCACTTAAGCGAATCCAAACCTTTCGAACCTGTGCCGAGAAGGATTTGGTCAACAAGGTTATTCGCCTTGTCTTCACCCAGAGCAGCAACTAACGCATTACGCATGAAGTCTTCGCTGCCCATACCAATGTTGGTGTACTTCTGAATATCATCTAAGAAAGCACGGTGCACAGCGCCTACTTTTTCTTGGGATAGGTCTGTAGCTCGCGCCATCGCACTACCCACACGCTGAACCTGCTTTGGCTCTAGGTGACGAATAATACCAGCAGCATCTTCTTCATTTAAACTGAGCAACAAGATCGCAGCGCGCTCATCGCCTGAGATAGAGCCGATATCCACGCTAGAGACATCAAGCACTTCACCGCCTTCAGTTTGTTGTGGAACTATTTCGTTAGCCATCTACCATCCAATTCTTAACTACTTGAGCTGCTAGCTCTGGTTCATTCGCTACAAGTGCACGTACTGCTTTCAGCACGTCCTCGTCTTTATGAAGGTTTGGTAAGTCGATACTTGAACCAAATTCAAACAGCTCACCACCTTCAATATCACCACCAATTAAGCTGGTTTCGCCGTCGGCACCAATTGGCATGCCATCAGGTCCGTACATCTGTTCATCGTTGTCTGCTGCTGGGTTAAGCAGTTTCTTCATTGCAGGGCGAACAAGTACTAACACCACCACAATGATAACCAAGGCACTTGCAAACCAACGAACCCAATCATTGAAGTTTGGATGCTCCCAGATTGGCACATCAGCAACAACATCTGTTACTTGAGGTGCAAACTGCATGCTTAATACGTTGAGCAAATCACCACGAGTTTCATCAAAGCCCACCGTACCAATCAGTACTTGGCGAATCGCATTGATTTCGCTCGCCGGGATTGGCGTATGAACCACTTCACCCGTATCTGGGTTCAAGGATTGGCGGTCTTTGATCGCAACAGAAACCGTCTGACGATTAACCGTGCCGCTCTGTTTACGTTCATGACTGATGGTGGTGTCTAGCTCAAAGTTTCGAGTCGCTTCTTTGTGAACCGAGCCTTGCCCCGTCATTGCGCCGTCTTTCATCTGAGCCACATCTTGCGGGATTGAGGCATCAACGGGAGGCTGGTTACTCAACGCACCCGGAATACCCGCCACCGTATTTCCATTGTTGTAATCTTCTAAGGTGTATTCACTTCGAGTCGCCGGTGTATTCGGATCAAAACGTTTTCTGGTTTGCTCCACAGCACTGAAATCGAGCTGGATATCAACCTGAGCGGTGTAGTTACCAAACCCAAGAATAGGAATCAGGATGGAGTCAATTTTTTCACGCAGCGCTTGTTCTTGATTGCGCTCTAACTCGTGTTCTTTACGACGCGCCGCTGACATAGGGTCTTGAGAGCCTGAGCTCAACAATCGGCCATGCTGATCGGTCACCGTAATACGTGAGGTTTTCATTCCCGGAACGGCACTTGCCACCATATCCACAACAGAATCAACTTCTTGCTGCTTGAGGTTAGTACCTGTTTTTAGAGTTAGGAATACAGAAGCAGAGGCTTCTTGATTATGACGTACAAAAACACTCTGCTTCGGCAAGGCCAATAAAACCTGAGCTTTACGCACCTGTTTCATCTGCTCAATGGCTTTGGCAAGTTGTCTTTCGCGGCTTAATTTAAGGCGTTCTTGTTCTAAACGTTGTGATACACCAAAACCCATGTCTTGCATGAGGATGTCATCACCCGCGTTTCGCTCTTGATTCAAACCCGCTCGTACCATATTAAGCTTTAATGAGTTGTACTCACTCGCCGGTACTGAGATGGTATTGCCTTCAAGCGTGTAATCGATCTTTTGCAGATCTAAGTAATCAAGAACGGGGATCAATTCTTCTGTTTCGTAAGCCCCTAATGGACGCATTTCTGGCTCTTTTACCCAGAAAAACAGCATCACAATCAGCGCTACACAGATAGAGATAGAAAGGACTAAGACGACCTGACGAAGTAAATCAAGATCACCGACAGCCATATCGAACTTCGATGAACTGCGTTCACCTAAATCGGGATTTTGCCCTTCTCCGTCTAGCTCAGAGCCTGCAATAAGTGCATGGTCGTTGCTATCGCTTACGGTTAAATCTGTTGTTTGACTATTATCTGCCACTATTTAACTACCTAACTTATACCGGCATATTCATCAGCTCTTTGTACGATTCGACCAATTTATTTCTAATTTGGATCGTCGCCTCAAAAGCCACACTAGATTTATTACGAGCAATCATCACGTCCGATAGGGATACGCTTTGGTCGCCACTATCAAAACGAGCTTGAAGATCACCTGAGGTCTTTTGTAATGAGTTCACATTATTGATGGCATTAGTCAGCATGTTACCAAAATCTGCACCGACCGCTTGCCCCGTTGCTGCGGGACGCGCGCTGGCAGCTTCGACCATCATCGCCTGCATTTCGCCTTGTAAACCATCTATTCTCATCTACTACCTCAGGAGTCAAAATTATGACCATCTATTTAGCTATATTATTGACAGAGCAATTAGCGTGCCACACATTTAATTGACTAGATATCGTATTACACTAGTCAGAAAGCTGACACTACTAATCTATCCTCAGTTTGGGATATCTATTCCAGCATCGCGCATTTTAGCCAACTTGTAACGCAGTGTACGAGGGCTAATGCCCAGTTTTTCAGCCATATCTTTGCGTCGGCCATTACATGCAATCAGGGTTTCAAGAATGATCGCATGCTCTTGATCTCTAAGCTCATTACCTAACCCTTCGCTGCTAGCCGCGATTTTATTGATTGGATTTGCTTCGGCAATCGGCTTGATTTCTGGCGCAGCCACGTCAGTGCCTTCGACGATTTGTTGTAGGCTGCTTGCGTCTTGCCAATCGACACCTTCAAGAAGAATGTGCTCACCAGAGATGTTCTCTTGTTCGCTCAATATTAACGCACGCTGTACCACATTGTCTAATTCGCGAACATTGCCCGGCCACGGATAATTGACGAGTTTGCTGATCGCTTGCGCTGACATAACCGGTACAGGCATACCAAGTTTGGTGCAATGACGCTCAACTAAGTGCTTGGCTAAAGGCTCAATATCACCTTTTCGCTCACACAGTGGTGGCCAAGAAATTGGGAATACATTCAAACGGTAGTATAAATCCTCACGGAAATTCCCTTCAGAAACATACTGTTTAAGGTCACGGTTACTGGTCGCTAATACACGAACATCCAATTTGATGCTCTTACGACTACCTAATCGCTCAACTTCGCGCTCTTGCAAAACACGCAGTAGTTTGGCTTGTAGGCTAAGATCCATCTCACTGATCTCATCCAACAAAATAGTGCCGCCCTGCGCTTGCTCGAACTTCCCTGGGCAAGCTTGGATCGCGCCAGTAAATGCGCCTTTTTCATAACCAAACAGGGTCGCTTCTAACATGTTGTCTGGGATCGCCGCGCAGTTAATTGCGACAAACGGGCCATCTTTTCGGCTAGAAGCATTGTGAATGTAGCGAGACATCACCTCTTTACCAGAACCACTTGGGCCTAACACCATGACGTTGGCATCAGTTTTCGCAACTTTATCAGCCAGCATCATTAGCTTAATACTTTTCTCATCGGCAACGATGGCATCACCATTGTCGTCAGATTTTACGGGAGCGTAGCGGCTCACCATGTTTAACAATACTTCAGGCGCAAATGGCTTCGCCATGTAATCGATCGCGCCCTCTTTCATTGCTGCAACGGCGTCTTCAATGTTGGCGTAAGCTGTCATCAACAGCACAGGTAAGTTTGGCCAATGCTGCTTGATGTTTCTCAGTAGCGCCAAACCGCCCATGCCCGCCATCTGCACGTCAGATACGACAATATCAACGGAGTTCGATTTTAATTTGACCAGAGCATCTTCCGCACAATCCGCTTCCAGCCATTCATAGCCAGCAAGCGCGAGCGTGTCGACAAGGGCTTCACGTAGGCCTTCATCATCTTCGACGATTAACACTTTGCTTTGAGCCATAGGATTCTCCAGTGTAAATTCAGTTAAAACTTATTAGTCTTCAGAAGAAGCACTTCTTTCAAGCGGTAGACACATGGTAAAGCATGCGCCGTCGCCTTCTTCTGATATCAATTCCAGTCGGCCTTCATGTGCTCGACAGACCATTTGTACAACCGCTAAGCCCAGACCTGTACCTTGCGAACGAGTGGTAAAGAAGGGTTCCATAATTTTACCTTGAAGCTCTTTCGGTACGCCGGGGCCACTGTCTTGCACTGATATCTTAAGCTCGCCGTTTACGGGCCTAAAAAACACATCAATCTGCGATTCCTTGCCCGCAATTTGAACCGCATTCAACACTAGGTTGCTTAACGCTGAGGCGATAGCATTGGCGTTGCCGAACATTTGAGTCTGTTCGCCCTCAACTTCTTGGCAATAATCAATCTGGTTAGTTTTCAATGCCGCTTCCACCATAGGGTGAAATTCGGTGATCAATTCAGCCACAGTAAATGGCTTAACGACTTTGTTGTCACCACCTTTGGCAAACAACAGCATGTCGTTCACTTGCTTCTCTAAGTCATGCAATCTATCCATAAGCTTAGATTGAAAACGTGTTTTTGTTGCCGGCGGCAGATTTGGCGCGGCAAGGTTTGATGCATACAGCATCGCACTTGAAAGTGGCGTACGAACCTGATGGGCAAGCGAGGCCACCATTCTGCCCAATGAAGACAGACGCTGAAGATCACTTACGCGAGACTGCAATAGTCGGGTCTCGGTCAAATCGGTAATCAAAATCAGCTGACCCGTGGTAGAGGCTGAAATCGCCAAACGTACTTTTCGCCCGTTCTTCAATGAGATCTCATGACCGTCATCGTCTTTTGGGTCGAAGGCACTTTGAATCACTGAAAACCACTTCTCGCCAACCAACTCAACACCAAGAATACGGTGTGCTTCAGGGTTCGCCTCTCTCACTTCGCCATGTGTATCTAACAAGATGACCCCTGCTGGCATCACGTCGAGTACTTGCTTATAGCGCTCAACCTGCTGTTCAACAGAATCTAGGTGTGATTGATTTTCTGGTTCGTTAGATACGTGCATGTCAAAAATTTGCCTCAAATACTAAAACAGCCTGAGACGTACAACACGAGTCAGGCTATTTGCTATATTTATCACATAGTTAAGCAAGCAACAACTCGACTATGGTTTATCTGTTCACTTAGCTAAAGTTACCAAATAGCTAAAAAGTGTGTGCTAGTTTTTCGTTTTGATCGAAAACTGGACACTAGCGCTGCAAGTTATATTTACGCATTTTTTCAACCAGAGTGGTTCTACGCATTCCAAGCATGTCAGCAGCACGAGCAACAATGCCACCCTGCGCTTCCAACGCTTGATTGATCATATTCACTTCCATATCCGCGAGGAGCTCTTTCAAGTTAACCCCTTCTGGCGGTAACTCTTGAGGCGCATTGGCATTGTCGGCAATATCATCCTGCTGATCAAAGCTGAAATCTTCTGAGAATAAGTCAGCAAGTGCATCACGCTCTTGCTCCTCTTCAGACCCAAAGCTATTAAACTCTGGCTGGAACTCAGGGATATCACTGTATCGATATTTAGTTGGCAGATGATTCACATCAACCAAGCTATTTGGATACAAGATAACCATTCGCTCAACCAAATTCGCTAGTTCACGAACGTTACCTGGCCAGTAATGCTCCATCAAAGAGTTGATAGCACGAGCCGTGAAACAGATAGGCATGCTGCCTTCCGCTTCCATTCGAGTCATCAGCTCTTGAAGCAATAGTGGGATATCTTCTTTGCGATCTTGAAGCGCCGGCATTTCAATCGGGAATACATTCAAGCGGTAGTAAAGGTCTTCACGGAACGAATCATCGTCGATCATATCTTCAAGGTTGCGGTGGGTTGCCGCAATCACTCGAACGTCAGCTTTGATGGTGCTGTTGCCACCTACGCGTTCGAAACAGCGCTCTTGCAGTACACGCAACAACTTTACTTGCATTGCCATCGGCATATCGCCAATTTCATCAAGAAACAGTGTGCCACCTTCTGCCAATTCAAAGCGGCCTTTTCGTGCGGTAATCGCACCAGTAAACGCACCCTTCTCATGGCCAAACAACTCACTTTCGAGTAAGTCTGGTGGAATAGCACCACAATTCACAGGAACGAAAGGCCCTGAACGACGTTTAGAGTGATAGTGAATGTTACGCGCTACGACTTCTTTGCCGGTACCAGATTCACCAAGAATCAGCACGTTCGCTTCCGTAGAGGAGACTTGTTCAATTAAGTGACGTACTTCTTGAATGCCCGCACTTTGTCCTACGAGGCTGCGAAACAGTGTGTTCTTGCGTGCCGAAGACACAACTTGAACACCTTTGCGGCCTAAGAAATCTTTACAGTGTCTTAATGCATCACTTAATTGCGGGTAGTTAAGAGGAAGTTCAAGCTCACCAACATAGTTAGTTAACTCGTCAACCGGGTGATTGTTTTTGCCAATCACCAGTAAAGGGATGTGATTGGCGTGAACAAGCTGCTCATTCAGTAATGCGTTGAAGCCTTTACCTTTAATGGTACCAATAATGCAGCCAGCCCACTGCAGTGACCAGTCAACTTTACGTGCTTGTTCAGAGCTGATTACTTCGCAGCTCTCTCCTACAAACTCTAATATTGTGCTTAAATTGTGACGATCTTGAGCGTTATCGTCGACGACAAGCAGTTTTGCCAAACCTTGCATAAGTAGGAATTATTGCCTTTATTTTGGTGCGATGCGGAAAAACGGTGAGCAACGCAGTCGATAAAACAGTGAGAAGTATCAATGATTATGGTCTACGAGGACAAATTTAGGAAATCAGCAACGAAAAAAGCCATTAGGCTATCTAATGGCTTCTATTTTATTTGATTAAAAAAATAAGGCAACCAACCAATTAAGGGATATGAGATTGGTTAAAACTGCAATTTTTCTTTAAATACCTACGTCAGCGGACGTCAAGTTGTGATACTCGTTCGGAATTTGGTCCCAAGCGCTCTTAATTTCACGAATAATATCGATAACATCATCAATAGGCTGTGGGTCATTTTTGTGATTTGCCGCAGAAATTTGCGTGATCATGAACTCATAAAGTTGATCTAGGTTTCTCGCAATATCGCCACCATCGTCCATAGATAGGCAACTACGTAGGCTAATAATGATATCTAGAGCTTTACCAAGTCGCTCACCTTTCACTGGGATGTTGCCTGCTTGCATTGCCGCTTTGCCTTGAATCAAACGCTCGATAGCACCGGCCATTAGCATTTGTACAATCTTATGCGGTGAGGCAGCCGTTAGCTGACTATCCACTGATACCTTTTTATATGCCTGTAAAGAACCGCGCATAGTAAACCTCTTCTATAAAAACTTTTTGTATTGTTGAACTGATTTAGCGCCGTGACGGTATTTATGTAGGGTCTTACCTACTCGACTCGTCTCAGACTGCATCAATTCGACTAATTTTCTGGTTCTGGTAATGGCTTCAAACCATTCAGAACTTTGCTTAACGTCGGGATGTGAGTCGATTATTTGAAGCACGTTTTGCAATAACTGTTCTCTGTTATCGACAAGCTGCGTTATTTCTTCAGCATTAATTTCACTAAATTCCAGTTTAGAGATAATTAGTTGATCGAGTTCACAAAGCTCTTGTAGCTGGCTATTCATCTATTAGCCCAACGCATTCATCATACTGCCCAGCTGAGATTGCATCTTACTGGTCGCATCTTGCATGGCCGTGAACTTAGAGTGGGTTCGGCTCTCTAGGCTGTCCATGCGGCGGTCGAGCGCGCTTTGGTCATCAACCAAACGGTAGTTTTGCTCGACCAAGCTCTTTTCTCTAGTACGGATTGAACCCGTGATACCTGTGATACCTTGAATCGCATCTTCCACTTTTTTGGCGAAACCGTTGTTGCCACCAAAGAACTCACCCAACTTATCGAAATTGTTGTTGAGTTGACGATCAAGCATGTCGTAGTTGATTTCTAGCGAGCCTTGCCTTGTGGTGGTGATACCGAATTCAGTCAAAGACTTTAGATTGTCTGGCGCACCTTCGATACTTGATGAGAACACCCCTTTCAATCGGGAGTCGGCGTTACGCACTGTACTGTCACCAGAAAGCGGGCCTTTTTGACCAGTCGTTGGATCAACACCCGCGAGGTCTTTCGACACTTGATAGAACTGGTTATAAGAGCTCACAAAGGATTCGATATCTTGGCGAACACTGTTACGGTCGTACTCCACACCAATTTCTGCCGGCGGCTTATCTTTTGGCGTTTTTCCTTTCACCGTAATATCAATACCTTCAATGGCATCTTCAATCACATTGTTATTACTAGAGAGTTGAGCAACACCATCTAGGACAACCATAGAATCTTGGCCAGCCTGAACTTCAGTCATTCCACTATAGGTATCAAAAGATTGCTGTGCTTGTTCAAGGTCTGCTTGCGCTTTATCAACCTTCTCTAAGAGCTCGCGCTCTTCGGGTTCTAATTTGGCACGCTCAATTTTCTTGGCTTGCTCTGCGGTGAGTTCGCCTTTTTGAACTTTCTCAGCCAACTCCGCTTTTTCTTGTGAAATCTTCTCTTCGATACGCGCTTGCTCAGCCTCAAGCTTTTGTTGGGCTTCTTTCGGTGTCACGTATGAATCGGTCAGAGTACCTGAGGCAGCATTTGACCACCCCGGCACATCGGGTGCCTTCTCTATCGCTTTTTCATCAAGCTCAAGTTCTGGTGTGTAGTAAGAATCTAAAAGCGTACCTGACGCGGTTTCAGTCCAGCCAGGGATATTATCTTCAGGCATCACAGACTTTGCCGCTTGAGCTGCGTCTAGGGCAGCTTGGCCGTCGGCGGCTGCTTGCTCACCGTAGCTGAGACTTTTAGAGTCTCCGTCAACATCTGGAGTAGAATCGGTTTGGGCTGCTGGGATGATATTGCCATCTTTATCGAGTGTTTCATTCGCATTTGGGTCATCGCTAGCGATCACTTCATCGATGAGTTCAACGGCTTTTCCTGCAGGGGTTAGAGCTAGAATATCTTGAGCAGCAACGCGCGCTTTCTCTAGCGCTTTAACACGTTCTTCAAGCGTTTTGTATTCGAGTTTTTTTAAGGGATTGGCAGCATCTGACTCAACATTAATGCTGATCTGCTGATCTGAACCAGACTGGTTCGAGGCAATAATAAGTCTTGGACCTTCGACATCGTTGATAATAGATGCACGAACGCCTGGGTTGCTATCTGCACCGTTGATACCACGAACAACTTCGATAAGTCTCGATCTGTCGCCAACTTGCACGTCAAAGCTGTCATCACCAAGCGAAACCTGCAGCTTACCTGGGCCAAATTTCATGTCCTCTGACAGTACATCAGAAGCCACTTTATGGCTTTGGGCAAGCTGCAACACATCGATGGCATATTTGCCAGCGATCGCTTCGGTAGTCGCGGTTGCAGAGACAAGACCTTCATCGGTACTTTCGACTGTTCGCACAGCAAAAGCTTTTTCCTGACGAAAGTTTGTCATCAGGTTTTTCATCGAATCAAGGGATTCTCTGAGTCTTCCATAGGCACTAATGCTGGTATCGATTCGCGTTCGTTCATTGTCGATTCGTAGCTGTTTAGGTACACGCTCCGAATCAACAATTTTGCTGACCATGGAATTGATATCCATGCCAGACGAAATCCCCATTGGGCCAAAACTCATTAAATCACCTCAATAATACGACTTAAACCTTCACCTCAAATATTCGACTATTCGAGTTTTGGGCTGCTAGGCGTCTTAGAATTTCAAGCATTTCTTCATCAGGGATCTGGCGAATAATATCACCGGTTGTGGTCTCATAAATGGTAACCACATCTCTCCCAGATTCTTCATCGACCTTAAAAGCCACACCTTTATTGAGAGAGGAGATAAACTCGTTTACCTTCTCCACCATTTTGACTCGCTCTTCATCATTTAACTCTTGTCTATGTTGAGCTAATTGAATCGCCGCTTCGGTAGCTTCCTCTTTCGATTTCTCTACCTTGCCATAAGATGTTGCTTCTTTTAGTCGCGAAAGACTCGACGCACTACTACCTTCATCGCTTGCAATTTTAATGCCATTAGGTGAGCCATAAGGCTGGATGTTCGATGCGTTGGATGATATTTCCATAACACTCTCCCTCCCTCCTTTATGAGCCAAACAGTAAAATCTACCCAGAGTAGAGTTTACCGCTACTTACCGAGGTAAGTTTAGCCCAATAAGCTTAGAGCTGCTGATGGTGACTGTTTTGCTTGAGCTAGGATAGAAGTACTCGCCTGTTGTAGGATTTGAGACTTAGTCATAGCCGTTGTTTCTTTCGCGTAATCGGTATCTTTGATACGGCTCTTAGACGCATTAACGTTTTCGTTGATGTTATCTAAGTTGCTGATTGCGTGGTCAAAACGGTTTTGGAAAGCACCAAGAGATGCACGGTTACTATCAACAGATTTTAGTGCGCCATCAATGATAGATACTGCTTCGTTTGCACCAGCAACCGAGGTTACATCGATGTCGTTAACGGTAACGTCTTTACCAGCACCGATACCAAGTTCACCCGCAAGGCTGCCGCCGAACTCAACATCACCATCAACTTTTTGGCTAGAAGCGAAAAGTTGCAGTTTGCCGCCTTCACCAACAGACGCTTTAACGTCTTGGCTTTGACCGTTGATGTAAGTTGCTAGCTCTTCCATATCGTTGCCTTCTTTCGCAGAAATAGACAACTCTTGTGCTTCGCCAAACTTATCGTTGTATTTGATCGTTAAGTCAGCGCCAGCACCTACACGCCAAGAAGCATCTTTGCCTTCTTCTACGCCGTAGCTCTTGCCACCCATGTCTTGAGTGTCGGTACGCATGTTATTCATAGTTAGCATTACTGCTTCACCTGAGTCTGCGCCGATTTGGAAAGATTGGCTACCGTAAGTACCGTTCAGTAACTTGTTACCACCAAAAGAGGTCGTTTCAGCAATACGGTTAAGTTCTGTGTTTAGAGCAGAGACTTCTTCTTGGATCGCAACACGTTCAGATTTGCTGTTTGAACCATTTGAAGATTGAAGAGAAAGGTCACGCATACGTTGCAGAATGTTGGTTGACTCATTCATTGCACCTTCAGCTGTCTGTGCAATAGAGATACCGTCATTCGCGTTTTTCACAGCCATATCTAGGCCACGGCTTTGCGACGTTAAGCGGTTAGAGATTTGTAGGCCTGCAGCATCATCTTTTGCGCTATTGATTTTATAGCCAGAAGACAAACGCTCCATTGATTTTTGAGTACCTTCAGCCGCGCTATTCAGGTAGCGCTGAGCCGTCATTGCAGACACATTAGTGCTTACATTAATCGCCATAGTTGATCTCCTTTAGGCATTTTTTAATGCACTTATGTGACTCTCACCTCACACAAATACATGTCAATTTGTTTATGTACCAGTGTCTCTCTCACCTTACATTGGTACATATCATTTCTCTCAATCCCTTTAACGGCCCCTTAATTAGAAGCTTTAATAAAAAATGCGATTTTTTTCGTATTCTTTTCAACAACAAAGAAAAGTGTGATCGGCCTTCAATTAATAGAGCAGCATTCGTTAAAGTTTCTTATCCTCGCTCATTTATAAGTGTCGCCTTGCATACAAAAACCAAAGTAGATCCCTGATATCTCGTTCTACTCAATTCTGGGATGACGAAAGACTGCTTCGATGTAGTAATCGATGAAACCATCGTTTCCCAGTTCCGTCATTCCCTAAAGTGAGAAACGAACGTGATAGGGAATCTCGCTTTTACTCTCGTTTACCAACATTGCACTTTCCCAAATACGCCTTTGCCAAATTGCAGGCAATAAAAAACCCAGCCGAAGCTGGGTCT
>NZ_AJZD02000023.1 GCF_000272105.2 Vibrio splendidus 12E03
ATATTTAAATAAATATAATTAACGAAAAAACAGCATGATAATTGATATTAGTCATTAAAATTACTTATCATTTACCATTAATAATGATTATTGTGAATTTAATCTCTGAGTAATCTATCTCATATCAACATCAATCAATATAAGCTTTCAGCGTAAATACACCAGCTAAAAGTAGGGACAAAGCCCCAGGTTATGGGGGAATGTCAAAGTTGCAATATCAACAAGCAGCTCCGCTTGCATATAAATGATATCTACTTCTCAAAATATGAATGATGATCTGATAAGTTATTATTTTATCGAAGATAAACTTTGATTGATTATTGGGTAGGGCTTGATATGTGTTTTTATAAAATATTGGGATAGAGGTCTAACAATGTACTTTCAAAACTGATTGAAAAAGTTGACCCGTATTCCTACTGCCATTGAAGTACCGCATAAAGTTGCAGGTATTTACGAACCAGTTGTTGATTTCCTGACCGTTTTAAAGGGTGTCCAAATTTAATAAAGCAAGGGCTGATTTTAAAGTTGTTATTTAACTCAGTGGCGAATTGAGAATCACTCTCTCTTAGCGTGATACCTTGTTGGCTATATTCCGTAACCTCGTCTGGGAGCTCACCCATCCACCAATGGAGTAATTCACCACTGTTTTTACTTCGGCTAATCCAATGGTCGGAGACAATGATCAAAACGTCATTGGGTTGAATGGAAAATCCATACTCTTGTTGCCAATTATGGATGTCTAACATCAACTTTCTACGACAGGTTTTCCCGGCACTCACCATATGATGACTGATCATCCAAACGGTACCGATCTCGGAAGATATTCGGAAGTGTCGAGGCGTTTCGCCAGAGGAAAGCATTTCAAGTGGGCTGATGTTGCTTGCATGATTAAAGCTAACGAAGGTGTGCTCCATTCGGCGGGCAAAGGCTTTACCGATGTGATGCTCACTGATCCCTTGGTTATGCACCGTAGGGTAATGACGCTCACAGAGTTTTAGACAATCGTCTTGAAAATGATTGACGCTTTTAATCACGAGATCTAATAACAATGAAGTCCCTTATACACAGCTACTATCTTATTGATGGGCAATAGTACGGTAATTGCGGTGCCGTTACCTATTGTCAAAGTGCGAGTTCTTGATCTCTCTATCAAAATTAACCATTGCTGAGTGATTTTATTGATAGCACTGGCGCTCTACTGGTCTGTATTCTAAATTATGAGGAATTCTAGCTAGTTACCTCGATTATAGTCTAGTTAGCAAATCACAATTGATCTACTTACTCTTTATTTGGAAACATTCATGACCATTCAACTAGATTCGAAGCAAAAGTCTGAGCTTACGCATACTCTTCAAAAATACCTGCAAGATGAACTCGATGTGGAGCTTGGCCAGTTCGACACAGAATTCTTGGTCGATTTCATAAGTAAAAAGTTTGGGGCGGTTTACTACAACAAAGGGATAGAAGACGCTCAAAAAGTCATGGAACGTAAAATGTTAGATATCTCAGATGAGCTTTACGAGATCGAACAAATCGTTGAAATCTAGACGCAGCAAGCGATTGTTCGACAAAGAAATTTGTCAATAAAGCAACTTGTTCAAAAATTTTGAATAACTTGTTTAATTTGAAATGATGTAACTAATGTAAAGCTTGGTAAATAATATGTTACACAAACTTAGTGTAGGGTACGCTTTTCAAAATTACACGACTCGTTAACATTCGGAACAGATGCATGGACAACAACGTTAAAAATTACAATCCCTTAGCAAGAGCAATGCATTGGATTTCAGCACTCGCAATATTTGGCTTATTTGGTGTAGGCCTATGGATGGTTGATCTTTCATACTACAGCGAGTGGTATAAAACAGCGCCAGACTATCACCGCTCGGTAGGCATTCTTTTGGCTGCTGTTACCGTTATCCGCTTGGTTTGGAAGCTAGTTACCGCGTCACCTAAAGTGGAAGGTAAAAGCTATGAAGTTGCAGCAGCGAAGATCGCTCACGGCTTCATGTACATCAACTTAGCGGTTTTATTTATTTCAGGTTATTTGATTTCGACATCAGATGGCCGCGGGGTAGAGGTATTCAATTGGTTCACTGTACCAAGTATGGGTGAACTGTTTGCAAACCAATCTGATCTCGCAGGAACGATTCACTACTATGCTGCATGGGTACTGATCATCATGGCATCAGTGCA
Organism: Vibrio splendidus 12E03; assembly: GCF_000272105.2. Lineage (GTDB taxonomy): Bacteria > Pseudomonadota > Gammaproteobacteria > Enterobacterales > Vibrionaceae > Vibrio > Vibrio splendidus_I. The sequence goes on from NZ_AJZD02000023.1 coordinate 2,197, forward strand.
CGCCTTAGCGGCGATAAAACACCACGTTATCGACAAAGACGATACGCTACGAAAAATGATAGGAGCTTCAAAATGAAAAAGTCAATTATCGCTACAGGATTAGCATTTGCAATGGCAATGCCTTTCGCTGCGAACGCCGCTGATTACGTGATTGATACAAAAGGTGCGCATGCTTCAGTTAACTTTAAAGTTAGCCACCTAGGTTACAGCTTTATCCAAGGTCGTTTTAACACATTCTCAGGTGACTTCTCATTTGATGAAAGCAACGTTGAAGCGTCTACAGTAAACGTAACGGTTGATACTACAAGCCTTGATTCGAACCACGCAGAACGTGATAAGCATATCCGTAGCGGTGATTTCATCGACGCTGGTAAGTTCTCTGATGCGACATTCAACAGCACAAAAGTGGTTGATAAAGGTGACGGCAAACTTGAAGTTATGGGTGACCTGAAACTTCACGGTGTAACTAAGCCTATCGTTATCGAAGCTGAATTCATCGGTGCTGGTCAAGACCCATGGGGCGGTGAGCGTGCAGGTTTCGTTGGTACAACTCGTCTAGAGCTTGCTGACTTCAACATTCCAGTAATGGGCGCTTCAAGCTATGTAGATATGGATCTACATGTTGAAGGCGTAAAGAAGTAATCTAGCTTTCTAGCTTTCTAGCTCTCTGACAGGTATCAACATTTTTTAGAAACATCAAAAGTTTGGTCGATACTAAAGAGGTCAGCAGCTAGTTAGCTAGTTGGTAAGAGGCAAAGTAGCAAAACAGCTAGAAATAGAGAAAGGCGCAAAGTTTTCACTTTGCGCCTTTTTTATTGAGGTAAATGGCCACGCGTTTAGGTCTGTTTTGTGTCAAACCTTTTACTGCGTCTTAAGCCACCATTTACTTCTGCCAGTCAACGTTGCCATGACTGAGTTATCTAATTGAACTACTAATCCCTAATAGTTCAACTTACGATTAGTTAAGCCGTTTCCAATTCAGCTTGAGGAACCACGTTTAGTCGGTCACCGTAAATTGGACGTAGTGCTTGCATCACTTCAATGCGAGTTAACACACCGACCATTACGCCATTTTCTAACACTGGCAGCATATGTGGTTGGCTTACTTTCATTGCTTTTGCACGCTCTTCTAGAGAAAGAGAAGTCAGGCGAGTTGCGAAGCCCATGCTTGTTGTCGGGTAAAGTTGCTCTTTGTCGATGCATAGGAACTCAGCAACGTCTATTAGCTTGTCGTTTGCATCGATAGCCACAACGTCACGGCTCATTAGGTCTACGACTTTCTGGCCTTTAGTTGGGATGTAATCTTGGCACCAAAGGTCCACCATTACGTCATGAACAGAGAAGATACCAACCAGACGACCTTCAACATCGCAAACAGGAGCGCTAACAAGTTGAGCGTCTAGAAGGGAATCAATTGCGACTGATGTAGGCATTTCTACGCTCAGTGTAATTGGTTGAGTGTTCATGATTTGCTTGATAGTCGTTGCTGTGTTCATAGTGATTTCCTTAACTGACGTAATTTCTGTTGTTTGTGTAATTGCTGTAATTTTTGCTGCTTTCAGCTGCGGGCGACGGTAAATGCTCCAATTGGCTAAGCCGACCAATACTGAACCACCTACGATGTTTCCGATTGTCACTGGTATTAAGTTCGCGGTGACAAATTGCATGATGTTTAGGTCTGCGTACTGGGCTGGTGTTGCGCCAATTTGCATCCAAAAACTTTCTGGTGCGAATGCTTGAATCGTGATGCCTAGTGGAACCATGAACATATTCGCCACACAGTGTTCAAAGCCTGAGCTTACGAACATTGCTACGGGTAGTACGGTCATCATTGCCTTGGTCATTGCGTTAGCAGAGCTGAACGTTAACCAAATCGCTAAACACACCAACAAGTTACAAAGCACACCTAAAGCAAATGCTTGAACAGGGCTGTGGTGTAGCTTGTGTTGAGCAATGTTCAGAGCGTTTAAGCCCCATTGCCCGCCATCCAGTTGATACAAACCTGCTGCGCTTACCAAAGCTAATAGGAACATGGCACCGATAAAGTTACCGACATACACCTTGCCCCAGATAGACAGCATCTTAGTGAAGGTGATCTGCTTGTTAGCCCATGAGATGCTTGATAACACTGAGCTGGTAAACAGCTCTCCACCACAAATCACAATCAAGATCAAACCCATACTGAATGCAAGACCGCCGGCTAAGCGACTCAATCCCCATCCAGCATCAGCGCTGCCCGTGGTTACCGTGATGTAGAATAGAAAAGCAAGCCCGATGAATGCGCCAGCCATGATTGCTAAACTCAATGTCATGCTGCTGGTTTTATTTGCTTTGCTTAATGCAAACTTCTCTGCTTCCGCCATCATTTCTGTTGGTGAGAACAGTTGATGATTTTCAGAAGTGCTGGTTGCCATATCCCCCCCTTGAACAATCCGTCATGTGTAATTCCTAGTGTTAATGACTTGGTTAATCCGTAATGGTTAATCAGTAATGTTTTGCAGGGCTCGTTGTGTCCTGCCATTCCAGATTAGGGGGTAGCGAGGTAGAGGTAAAATTGATAATTTTTAAAAACCACATCAAATTTATTGATATAGATTGGGTTACGAGTAGAATGAAATCGATTGCTCATCGGCTTGATAAAAAACGAGCATCAGGACACAAATAATTAAAAGCATTAAGGATGAATTTTGCGTTATTCATTAAAGCAACTCGCGGTATTTGATGCAGTGGCAGATTCCGGGAGTGTTAGTATTGCAGCAGACAAGTTGGCGTTGACTCAATCAGCGACAAGTATGTCTCTTGCTCAGTTGGAAAAAATGCTCGGCAGGCCTTTGTTTGAAAGGCAGGGCAAGCAAATGGCTCTTACTCATTGGGGTATGTGGCTAAGGCCAAAAGCGAAGCGTTTACTGCAAGACGCACAGCAAATAGAAATGGGCTTCTATGAGCAGCATTTATTGAGCGGAGAGCTTAAATTAGGTGCGAGCCAAACACCCGCAGAACACTTGGTTCCAGACCTCATCAGTATTATTGATAACGACTTTCCAGAGATGCGAATCTCGCTCGGTGTACAAAGTACCGATGCCGTTATCGATGGCGTATTAGATTACAAATATGATTTGGGTGTTATCGAAGGTCGTTGTGACGACAGCCGAGTTCACCAAGAAGTGTGGTGTACGGACCATTTAACCGTGGTTGCATCCGCCCATCACCCGTTTGCGAAGCGTGAAAGAGTGAGTTTGGCGCAACTAGAGCAAGCGAAGTGGGTATTACGCGAACACGGTTCGGGTACTCGCAAAGTTTTTGATAGCTCTATTCATCATTTAATTGGTGATCTTGATGTTTGGCGAGAGTATGAACACGTTCCTGTTTTAAGAAGTTTGGTAGCAAACGGCCCATATTTAACGTGTTTACCTTATCTAGACGTCGAGCAGTTTGTTGAATCAGGTCAGCTTGTGACCTTGAATGTTCCAGAGCTTGAGATGGAACGTACGCTTTCATTCATTTGGCGTGCCGACATGGCAGAAAACCCACTTGCTGAATGTATCAAGCGTGAAGGCAAGCGTATGATGAAAGGCAAACCGTCAGTTCTGTAACGATAAATTGATAGAATGCTGATAACCGATTGTGTTGAATAAGCGATTTCGGTCTCTATCTAGTGATAAATGCACATTTGCGTACATTATTAATGTGATCGAGATCGTCTAAATGAAGGCGTTCTTACCATAGTATGCTTACTTGATTTTAAGTGAGGCTAAATCCGGTTGCGTTCAATGACGTAATTAGGCTTTAGAAATAGTATGAGTACATTAGTCGCGATTTCATTAACAACAGGTATTTTGTCAGGTCTTTGGGGATGGATAGCTATCTCTTTCGGCTTATTGTCATGGGCTGGTTTCCTAGGTTGCACCAGCTACTTTGCTTCGCCAACAGGCGGTGTTAAAGGACTAGCAGGAAGCTTATTGACCAACATGACAGGCGTATTCTGGGCAATGGTGATTATCGAAAGCTCAACCTTCGCAGGGTTAGAGATTTTAGGCTACATGATTACTGCTATTGTGGCTTTCTTTATGTGTATTCAAGCAAAACAAGCGTGGCTCGGTTATATCCCTGGAACCTTTATTGGTTGCTGTGCGACGTTTGCTGCAGGTGGCGATTGGCAACTTGTAGTACCATCTTTACTGCTTGGTGGTGTATTTGGATACTTGATGAAAGCAACGGGGCTATGGCTTCACGAGAAATCGACTCAATCTTCGGAAGTTGTTGAACAACATGCTAAACAAGCAAAAGCTTAATCAAAACGTTGAGCAAAGGATAGTTTAGTCACTGTGAACTCTTGCAAGATAACCCCCAATTAATTTGTATATCGATTTATACAGGCACACCGTTTGGTGTGCCTTTTTTGGTTGAGGCGACTAGCTAAATATTTCATCAGTAGAGTAACTGATAGCATCTATAAGACAAATTATGCTTAGGTATTTCCATTCGCCATGGTGATCACGCGTTTTAATGTCCACCTTAACAAAAGTGGAATGCATTCTTGTCCTTGATTCTCGCAATGAGAAACAATGGCGAGTGCAAGGTCGGGTTTTGCATGTTTCTTCAATACCTTGGCAACCACTTTCTTTGGAGGGATAGGGTGATCGTAGGGAATCTTAACCATGTCACGGAAAAAGTTCTCGAAGCCGTTCATATACAAGTAATGTTCGATATCTTTATCTGGCAGTTCCGTGAGTCGATGTCTTTCCTGATCATTACCAAGCTTCGATAGCACCGTTGCTGCGTATTTTTTACCCGCCGCATCGCCGTCAGTTACCACATGCCAATCAATGCCAAACTCTTGCGCGACCTTAATCAGTGCTTTGAGGCCTGATTGAGCAAACTCAATAATCTGCACACCTTCCGCAGCAAGGTTATATCCGCATTGGTTGGCTAACTCATTAAACAACCAAACCTCTGTTTCACCTTCTACTAATAGCCAGCAACGGGCAAACAGTGCTCCTGAACGGTGGAATCGAATATGAAAACCAATTCGTCTTAGCTCATCTTTACTGAAGTGGTTCATGTTGAGTTGATTAGCGATGGTTTTGTCTGATTGACGTACCAATCGGCGAATCGATTGTAATGGTACGGCTGCAAGTAGATCGCCACTGTTGGTGGTGAGGATTTTCTGCATGGGCAATTTCTGCATTAAGCTCCAAGCCCTTGCCAAGTGTGTTGGGTGCAATCGACCTTCTGGATCTTCAAGGATCAAAAGAGGGCGCGCACATCGTCTTAAGTCGTTTGGCCCTTTAGCTTGTAGATAAGCGTTAAGTAATCCCATGAATAATAAGCGGGTTTGTTTATTTTTGGTCTCTTCGACGAGTTGATGAATACTCTGATCATTGGTACCCGCAGAATAAAGCAATCCGTCTCGCTGTTTTCTAGGGTTACGACGAGAAGTACTTTTGAAAGAAAAATAGTGCTCAATCAAACTTTGCATCGACTCTAGGCTACTGCGCATTTCACCTTTATTAACATGTCCGGGTATCGCCATGAGACGACGGCAGGTGTTGTCGATTCGTTTTTCTATTCTTGCTTGGCGTCCATTACCGTTATTGGCGCCGTTTCCATTTGTAGCATTTCCATTACTCGCATGATGCGCCCCGTTACCATTTGAATTCGCATGACCATTGCTAGGAAGGTGAGCGTTGTGGTTAAGGGATTTGCTGTTGAAAGGACGATCAAAGTGTCTTGCATCACGCAAGCGTATTACGGGATGTAAAGTCATGAGTTCTTGAGCGAGCTTCTCAGAATGATGAAGTTTGAGCGGATTGCCGTCCAGCCCTAAAAATGCATAGTGTGTGGTTGTTTCATACTGTTCTAGTGTCGCGCTGATTCGATAATAGATACGAAACACACCAAACTCATCTTGAACCCAGATCGGTTTGAGTTTGCGATAACGACCTGCGTTAAGTTCACTCTTGTCGTTAGCTTTTAAGGCGAGAACAATTTGAAGATGTTGAGACTGAGGATGTGAAACTGAGTAATCGACATGAAAATCGGTCATTTCAAAGTGATATGGCACACCGTCAGAGGGCAGAACGACGGAAAGGGCATCCAATAATGAAGACTTACCCCAAGTATTTTCACCAATAAGCGTGGTTAATTCGTCAAACGCGAGTGACATGCGCTTGATACCTCGAAAGCCAGAAATCTCGATTCTTTCTAGTTGCATAGGCTTACTCCTAACGGAAGGCTCTGCTAATTGTTTGAAAGCTAACAGATATCTTTAATCATAATCGAAAAATACCAATCCGGTATGCTCATCTGTCACAAAACCCGCTGTTTATTGATACGGTGCAAAATGAGATTTTCGATCTATCTCGAGTATTTTTTTGCAGTGCAGTTTCATAAAATTCACGATTCTGTCATGATTCTCGACCTAGTATGAAGGGACAAAGAGAGAAGAAATTATGACTAAAAAGAATAAGCCGACAAAAATAGTGTTGGCACACATCAACGACACCCACTCATACTTTGAACCAACCTCGTTACAGCTATCACTTAAAATGAACAACCACATCATTGAACCTTATGTCAGTGCTGGTGGCTTCGCTCGAATTTCAACACGCTTCAAACAAATAGAACAAGATGCCCAGCGCCAGAAGGTTGGAACCTTATTCCTGCACGCTGGAGACTGTTTCCAAGGCACTTTGTACTTTTCTTTATTCAAGGGAAAAGCCAACGCCGATTTGTTGAATGCACTTAATATAGATGCCATGACGCTCGGTAATCATGAGCTAGACATGGGGAATGAGCCCGTTGCAATTTTTGCGAAAAGAATCAAATTCCCACTATTAGCCGGTAATTGGAATTTATCGAATGAGGACATCAATAAAACTCATACGTTAACTGACAACGTAATTGTTAAGCCTTACCTGACTGAAACTCGAAGTGCATCTTTTATAACGAAAGACTTCGATGGCGAGAAAGTCGCAATCTTTGGTTTAAGCATCGACAAGATGGCAGGTATCGCGAATCCAGATATCGATACACCGTTTGAAAATGCATTGGAAACAGCTAAAGCGACCATAGAACAAATCCATCAAGCTGGCATCAATAAGATTGTTCTACTTAGCCACCTTGGTTACGAAGCGGATTTAGAGCTAGCGGCTAACGTAACAGGTATTGGCGTGATTGTTGGTGGTCATAGTCATCGCTTACAAGGTGATTTCTCTGATATTGGCTTAATTAAGGATGATGAATACGGTGTAAAAGTAGGCGATACCTATGTCGTGCAAGCTGGATTTCACGCAATGAGCCTAGGTCACTGTGAAATCGAGTTCGATGCTCAAGGAAAAGTGACGCACTTTAATGGCAAGAATGAACTGTTATTAGGCCGTCGACTATTTATAGACGCGAAGCTGAGTGAAGTAGGACAAGACGATGCACATGATATGGCGTGTGAATTTTTGAATAATCACCCTAATGTTGTTGTGTGCAAGAAAGATCCTGAGCTGCAAAGCATTCTTACGGATAAATACCAACCACGAGTTCGAAAGCTTCAACAACAAGTTATTGCTCATGCAGACACAAAACTGCGCCATGTACGCATCCCGGATGAGAATGGGCCAAGCCAACTTGCGCCGCTTGTCGCTCAATCATTCCACTATTTAATGAACAAAAACGGGCATCAGGTTGAATTTGCCATTCACAACGCTGGCGGTGTGAGAAATTCACTGAATAGCGGTGATGTTTCTGTTGCCGATATTGCCGGAAAACTACTACCGTTTGCCGTCCCGATTGGTGTATACGAAGTAAAAGGTGAGACCATTGCGGGCATGCTTGAAGGTGCTATTAATAATGCATTAGACAATGGTGTTGTGGGTACGGGGTCGGGCAGCTTTCCTTATACCCATAACCTGAGGTTTTGTTATCACAAAGAAGCACCTCTAGGACACCGAATTCACCATCTGGAGATTCATTCCGAAGAGTCTGGTTGGCAAGGGGTATCCCGTGAACGTGTTTATCGAGGCGCGTCTTCAGCCTACACAATGAAAGGGAAAGAAGGCTATAACGCCGTGCTGGATATGATAGGTGATGGGATGGTGACGACTGATTCTATGGCAGACTGCTTCATAGAGTTTTTGCAAGACCACCCAGAGTCGCTTCAACACAATGAGCCTTTGAATTGCATGGAGTGTTTTAGATAACTACAGCTGCTAGTGATATTTAACATTATTGCGTTGGCTTATTTATAAAATTGGCATCGTTTATGCTTTATCTCTGCAGGTCGCCTTCTTGTGGAGATATACATGGATAAGAAAGATTGGTTAGATGCGGTAGCGGTTGTAGGTTGGGTGTCAGTTTGGTCGGTGTTAGTGTATTTGGTGCCCACAGCAGGCTTATAACGTAACGCGGCTTGAGATGGACTATCAATGCATGCAAGATTCACTCGCTATCAGTATCGTTGAACAACAGGAACAGGGCAGAACCTGCTAAACGTATTCCTAAAATCAATATGAATGCCGTTTTGACAAACCTGTAGAAATAAAAAAGGAGCGTTTTGCTCCTTTTTCATTTATTTGAGCAAATTTATCTAGACGAAACAAAGTTAGGGGAATATTATCCACGCGTTTGGGGAGTAGTTAGCGCAAGTTTACATATCGTCATCTCGTTAGGCCAAGAGTCTATCCGGTATGTAAAGGTGAAATCCCATATTTCACTTCAACGAGACCAACGCAATCACAGTCAAGATCCGTAATGGAGCTTGATATGCTTTGTTTGCGGAAGGTCTTTGTACAGTTCTTCCGCCCGGAGGAATAATGAACTCAACTCAATCTCTATTATCTACAAATAGTGAATCCTTTTTTTCATCGCCAATCATGACGACTTATGCGGGCTTTTTCCTGCTTACGGTTATTCTCGTCTCTATTGATATTTATCAGACTCGTGGCGGTAACGTTACTATCAAAAAAGCGGCAATCTGGAGTGTTTTCTGGTTTGTGCTTGCGTTTTTGTTTGCTGGCTCTATTTACCTATTTTGGGACATCTATGCGCCGAATAGCGATTACACAGCGCAAAAAGCAACCGTGTCATTCATTACGGGTTACTTGCTAGAGAAGTCACTGAGCGTAGACAACTTGTTTGTTTTTGCGATGATCTTTGCTCAATACCAAGTTCCAGAGCACCTAAGACCACGTGCGCTTCTTTGGGGTGTAATTGGTGCATTGGTGCTTCGCGCGATTATGATCGCATTAGGCGCGCAGCTGTTGGCGGAATACCACTGGGTACTTTACGTGTTCGCTGCGTTCTTGATTGGTACAGGTATTAAACTGGCATTAGACAAGGGCGAAGAGGAGACAGTGAATACACTGCCTGAAAAGCTACTTCGTAAAGTGATGCCAGTCACCGAGGATTTCCATGGACCTGCATTAATGGTTAAGCAGGGGGTTAAATGGGCGTTCACTCCAATGATGTTGGTAATCGGTGCGATCGCAGTCATGGACGTGATGTTTGCATTGGACTCTATCCCTGCGATCTTTGCAGTAACACAAGAACCGTTCTTGGTACTTGCTGCGAACGTGTTTGCGTTGCTTGGTCTTCGTTCATTGTACTTTGTACTTCAAGGTATGATGGATAAGTTCATCTACTTGAAGCCAGCACTGGCATTCATCATGGTATTTATCGGTGTGAAAATGCTATTGGTTGACAGTGAATGGGCTATCCCAACTTACTGGTCGCTCACTGTACTCATTTTTACCATGACGATTGCGGTTATAGCGTCGATTTATGCGAAGAAGCCAGGTATTGAACAAGTAAATTAAAAACAAATATAACTTATCGAAAAGTCGATAATGAACACGTGGCTGATGAAGTGGGAAATTTATTTATGTAAATTTCCTGTGACATCAGCCACTGTTGTTTGCGGGGTATTTGTACTAAATGCATGATTTAAACACAATATTGAATTTATAGTCACTATGGGTGCATATGTATTTTTTGGTATTGTTAATGGTTTGTTTTATTAGAAAAACTAATCTCAAAGTCTAATTTTAGTCATTTTTTAACCCGCAAAAGATCACCTATTATTCTTGTCATCAGAACGAAACACATTAACAAATTTATAGAGAGGCAATCATGGCTCAAGCAGTACAAATGAATACTATCGCTGTCCCTAACTCTATGGATAAGAAGACCTACGCGGTTAACTTCAAAGGATTGATTGCACACATTTTTGATATTCTTTTCGTAGACAACTCTCCACGTAGTTACTACGCAAGCGACCTGTCTGGTCACATGCAACGCGATATCGGTATTAACCGTTAATCTAAGCGTAAACGCATAGAATAAAAGAAATACAGAATCTAAAAAACGCCAGCTTCTTACGCTGGCGTTTTTGTATCTGAAAGAAAACTTTATCTCTTCACAAACTCAGAACCTGAAAGAAAAACCTAGGCATAACGGTCTTTATTTGAGCGCCATTCAATTCGCTTTGTACAAGGATCACGGTATGTCACACGTCGAATGCGACAATGATAAAGGTAAGAATGTATGTAAACGAGGTGGATACGGTGAGTAGTGAGGTTCTAGCATCGATAACTTGGTTTCTGACGGGTATTAATCGGGGAAATAGAAGCGAAAGGGCGATTTAGTTACGTAATACTGCCGAAATACGTTAATATAGCGCGCTATTATTTTAGCTTTGAGTTCCTGCAATTAATGACTAACACCACGACACCAACCAACTTCTCTGATCTTGGCTTAATTTCTCCACTGATGGCTCGCCTTAGTGAGCTTGAATATCAACAGCCAACGCCTATCCAAGCGCAAGTTATTCCAAGTGTGTTAGCAGGACGCGATTTAATTGCAGGCGCAAATACCGGTTCAGGTAAAACCGCAGCATTTGCACTTCCACTGTTACAAAAGATTCATGAAGACGCACCTCTGGACCGTCGTTCAGGCAAAGGTAACTTTGTTTCTGGCCTTATCTTGGTGCCTACTCGTGAACTTGCCAAGCAAGTGGCTGACAGCGTTAAATCTTACGCGGTGCATTTCAATGGTGCGATTAAAACGGTTTGTGTATTTGGTGGTGTATCGGTAAATGCTCAGATGCAAGCGCTACGTGGCGGTACTGATATCTTAGTGGCGACACCAGGTCGTCTGCTTGACCTTATTTCAAGCAATGCTGTCAAGCTTGATAAAGTTAAAACGTTAGTGCTTGATGAAGCTGACCGTATGTTAAGCCTTGGTTTTACAGAAGAACTAGACGCAATCTTGAAGTTACTGCCAAGCAAGAAGCAAACGCTATTGTTCTCTGCAACGTTCCCGGAACAAGTTCAAACGCTTACTCACGAACTACTGACGGATCCAATTGAAGTTCAACTTCAAAGTGCTAATGCGAGCACACTGGTTCAACGTGTATTCGAAGTAGAAAAAGGCCGTAAGACAGCATTGTTAGCGCATCTGATTCAGCAACATGAATGGCGCCAAGCACTGATCTTTGTTAATGCAAAGAACAGCTGTGAGCACTTAGCTGATAAGCTTTACAAGCGTGGGATCATCGCAGAAGTATTCCACGGTGATAAAGGGCAAGGTTCACGTACTCGCATCCTTGAAGATTTCAAATCTGGCGAGATCGACGTTCTGATCGCGACAGACATCGCTGCTCGTGGTTTAGATATCGAGAAGCTACCAGTAGTCATCAACTTTGATCTACCACGTAGCCCATCAGACTACATGCACCGTATTGGCCGAAGCGGCCGGGCGGGAGAGGTTGGCCTTGCGCTATCTCTGATTGATCACGAAGATTACCACCACTTCAAAATCATCGAGAAGAAGAACAAGATTCGTCTTGAACGTGAGCAAATCGAAGGCTTTGAGGTAGATGCGGAAGCGGTTGCCGAACTGATTGCTGCACTTAAGCCTGTTGCGCCACCAGCAGGTACAGGCAAGAAGAAAAAGAAGAAGAAAGCGGCACAAAACCAAGATGTGTGGCTAAACAATAACTGACCAACAATCGGTAAACAGTCGATATTCTAAAGGCGCTTAATGGCGCCTTTTTTGTGTTTGAAGCATGGGGAATGTAAATAGATAGAATACGGATGTCCTGATATTTAAAATCAACCAAGTTGCCTCGTAGGATAACGTCCTCCATAAGAGATTCAGCAATTTCACGCTTTGCTCATAACCTATTCAGGTTTTTAGCAACTGGGTAACTGCGTGAATACCTCGATTAATCAAATCATACTGGCAGCTTCACTTCTCATGGTTATTCAGGCGTCTGCGATAGGCGCGGACTTTGAAGTTAAAGGTTTGAACAAAACCCTTTCTGAAAATGTAGAGTTGTACTTAGAGCCGTTAGCTGATATCCCAGTTTCACAGCTATCGCATACTAAGCTATTGAAACGAATCCAAGACGCACTTAACCCTTATGGTTACTATCACCCTCAGATAGATATCGAACTTGATGATACTGACCACATGAACTTGAACATCGATTCTGGGCCTGTGATGTACATTGCGGAATCGATTGTAAAAGTCACAGGAGAAGCGAGTAAAGATGAAGAGTTCATCAACATACTCAAGCAAAGCCGTTTAAATTCTGGCTTAACATTATCTCACCAAGAATATGACCGAACTAAACATGCGATTTTCTCCTTAGCAAAGCGTAAAGGTTACTTTGACGGTCAGTTTGTCGAGTCGAAGCTTGAAGTTATTCCCAGTGAGAACATCGCCAACATTTACCTACATTTTTCAAGTGGCCCACGCTACAAGTTTGGTTCTATCAGCATTCCTGAAGATGGGGTTGAACCTACCCGCATCGGAAAAATTCCGACATTCAAACAAGGTGACGACTTTGACACCATCAAGTTAGGTGAACTGCAGTCTGATTTGTCTGAAACGCAGTGGTTTCGTAGTGTCGTTGTACACGGTGACTTTAACCACCTTGATGATAATCTAGAAGTGCCAATCGAAATCATTGCTGAGCCAAGCTCTCGTAACATCGTACAAGTGGGAGGAGGTTATTCTACTGATCTCGGGTTACGTGCCTCTCTCAACTGGTCAAAGCCTTGGTACAACCGAAGAGGGCACAGCTTTGAAACACAAACGTATTTGTCTGAACAAGAGCAATCACTGCAGTTGGGTTATAAAATCCCAACAGAGAAAGTTACGACCGATTACTATGGTATTCAGTTTGAGTCAAAACGAATTGATCATCGAGACACCAATAGCTTTTCAAATGATCTTAAGTTTGAACGTTACTGGCAATTAGACAGCGATTGGCAAAGCACTATTTACGTCAAATACTTACATGAACAGTATCGCCAGGCGTCTGAGGAAGACCAATCGCAATTACTGCTACCTGGCATCAGTTTTTCTCAAGTAGATCGCAAAAATGATCAATTGGAACTCAATCATCGACACATCTATTCCATTGAGTATTCTGACCCTAGTCTGTTTTCTGATTCAAAGCTGCTGCGCTTAGAAGGTAACAGTGTCGTTTCGTGGGATATTAGTGACAGTCAGAAGCTGCATTTTCGTTCAAACATCGGTATTAACATTGCAAAATCGTTGTCGGACGTACCGTCTTCACTGCGTTATTTTGCTGGTGGTGATGGAAGCTTACGAGGTTATGGTTATGAATCGATTTCCCCGAAAGACGACAACGGTGAATTAACCGGCGCGCGCTACATGTTAACGGCAGGCCTTGAATACCAGCATCAGGTCTATCGGTCAATTTGGGTGGGCGCGTTTCTCGATGTTGGCGATGCGTTTGATGATGAAGCTGATTGGAAGCGTGGTACTGGCCTTAGCCTGATTTGGAACTCGCAATTTTTGCCTGTAAAACTCGACTTCGCTTATGGCTTAGATGCCCCTCAAGGCGATGAGTTTCGTATTCACTTTTCCCTGGGTACTCAATTCTAAGAATTGTACGTTGTTTAAGTTCTCGCGAGGATACGATCCATCCAATGGGATTCAAGTAATCCGAGAGACTAACGGCATTAAAGCGGGCGATTTTGACCGTAATGGCGCACTTCTTGCTGTTGCGGTTCAAAGCATCGTGGAGAAGGGCGTTGATACGGTTATTTTGGGGTGTACGGAACTTCCTTTGGTTAGAAAGCAACTTGAAACGGCATTTCCAACAGTCACTTTTATTGATCCTATGGAAGCCGTAGCAGAGCGTGTCGTTGATATTTACCGTCTCGCTGAGCAGTATGTTGAGCGTGGACATGTGGATTATGACATTAATGATGTTGGTTCGATCTTCACGACGCTTGATATGGTGAACTACGTGGCCAAAAGAGCGATGACCTACCGCCTGTAAGCTCAGATACGTGTATTGAAACATAAAAAAGCCGCGAATTACGCGGCTTTTTCGCATTTGGACTGGTGAAAGATTAGAAATTAAAATTCGAAGCTCGACACTTAAAGCTCGAACTCGCCATTCATTTTTCGAAATAACCAATCTGGTACCTTGTTCCATGAACTGTAGTTCGGATTCTTAGTATGGATTTGGTCTCCTGAAGCCCAGCTCGTCTCACCTGATTGTTCTCGCGATACAGCCCAGAACAAATCCTCTTTCTGGCGTGTTAAGTAGTGTGTCACTTGCTTTGCAAACTCTTCACTCTCAATCAACACACCAAACTCAACGTTTAGAAAGTCTGACCTTGGGTCAAAGTTAGAAGAGCCAATGTAGGTGACACGCTCATCTAAAATTACTGTCTTGTTGTGGTAGTAGGTATCAACATGAAAGTAGTGGTCATCATTGATCGCCTGACTTTTGTACTCATAGATACTTACGCCTTTGTCGAGTAATGTCTCACGGTGTTTCTCGTAATACGCTGGAACAAAGCCTGAATCATTGGAAGCTGATGAGTTGGTCATTAAGGTGACTTCGGCTTGGTTCTCTCTAAGTGCATCGACAAATACAAACCGGTTGTCGCTTGGCACCATGTAAGGTGTAGAAATTAGAGCCCTAGACGGCGTCGCTACTTTTTGCTTCATTAAGTGCTCTGTACGTAGACGAAAGTAAGGCTTGTTGTCATCGAGCTTCTTTAACGAATCAAATAGAGGCGTTACAGATGCTTTAATAAATTCTGGTTCACTCAAGTGATTTATCTGTTTCTCAACGTCGAAAATGATCTGTTCTTTATTCTTCTCGCCTTTGTTCATTGCTTTAGTAAATGCTTTGTATCGACCTTGTTCTTTGACTTTGATTCGTTCTTGAATGGAAACAACATATTTGCTCTCCCAAAGAGCTTGGTAGTTTTGGTCGAAAGACGCTATTACCGTACCTCGAAACAGAACGTCCATATCAAAGAAATTGGCATTTTCGCTATAACCAAAGTAATCATTACCAATGTTTCTTCCGCCCAAAATCATTGATTGGTGGTCAACATTGAAGTACTTCTCGTGAAGTCGATTATCCAGTTGTTTTTGATGAGTCGAGAAGTTGAACGCACGACCAACCCAGCCAGCTTTTCGTGATTCAAAAGGGTTGAAAAGTCGAATCTCAATATTGGGGTGTGAGTCCAATTCCGCTAACCATTTATCATTAAAAACCAGCAGGTCATCTAAGGTCAGTCGGACGCGTACACCACGATCCGCCGCTTGCTTTAGCTCATCTAGAAGCATCAAACCTAACGTGTCACGCTCCCAAGAGAAGTAAGTCATATCTATCGAATGTTGTGCTTGGCGAACGAGGTCGATACGACGAGCGAAGGCTTCTGGGGCAGAAGGAATTAAATACACTTCTGCTCGGTGTTCGGTGCTTTGCCAGTTTGCTTCGAAGTCTGTTTCAACATCGGGGTAAGGTTGGGCACATCCTGTGACCAAAGCAATTAACATCATTGTGCATGCTGTTTTTAGTTTGCTAAGCGTCATAACTAACCTGCGTTTGAGCGTAAAATTTGGATATAAAAACGGCCAGCGAGCTGGCCGTTACAGTAGAAGGGGGGTTGAGTATGTTTAGTTTAGGTACCACTGCCAAGGCATAAGACCTTGATCTTCTAGACCGCTTAAGCGTCCTTCACTAAGCTTTGGGTCAACACCTGGGTTTGTTACATAGTCCCAGTCATAAGTTGTGTTATCGCTAAAGCCTTGAGATTCGATAACTAATATATTGTCGGCAGAATCACTGTACTGGTAGTTAGTGAATAACTCTTCGCTAAACCATAGGCGTGACATTTCGTTCATTAGTGCCTTCTCGTTGCTTGTTGGGTGAATCTCACTACCGTCAAAACGTACAGCTTTGTTGAACATAAATGGCAGTTCTGAACCGTTACACGCACCGCTGAGGCAACCAATCGTTTTGAATAGATCAATGATTGACAGTTGGTCGTATTCGCTCGTTTCTTCATTTAGAGCTGTTTTAAAGTTCCACATGTTAAAGCTTGGTTTGCGCTCAAAGTGGTATAGGGTTGCTTCTACTTCGCTGTTTGCTGCCATATAACGAGCTGGGCCATTGAATAGTGTATCATTCAGCAAGGTTTTAAATTGCTTCATGTTGTTAAGAGCGCCACCTATACCAGATTCTGAGTTAGGGTAGAAATCAGTTAGAGCCAGAATATCTTGGGTTTGCTGGTGGCCAGTGATATCAACAATGTCGACCAAGCAATCTACGGTACCCGCAATATCATTGGGATCAATGCATCCAATCATTTCAGTTACATTACCTTCTAGCTTAGCACCATAAAATAACCCAGTTACTGCGCTGTAAGCACTGCTTGGCAGTGCAAGCTCTGCCGAAGGTTCATCACTTGCTCGCTCAGTTAGTTTTTGCTGCAGAAGAACGATGTTGTTTTCTTCTTCTAGCCAGTTGACCATTGCAAGTGCAAGCTTTGCTGGGTCTTCGTTAGTAAGCAGTTCAGGCTCATCATTTGTTAATAACTCAATGACCGTCGGAATTAAGAATGTAGCGCTAAATAACATGCCAAAGCTATTCGCTTCATGTGCATTTTCACCTAGAACCGTTGGTACTGAGAAGCCAGTTTGCATTGGTGATTTTGCTGATTCGCTACAGCCACTCAAGAATTTAGTTTTTTCACACAATATGTAAGGAGCATAAGGCATCAGGTTTGACATTGGAGTCTCATCTGCTGTTGGGCTCAGAAGTGGGATCTGCAAAGAACCTAACAACCAATTCTTTAACTGCTCGATACCATTCAACGCTGTTTCTTGCGATGCTATGATTTCGTCGATCGAAGTGTCTACGTCAAAGCCATTGTCACGGTCCTTAGCTACGTCATAGCTAGGATATTCAAAGCCATACGGGTTGCTTTGCATGATGGCACGCTGGAAATATTGACCTGCGATATTTTCATCTTGTTGCAAGAAACCAATAGACATAGCACCGGAGCCTTGGCCCATAACAGTGACGTTTTGAGCATTACCACCGAAATCGGCAATGTTATTGTGTACCCACTCCAAAGCGCGCTTTTGGTCACCTAGGCCATAGTTACCATCTTCGTTCGCACCTTGGACCCATTGAGTACCTAGCTGACCAAGTCGATAGTTCAAGCTTACATAAATGAAAGGCTTACCATCTTCGCTTCCTTGGGCAACAACAGTATCACCGTGCACTAATGCTTCAGAGCCTGAGCCGTATTCAAAGTCACCACCGTGGATGAATACATATACCGGTAGATCTGCGTCAGCATCAACGCCTACTGGACGCCAAATGTTCAGGTTTAAACAGTCTTCGCTTTGAGCTTGGTCGGTTGCGTGAATTTGCATACATGCATCACCAAATGAAGTGGCGTCGACTATACCTTCAGAGTTCATCAGATCAGTTAAATCGATAGAGTTACTGTGTTCAAAACGCTCGGCTTCCGCAAAACGAATCCCTTTAAAGGTTTCAACAGAAGACAGTTTGTCGGCTTCAGAATTAGAAGACACAACAAGTTCTTGTTTGGTTGCTTTGATCATCGCGTCGCCGATTTGCGCAGTAAACTGTTCAGCAGGTGCCGGTACTAAAGGTTCTGGTTTGTTTGGCATAGGCACAGTAGGTTCTGTATCACTGCCACAAGCAGCAAGTAGCATTGAGATGGTCACAGCAAGAATTGATCGTTTTTTGAGGTTCATTATTATGTCCACAGTTATTTGTTGTTACCAAACCAGCAATTCCGTGCGCTATCGTCGACCGTTGTCGTGCTTGGATGTATGTAATTTTCTTATGGGATGTATATTAAATACATTTTATTGATTGATGGAATCGCATAAGTAGGACGCCACCCATCAAGAGTGGCCGTGACCACTCAATGCGTGATGTAGGGCTAGAAGCGATAACCAAGGTTCAATGTTACAGCCGAACGAGTTTCACCTTTGTTGTACAACACGGTCATGTTGTAATGCTTGCCGATCTGTTTGTTAACCCCTGTTAGGAATGCCCACTGATCGATGTCGACACCAACGTCATAATCAAATTCAATGTCATCGGTTTTTACAGTGCCTTGCATACGAGAATTTAAACCTTGGTATTCAGCACCAACGAAAAATTGAGCTCGATAATCGACAAACTGGTAACCCAACATGGGTTGAACAGTGACAATACCATCGCCCCAATCATCCATTCCTTTCAGGCGTGTTTGTGAGTAGGTACCTGTCACTGAGGCAAAGAACTCTTTGTAACCAACAGAAAGTGTGGTGCCCGCACCGCGTAAGTCATATTCAAGATGCAGTGGTACATTCAAACGGCCTCTGTTACATAATGCAGAGACACCTTCGCAAAGCGCGTTACCTAGCCCAGGCAGTTTGTCATTGAGCTTGTCTTTTAAATAGTCTCCTGCAGCGCCGGTATAAGAGGCATCCACGTTCGCATCAACGTTTACCTTTCCCACATATCCGAATACATTCCAGAATGGCAGGATATTAACGTCACCGCGTATCGAAAGACTTTCAGCCTTAACTGTCGCAACGCTATCTTCAGGATCAAATAAGTCATTCAAGCGAACACCACCAATCACGTAGTCAGTCATTGGAATGTCCATGTCTTGGTTGCGATAAGCTACTGATACGCCGAATGGAAGAGGTAAATCAATGCCTTGACGTCGCACCATGTCACCCATTAACGGAAAAACACGGTCTAGCTTCACGCTTGCTTCTTGCATTCTTGGGTCTGATACTTCTTGAAGTCTGTCTTCATTCAGTATTTGTACACCGTTGTCGTCTTCATACAGTGCAACGGGTTCAGTTAAACTCGTCATCTTCATAGGCTTATTCTTTGATGTACCTACGACTTCAGTCGCTTTACTAGCAATAACAACCTTTCCTGAATCCAATGTATGGAATTCAATCTCTTGACGATAAGTTTCTACTTTGTATACGTGATGTTTGAATGGCTTATCGTTAGTGATCAGCATTCGCTTGGGTTCGCCATCGATTAACTCAATGTCGACATTCAAAAAACGGAAATACGCGATGTCTTGAGGTAGTCCATACTTCGAATAGTCGAAGCTGATGACTATCTTGTTATCGTCGATTTCTTTCACGCGAACCGAAGATGAATCAAAGCTTTCTGCATAATCACGTAAGCGATATTCGGTACGTGTGAACGCTTCGATTTCATCTAGCAGGTTTTCGTTCTCATCCAGTTCTTCAGGGTTGTATTTGATACGAAGATCGATGTTGCCTTTGCTATCGGTGTTCTTGACGAGGTAAACGCTTGAGTCACGAACTTCATCACCAACTTTCAGAGTACGATGTGCGTGCTCAACTAGGTGCTCACCCTGTACAAGTGAGCTGATTGCAAGCTTTGGCAAGTCATGGCTAATACCATATTTGTCAAACAGTGCTCGACCTTGCTCCATGACTTCGGTGTAAGTCTTGGTTTCCGCTGCTGACGCAAAAGTGGGAGTAGTAAGTAATAAGGCGCTCGCTAACACAGAAAGAGTATGGGTCTTACGGGCGCTGTTGCGGATTTCAAAAAAACTCATGACGGATTCCACGCTGAGTAACCTCAAACCTTCGAGGTTCACACAGTCGATGTAAAACTGAACTTCGTGTTCAGTTGTTATGTATTTATCCATTAGGATTGCTAGTGTGAATGTCGCGACTAAAAATGCATTGCGTCAATCAATGAGAGGATTTTAAGAGTAGGTGGCAGATCGCGTTAATCGCGTTTGATGGACGCTATCCTACTTTAGTTAATTTTGATACTAAGACTATGATTTGTAGGCGCTTTAATAAGATAAAAAAACGGCCTACTTAGTAAGATACTTTGCAGGCCGTGTTGTTATAGTGGTGAATGTATTGAGTTTTAAGCGGTTACCTTCACTCTAAATAGATCAGTAAACAGCTTGGCTATCATTAAAATGATCAAAATATTCACCAGCATCAACAGTGGCGTTTCTATTGCATAAACTGGGGTGAGGTTAAGTGCTCCAGATGTCAGTACGACTAACAAATTAACACCTAGTATTCGATGCACCATGAGTTTAGGCGTGGCGAACACTTTCCATATCACCATAATGTTAAGGAAGTAGAATAGACCAAGCTCCCATAACTCTGTCATTAATGGCATCACAAAGATGTACTGCAACAGAATCACCGATCCTGTGCCCAAAACACCATAGAAGGCATCCTTAATAACGCTTGGTGGCATGGTCGGCACCATAGAAGAGAATACACCGGCTAACATAGGAAATATAAAACCACCCGGAACTGGAAGATAAATCCAAACCAAGAGCGATGTGATAAACATCGACACGCCTTGCAGCACTTTGCGTCCATCTTCATTCAAATGTTCAACAAACGTGCGATGAGCATGATGCCAAGACACTTCTTTATGATCACCCATTACATTAGGCTCACCTTCCACAAGTGATTGGTCTGGCGTTAGTGCGTTAAAGCTCTTCAAGTTGTTGGCAATAACTACCCATTGAATACCCAAGTCAGATTCACCGTGACTTTGTTTAAGCAACGTGTCTTGGATATGCGCCATTTCATCGATGCGCAAACGCCATGCTTGGATGTTTTCCTTAAGATGGTAGCTGCCGGTCAGTGGCAGATCTAAAAGTTGATACAGCTTATTAATATTTGCGGTATTGCTTTCAAGTGCGGCAATGTCGATATCGTCTGTTTTTTCCATAGTATCTAACAAGGCTTGTTTACTGGTTTCGAAACGTTGTACAAAGTTGAGTTCAGTATTCACAGGCCACACGATGCGATAGACAATAGAGAACACAACAACACCTAATAGTGTTTCTTGAAGTCGAACTACAGCAAAGTGAAAGGTGGTTTGGCTATCAAACCCGCCCATGCAAGCAACAATCGAACACACGGCAAATCCTATTGAAAAGATATAGCCGTACTTTTCATCGCTCGACATGAAGATACATACCCCAAGAAATAGGGTGAAAAAAGTAAGAAACAAGAAGCGATCTTGAGAAAATATGGCGATAAGGAAAAAGGCATAACTGGTTCCTAACAAGGTTCCCATTAACCGGTTATGGCCTTTGTTTATCGAATGGGCGAAACTCTCGTTCAATGCCATCACTGCTACGGCTATCGCCGCCCAATACGGTTTTTCCCAACCAAACCACAACGCTAGGCAGATTGCGATAACGATAGATAATGCGGCTTTAATCGCGTCTTTAGTTGATGCAGTGAACATAAGAATCACCTAGCTATTTTTGATTATTTTAATCGAGGCAGTCATACCAACACGTAGTTGTACGTCTTCTGGTATTTTGTCTAACTTAACTTTGATAGGGATGCGTTGAGCTAGACGTATCCATTGGAAGTTTGGATTCACGTTTGGCAATAAATCATTACCTGTGCTGCCGTCTTGCTTAGCGATACCAAAGCCAATACTTTTAATATGTCCTTCTAGTTGAACATGGTTGTGCATCATTAGGGTCACATAAGCAGTATCCTGAACGTCGACACCGACTAAATCTGTCTCTTTGAAATAACCTTCAATCCAAAAGCTATCTTCATCAATTAACGCAACCACTGGTGAATTCGCGACAACTTGAGAACCCACGCGTAAGTTCAGGTTAGTAATATAGCCGTTAGTAGGTGCATATACCTTGGTGTACTCAAGGTTAAGATGTGCTTCTTCTACATTAGCTTTTGCCAGCTCGACATTTGCGGCGCTGGTCTCTACTGCATTGCTTAAATTGTTTAGCGTCAGAACCGGTACAGCACCAGGCGTCCTTTTTTCTAAATTTAACGCGCGTTGCTCTTCGTTTTTCGCCTTGGCGAGTAGGGCAAGCGCTTGTTTTTGGGTAGCAAGGGCTTTTCGGTAGGTAGCTTTGTAAATACTCGGGTCGATCTCAAAAAGAAGATCGCCTTTTTTTACTTTCGAGTTGTCTTCGACATGTACTTCAATCACTTGGCCCGTTACACGAGGTGTAATAGAGACAATATAAGCGCTAACTTGTCCATCTCTAGTCCACGGGTTGCTTGAATAAGACTGGTAATAGCTATAAACGACAGTTCCCGCAGCAGCCAATAATAAAAGTGTGATGAGATAACGTTTGATCACAGTAAGTGCCTCAAAAAATGGTAATAAAATGGCCGATAGCGCCAGTAAAAATCACGATCAAGCTCAGTTCTGCTATTGCAGGAAAGGCGACGTACTTATGCAGGCCAAACCTTGTAGCGATTGACCCTGTTAGCATTGTCAATATGTAAGCCAGTGCGATAACCAATAACAGCGGTGGGAAGTAGACTTCACCCCACACAAGTTCATGTGGCATTGTGTTCATGGTTCTTTTCTCTATTTGTTTGGTGAATGCAACGATAGCGGAGTTATGTTTATTGTGATAATCGCTTATAGAGGATTAGATCCATCAAATCTAAGACCATACTGGCTTACGGTTCGATTTGAATCCTTGTTAAGTGCTGCAAAGCCAGCTGGCTAAGGAAACGAAGAGATACGATCTGGAGGTAATAATACTTAGTTGAAATTTATTTCCAAAATAATTTAAATATTTCGGTTTTGGTTAAGTCCTTTTAAAACAACAACTTTTAGTATGAACCGCGCTACTGTGACTCATAAAACAATCGAAGTGATGATTTGATCCTTCAAATGAGATTACAGAATAAAACCTTTTGTTCTTAATATTCGGTTCGAAGCAACGAGCTGCTTTATTAAATTGAATAATCCAACAAATATCACTATTAAGTTATTCGTTAGATTATTTACTCCTTATATTTTGTAACAAGAGTAAATTTGTCATGGACATTATTTCTAATCTGTTTGACATGGCACCATTTGTCGCACTATTTATTACACTCTCATTAGGTTATATGGTTGGTAAAATTACTATCGGCCGATTTGTTTTAGGCGGGGTAGCCGGAACATTATTAATGGGCGTAATTATTGGGCAATTTGGTGTTCAGATTGATCCCGGCGTAAAAAGTATTTTCTTTGCGCTATTTATTTATGCTGTGGGTTATCAAGGCGGTGCTCAATTCTTTAAAGCCCTTAACTTCAGAACCATTAACATTCTGCTCTCTGCGGTTGTTATGACGGTTTCAGGCTTATTGTGTGTGCTTGCTGCTGCATGGTTATTTGATCTAGATAGAGGTACAGCTGCAGGTCTAGCGGCTGGTGGCTTAACTCAATCTGCGATCATTGGTACCGCAGGCGATGCGATTGCACGTTTAGGCGGCGTATCTGAAGAAGCCAAGCACATGATGCAGACAAACGTAGCGGTTGGTTACGCTGTAACATACATCTTTGGTTCTTTAGGACCAATCTTGATGGTGACTTGGGTATTCCCAACGCTCATGAAGTGGGATATCCGATCTGAAGCTATTGCTCTAGAAGAGAAAAACTCTAACGGCAAACGCGATTTAGCAGACGGCGAATTTAATGCAGTCACCGCTCTAGTGACACGTGCTTTTAAAGTAACTCACGACGATAAATTGGTTGGGAAAACGCTAGCACAACTGAATCAATCATCACTTGCTGCGTGTATCGAACTTATTGAGCGCGACGGAAAAGAGCTAAGTGCAGACAAGTTCACTGCGCTTAAAGCAGGCGACCTGGTTGTGGTTACCGGCCGTAGAAATGCGGTTCATGAGCTACAGAGCAAGGCACAAAGCAATGAAGTAGCATTACCGGAAAGCTATGAAGTTATTGAAGAAAATCGTCAACTTATCGCTGATAACCGCAAGCTAATAGGTCACTCGCTAAAAGAAATCAAAGACAGCTCAAACGAGCGCTCATTCCGCGGCGTGTATGTGACAGACTACATGCGTACAGGTACTTCAATGGACATTACTGATGACCTGATTGTCGAGAAAAACGATGTTATTCAATTAACGGGTACCGCTCAAGACATCAACCGAGTTGAAAAACACATCGGTAAGCGCATGGGTTCTGCGACTATGACTGACTTCATCGTACTGGGTTTCGGTATGGTGCTGGGTCTTCTAATTGGCCTAATTAGCTTCAAGATTGCAGGTATTCCTGTAACGATTGGCTCTGGTGCAGGTTGTTTGATTTCTGGCTTGCTTGTCGGCTGGTTACGTAGCCGAAACCCGCATGTGGCTCAGTTCCCAGCGGGTGCAGCAAACTTCATTCGCGACTTTGGTTTAGCGGCATTTGTAGGGATTGTTGGCCTACAAGCAGGCCCTCAAGCGGTTGATACCATAAAAGAACACGGTATGTCGCTTCTGTTCTTGGGTATGGCGGTCACCATCATTCCACAGATTATTTCATTCTTCTTCTCGTACTTTGTATTGAAGATCAAGAACCCAGTAGAGGCTTTAGGTTGTGTGACTGGTGGTCGAAGTGCAAACCCAGCATTCGCAGCATTGATGGAAAAAACAGGCAACGCAACGCCAGTATTCTCTTTCACTGTGACTTACGCTGTAGCTAACGTGTTACTGACGTTATGGGGACCAATTATCGTCGGCATTATTACCGTTAATGCGGGTATGTAATTAATACCTCGAACTAATTATAGATATAAAACAGCTAAAACAATCATCAAATTATTAACAGAGCTACCAAATAACTAAATAGGTTAG
>NZ_AJZD02000024.1 GCF_000272105.2 Vibrio splendidus 12E03
AAGTATCCTGTTGTGAATACATAGCAACAGGAGGCAAACCGGGGGAACTGAAACATCTAAGTACCCCGAGGAAGAGAAATCAACCGAGATTCCGAAAGTAGCGGCGAGCGAAATTGGATTAGCCCTTAAGCTTTTAATGAGACAGATGAAGGCTCTGGAAAGTGCCGCAATAAAGGGTGATAGCCCCGTAATCGACATCTCATCATCAGTGAAAACGAGTAGGGCGGGACACGTGATATCCTGTCTGAATATGGGGGGACCATCCTCCAAGGCTAAATACTACTGACTGACCGATAGTGAACCAGTACCGTGAGGGAAAGGCGAAAAGAACCCCTGTGAGGGGAGTGAAATAGAACCTGAAACCGTGTCGTACAAGCAGTAGGAGCACCTTCGTGGTGTGACTGCGTACCTTTTGTATAATGGGTCAGCGACTTAATTTTAGTAGCAAGGTTAACCGTTTAGGGGAGCCGTAGGGAAACCGAGTCTTAACTGGGCGTACAGTTGCTAGGATTAGACCCGAAACCAGGTGATCTAGCCATGGGCAGGTTGAAGGTTGAGTAACATCAACTGGAGGACCGAACCGACTAATGTTGAAAAATTAGCGGATGACTTGTGGCTAGGGGTGAAAGGCCAATCAAACCTGGAGATAGCTGGTTCTCCCCGAAAGCTATTTAGGTAGCGCCTCGGACGAATACTACTGGGGGTAGAGCACTGTTAAGGCTAGGGGGTCATCCCGACTTACCAACCCTTTGCAAACTCCGAATACCAGTAAGTACTATCCGGGAGACACACGGCGGGTGCTAACGTCCGTCGTGGAGAGGGAAACAACCCAGACCGCCAGCTAAGGTCCCAAAGTATAGCTAAGTGGGAAACGATGTGGGAAGGCTCAGACAGCCAGGATGTTGGCTTAGAAGCAGCCATCATTTAAAGAAAGCGTAATAGCTCACTGGTCGAGTCGGCCTGCGCGGAAGATGTAACGGGGCTAAGCTATACACCGAAGCTGCGGCTACGTACCTTAGGGTATGTGGGGTAGGGGAGCGTTCTGTAAGCCGTTGAAGGTGGTCTGTAAGGGCTGCTGGAGGTATCAGAAGTGCGAATGCTGACATGAGTAACGATAAAGGGAGTGAAAAACTCCCTCGCCGGAAGACCAAGGGTTCCTGTCCAACGTTAATCGGGGCAGGGTAAGTCGACTCCTAAGGCGAGGCCGAAAGGCGTAGTCGATGGGAAACGGGTTAATATTCCCGTACTTCTTACAATTGCGATGGGGGGACGGAGAAGGCTAGGTGGGCCTGGCGACGGTTGTCCAGGTTCAAGTACGTAGGCGGGTGGTTTAGGTAAATCCGGACCGCTACTAACGCTGAGATACGATGTCGAGCTACTACGGTAGTGAAGTCATTGATGCCATGCTTCCAGGAAAAGCCTCTAAGCTTCAGATTGTAAGGAATCGTACCCCAAACCGACACAGGTGGTCGGGTAGAGAATACCAAGGCGCTTGAGAGAACTCGGGTGAAGGAACTAGGCAAAATGGTACCGTAACTTCGGGAGAAGGTACGCTCTTATCAGTGAAGTCCCTCGCGGATGGAGCAGACGAGAGTCGCAGATACCAGGTGGCTGCAACTGTTTATTAAAAACACAGCACTGTGCAAAATCGTAAGATGACGTATACGGTGTGACGCCTGCCCGGTGCCGGAAGGTTAATTGATGGGGTTAGACTTCGGTCGAAGCTCTTGATCGAAGCCCCGGTAAACGGCGGCCGTAACTATAACGGTCCTAAGGTAGCGAAATTCCTTGTCGGGTAAGTTCCGACCTGCACGAATGGCGTAATGATGGCCACGCTGTCTCCACCCGAGACTCAGTGAAATTGAAATCGCTGTGAAGATGCAGTGTACCCGCGGCTAGACGGAAAGACCCCGTGAACCTTTACTACAGCTTGGCACTGAACATTGAACCTACATGTGTAGGATAGGTGGGAGACTTTGAAAC
>NZ_AJZD02000025.1 GCF_000272105.2 Vibrio splendidus 12E03
ATTCCGATCAGTCATTTCGGGATTATCCGATCACCCATTTCGGTTTAAACCGATCACTGATTCCGCGATTATCCGATCACTTTTAGCCTAACTCCGAAATCGGTGATCGGAATAGCGAAAACCGCGATCGTAATGGCCGAAACCCTTCCTTTTTCTCTTTTAAATCAATAGCTCGCTATTCTTTACTTCTTAAACAAGAAGGAAAGGAAGCGACAATGGCCAAAAAGAGAACTCCAATGAAAAAAATCAAAGAGGTATTACGCCTTAAATACGACTGCGGCCTCTCAAATCGTGGTATCGCTTCTTGCCTTAAACTCGGCCC
>NZ_AJZD02000026.1 GCF_000272105.2 Vibrio splendidus 12E03
CCCGCCGTAGAATGATACGGCTCTTTAACATAGTCAGTTAAGCCACTAACTTCTAACGGCTTACCAACTCGAACTTGATTGCGGAAAACACGTTCCGCACACTCTACCAATCCGTCAATTTGTGCCGCTCCACCAGTGAGAACGACGCCAGCTGCAAGGTGGTGTTTAATACCTTCATCTCGTAGCTGTAATTGAACCGTATCAATAGTTTGGTTAACGAGACCCATAAGTTCAGTGTAACGTGGTTCAATCACTTCCGACAAAGTTTGTCGTTGCAAACTTCTCGATGGGCGACCACCAACACTTGGGACGTTAACAGAGTCATCCTTGCTTACGAGTTCACTCAGAGCGCAACCATGGTTTACTTTTATCTCTTCAGCATCGCTCACTGGCGTACCGAAAGCGAAGGCAATATCACTGGTTACTGCATTTCCTGCGTAGGAAAAGACTTCTGTGTGTCGCAGTGCGCCGCCAGTCCAAATGGAAATATCCATCGTACCCGCGCCGATATCCACCACACATACTCCAAGCTCTCTCTCGTCTTCAGTAATTACCGCATTACTTGAGGCAAGTCCTGAAAACACGATCTGTTCTACTGTAAGACCACATCGTTCAACAGCTTTAATAATGTTTCTCGCCATGTCGCTATGGCAAGAAATTAGGTGAACGCTGACCTCCATTCGAACACCAGATAAGCCAAGTGGGTTCTTAATCCCTTCTTGATAATCAATGGTAAATTCTTGTGGGATCACGTGCAGAATTCTCTGCTCATCACCTATTTTAATTGATTTCGCGGTATGGATCGCTCGATCCATATCGTCTTGAGACACCTCTTCATCAGAGATAGTGCCCATGCCTTTTTCAATTCGGCTTGCGATATGTTTACCCGATAGCGAGATAAATACATTGCTGATTTGGCATTCCGCCATCAACTCTGCTTGATCAATAGCTCGCTGAACCGACTTAACTACCGACTCTAGGTCGTTTACACCACCTTTATCCATACCTCTGGATGGGCTTTGCCCAGAACCAATGATATTGATTTGACCATCAGGCAATATTTCACCAACCAGAGCTGATATGGTCGCAGTGCCTATATCAAGACCAACGATTATGTTGTCATCTGCGGTCTTAGTCATCTGTGCTCTCTTCTAACTCTTGCTCTGGAAACCAGCCTACAGCGGCTCCCGTATCATACCTGAGGTCGATGTAGCTCACTTGATTCGCTTTACTACCAAGTTCGTTGTAAAGCGAAATGAAGCGTTCAACACGCGCATCTAAAGAATCTTTACCTAGTTCTAAACGGATACCGTTATCTAGGATTATTTGCCAAGCGCGACGCTCATTGAGAACGAGAGAGGTAACGGTTAACCCTAGACTGTTAATCAAAGGGGTTATCTGTCGCCACTTTTCTATCACTTCTTGGCTGGTGCCGTCTGGGCCGTAAAGCTTAACTCTATCACCCTTCAACAGGCCGATATCACCATTAAACACCTGACCATCGTCATTCAGCAGCATGTTACCGTTCCAGATTGCTGCTGCATGGTACTCAGTCAAAAATACTTTTATTGTGTCTGGCCACTGCTTACGAATGGAGACCACTGAAACCCAAGGTAACGCTTCTAAACTGTCTTGTAACACACCGATGTCTTGCGACATGAAGGTTCCAATATGCTCTAGCTTGCTAAAGGCATGTTGAACATCACCAGCGGTTACGTAAGTTAAGTCGCCTTGAAGTACTATTTTGGAGAGAGGCAATCGCTGATCGTCCCACATCCAAGTCAGTGTGGTATAGAAAAGAAACCCAATGAATAGCAATACCATGACAAAAAAAGACCCGCCTAAGGCGTGTTTCTTGAGCGACGGTAAACTGAATAGGTGGCGGTTTTCGCTAAAAGTACTTTCTACCAAAGCCCGCATTCCCTGTCGTTGGTTCGCAATTCTATTCCCTATCTTCGTAATAGAGGTAAAAGCACTTACTTTAACCTATGAATTATACTGAGCAAAATCAAACTATCAAACGTTGATAATAAGATTTTTGGTCAATTTTAGGTCAATCGCAAGAAGTGAGCGATTGACCACAGTCTGTAGACAGTATTCTGTTACGCGTTCTGCATTTTATTAATGTCTAACTGTAACGATTCCAACTGCTTCGCAACTCGACCAACATCGCCTGCACCCTGCGTTAAAACAAGGTCACCGCCTTGAATTACGTTGGCTAAAGCCGATGGCAGTGCATTGATATCGGCAACAAAGATTGGATCTATCTTACCACGCCCACGAATAGTTCGACTTAATGAACGTCCGTCAGCCCCTGCAATAGGTTTCTCACCTGCAGAATAAACATCTAACAGAATTAGGACATCAACCTGCTCAAGAACGTTCGCAAAATCATCATACAGATCGCGAGTACGACTATAACGGTGCGGTTGGAAGATCATTACAAGACGTTTATCAGTCCAGCCACTACGAGCAGCTTGAATCGTCACATCAACTTCGGTTGGATGATGACCGTAATCATCAACCAACATTGCCACGCCTTTACCTGTTTCATACTCACCTAGGTGATCGAAACGGCGACCCGTGCCTTCGGTTCCCGCCATCGCTTTGAGAATCGCTTCATCGCTGATGTCATCTTCTGTTGCAACAGCAATCGCCGCGGATGCATTCAATGCATTGTGACGACCTGGAATGTTTAACGTGATATCAAGGTTAGCTTTACCTTCACGTACGACAGTGAACTTACCTTGTTGGCCTTCTTGTACGTAGTTCTCAATACGAATATCCGCATCTTCTGAGAAACCGTAAGTAATCACCTGGCGACTTACTTGAGGAATAAGCTCACGCACTACTGGATCATCAACACACATCACAGCCTGACCGTAGAATGGTAGGTTGTGTAAAAAATCAATAAACGTCTGCTTTAGCGTTTCAAAATCGCCTCCGTAGGTATCCATATGATCCGCTTCAATGTTAGTTACGATACTAACCATTGGTTGCAGATGTAAGAATGACGCATCACTTTCATCGGCTTCAGCGATAAGAATACGGCTTGAACCTAAACGTGCGTTAGTGCCGGCACTTTTCACCAAACCACCATTTACGAAGGTTGGATCTAGACCTGCTTCAGAATAAATCTGTGTCACTAGCGCAGTCGTGGTTGTCTTACCGTGCGTACCTGCCACAGCAATGCCGTGACGAAAACGCATTAGCTCAGCCAGCATTTCTGCACGACGAACGATCGGTGTGCGCGCTTCACGAGCTGCAATAATTTCTGGGTTTTCTTCGTTGATAGCGGTTGAAACCACCACCACACTTGCGTCGGCAACGTTACTCGCTTGGTGACCGATATAAACGGTCGCACCCTTGCTAACTAAACGATCAGTCACTGGGTTTTGAGCAATATCAGAACCCGTGATCTGGTAGCCTTCATTTAGCAAGACTTCAGCAATCCCGCTCATTCCGGCACCACCAATACCAATGAAGTGGATAGATTTAACACGGCGCATCTCTGGCACCATTGCACGGATTTGCGCTAAGTCTTGGGTATGTTCAATCGTCATCAATTCAATCTCATTATTTTGCTAAAGCTTTAATCGCTTCAGCGACGGTCACATCAGCATCAAGCTTGGCGGCTTGACGAGCTTTTGTTGCCATCATTTTTAATTCATTTCTATCAAGCTGCGCGATAGTGTTCGCTAGCTTATCAGCCGTTAGTTGAGGCTGTTCAATCATTAACGCTGCGCCACATTCAACTAAATGGTCGGCATTCAACGCTTGTTGTCTGTCTTTGTGCATAAACGGAACGAAGATAGAACCGACACCTGCCGCAGACACTTCTGATACGGTTAATGCACCTGAGCGACACACTAATAGATCTGCCCACTCATAAGCTTGCGCCACATCATCAATAAATTCAGTCACTTGAACATTCTCTACAGAATGTGATTTGTATTGCTCAATGACTTGCTGTTGATTGTTCTTACCCGCTTGGTGCATCACAGTGAAGCCTTCACAAAGCTGCGCCATCGTTACTGGCAAGGTATCGTTCAGGATTTTGGCGCCCTGACTACCGCCCATAACCAAGATGCGGATGTCACCATCACGCTCAGCCATGCGTTGCTCGGGTTCAGCTAAGGCAACCACATCTTCGCGTACTGGGTTACCCACCACTTCTGCGGTAGGGAAAGCACCAGGGAAAGCTTGGAAAACCTTTTTAGCAATTTTAGACAGCCATTGGTTAGTTAAACCTGCCACTGCATTTTGTTCATGCAGAACCACTGGAATGCCAGACAACCATGCCGCGATACCACCCGGGCCACTCACGTAACCACCCATGCCAAGTACCACATCAGGCTGCCAAGCTTTAATGTGCTGTCTTGCTTGAAGTATGGCATTAATAATCTGAAACGGCGCTTTAATTAACTTGCTAATGCCTTGACCACGCAGGCCTTTCACCTTGATGAAGTCGATCTCAATGCCATGCTTTGGCACTAAATCCGCTTCCATTCTATCTGCTGTTCCTAACCAGCGAATTTCCCAACCTTGTTGCTGAAGCTTTTTAGCTACCGCTAACCCTGGAAAAACGTGACCGCCAGTACCACCAGCCATCACTAAAAGTTTTTTGTTTTGTTTCATCACGTTAGATTCTTATTCTACTAATTCGTTTTGATTATCGGCTTGTTCTTTCTGCTGCATTCGGCATTCGTGATCGATACGCAGTAGCATAGACACCGCCACCGACATCACGATAAGACTTGAACCACCATAACTGATCAGCGGTAAGGTTAAGCCTTTGGTTGGGACGATACCTGAAGCAGCCCCCACATTAACAAGCGTCTGAAATGCAAACCAAATACCAATACCAAATGCCAGATAACCACTGAATACTTGGTCGTTTTCAAAAGCCTTTTTACCAATAAGAATGGCTTTAAAAACCAAGCTAAAGATCAGCATCAACACTAAGGTTACGCCAACAAAACCCAATTCTTCTGCCAACACAGCAAATACAAAATCGGTGTGCGCTTCCGGTAGGTATTCGAGTTTCTGAATTGAGTTACCCAGCCCTTGCCCCATCCAATCACCACGGCCGAACGCCATCAATGACTGAGTTAGCTGGTAACCACTGCCGAACGGGTCGTTCCAAGGTTCCCAGAATGAGGTAACACGTCGAACACGATAAGGTTCTATAACAATCAAACCGACGACCGCGGCAATACCTGCCACCATCAAGGCGATAAACTGTGAAAGCTTGGCACCAGCAATGAATAGCATGCCGAACAGGGTCACTAGCATTACGACCACGGTACCTAAATCGGGCTGGCCTAGCAGCAGCACGGCAAAAGCGCCGAATACCATGATCGGTTTACCAAAACCACCGAAGAAGGTTTTTCTGACTTCATCTTGTTTACGAACCAAGTAGCCCGCCATAAAGATAAACAGCGATAACTTGGCGACTTCTGCCGGTTGTAAGTTAAATAGCCCTAAAGGGATCCAACGCGATGCGCCATTAACCGACTTACCGACGGCTAATACCACAATCAGCAAGAAGAAGGACAAGCCCAGTAGATACATACTGTATTGAAACCAGCGCTGCATCGGGATTTGCAATATGACGCTGGAGACACCTAACGCCAACACAAGGAAGATGGCATGACGGAACATAAAGTGAAATGGCTGATCGGTTAAACGAGCACTGATAGGAAACGAAGCCGACGTTACCATCACTAAGCCCGTCAGCATCAGTCCAAGAGCAATCCATACCAATTGACGATCGTAAAGCGCCTCTGGTGTGGCACGGTTAAGCCATTGCCAAATAGATTGATTAATCTCTCTCACTCTTTGCACTGAATGTTAGTCCTTCAACACGTTAGGCATACTCATGAGCAAGTTCAGTGAACGCATCACCTCTTGCCATGAAGTTATTAAATTGATCGAAGCTGGCACACGCTGGGGACAACATCACCATATCACCAGCAACTAACTGCTTCGAGATACTCTCGATAATGTCACCCATAGTTTCAAACGTCTTAGACGATGGGTGCAACGGCATAAATTGCGCGGCATCTTCACCAAAACAACACAGTTGAACGCGCTCTAGTTGCGACAACACTGGCTTAAGCTCGCTAAAGTCGGCACCTTTACCAACCCCACCAACCAGAAGATACAAAGTACCTTGGCACTCTAAGCCCGAGAGAGCCGCTAATGTACTGGCTACATTGGTAGCTTTCGAGTCGTTAACCCATTTGATTTCGCGTTTGTCAGCCACCACTTGGCAGCGATGCGTCAAACCATTGTAGGCCTTCAAGGCTTCAAGGCTTTTACTGTAATCAATACCGACTTGTTTAAGCAGTGCTAGCGAGACTAACGCATTTGCCACATTGTGACGTCCAACCAATGTTAAATCTTGGGTTGCAAGTACAGGTTTACCGTTATCCATTAACCATTCGGTACCATCAACTGTCGCGACACCAAACTCCTGGCCGTCGAGTCCGAATGTTACTAATGACATGTTGTGGTCTGGATACGTCTCTTTGTCGTCGCGGTTTACAATCGCATATTGAGCATTATTAAAGATTCTTAGCTTGGCATCGCGGTAATCGGCCATGCCTTGGTAGCGATCCATATGGTCTTCTGACAGATTCAGAAATGCTGCTGCTGCTAAGTTTAGGCTTGATGTTGTTTCTAACTGAAAGCTTGAAAGCTCAAGAACATATAAATCAGCATTAAGCTCTAGAAGATCTAAGGCAGGGATACCAATGTTGCCACCGACACCGACATTCAAACCCGCCGCCTTTGCAAGTACGCCAGTAAGGTCAGTCACGGTGCTCTTGCCGTTAGAACCTGTTATTGCCACAACGGGTTTGTCTACCGCCCAGCCAAACAGTTCAATATCACCAACAACCGGAGTACCCGTTTGAATAACATCTTGAATTTCCGGTGTCGCGAGTGCGATACCTGGGTTAGCAACCACCAAATCAGCTTCCGCTAACCATTGGCTATTCCAACTTCCAGAATGCAGCTCTACCGATTCAGGCAAAGATTCTCGGCCCGGTGGTAGCTCTCGAGTATCAATCACCTTCACATGCGTATGAGGCTGATATTTTACGAGATGTTTAACGACAGAGAGCCCGGTAATACCGAGCCCCACAACCACTACATTTTGAATATTTTGCCAACGTTCCATTTAAACAAGATGCTCTTAATAGTTTTAAAGAGCCTCTACTCAGAGGCTCATACAGGATTAACGAACTTTCAGTGTCGCAAGGCCAACCAGTACTAATACCATTGAGATGATCCAAAAACGCACGATAACACGCGGCTCTGGCCAACCTTTCAGTTCATAGTGGTGGTGAATCGGTGCCATGCGGAAAATACGCTGACCACGCAATTTATAAGAGCCCACCTGCAGAATCACTGACAGAGTCTCCATTACAAACACACCGCCCATGATAACCAGTACCAACTCTTGGCGAACTAACACAGCAATCACACCCAATGCACCGCCAAGTGCTAGTGAGCCAACATCGCCCATGAATACTTGTGCTGGGTAGGTGTTGAACCATAAGAAGCCAAGCCCAGCACCCACGATAGCAGTACATACAACTACAAGCTCAGAAGTGTATGGGATGTATGGAATGTGTAGATATGCCGCGAAGTTAACGTTACCTGTCGCCCAAGCAATCACAGCAAAACCAGCAGCAACCATCACTGTTGGCATAATCGCCAAACCATCTAGGCCGTCTGTTAGGTTCACCGCGTTACTGGTACCCACAATAACAAAATAAGTCAGTACGATGTACAATAAACCTAATTGTGGCATCACATCTTTAAAGAAAGGCACCACCAGTTGGGTTGCCGCTGTATCGTGTCCGTGAGCATACAGAGCAAACGCCACAACCAATGCAATAGCCGATTGCCAGAAGTACTTCCAACGAGCGATCAAGCCATCTGTGTTTTTACGAACCACTTTACGGTAGTCATCAACAAAGCCAACCGCACCGTAACCGCCAAGGACAACCAATACCGCCCAAACGTAAGGGTTAGAAAGATCAGCCCACATTAATACTGTAATAATAATGGCGGCTAGGATCATCACGCCGCCCATGGTTGGTGTGCCACGTTTGCTAAAGTGAGATTCAGGGCCGTCATTACGAACAACTTGGCCAATTTGTAGCATTTGCAGACGCTCAATTAAACGAGGTCCCATCCACAGCGACAGACATAAAGCCGTCAAAATACTCGCGATTGCACGAAACGATAGGTATTCGAACAAACGGAAAAAAGAAAGGTGTGGCTGTAGTAGCTCTGCAAGCCAAATTATCATGAAAAGTTCTCCTTTAAAGCAGCGGCTATTTTACTCATTCCTGCACTATTCGCGCCTTTTACCAACAAGGTATGTGACGCGTTTTCTGGCAAGCATAAGTGCTGCTCTATGTGCGCGATCATCGCTTGATGCGTTGCAAAGTGGGTACCATTACAGACCTCACTAATCACCTTGGTATCATCACCGTAAGTGAGTAGATGCTCAAAAGCGAATGGGGCAGCATATTCACCGACTTGACGGTGAAGTGCAAGGCTTTCGTCGCCTAATTCAGCCATATTGCCTAAAATCAACCAACGTTGACCTTTGAAGCTCGACAGCAATTTGGCTGCCGCCTTCATCGCGGGTACGCTGGCGTTATAACTGTCATCTATCAGCTTGATATTCTGACTTAATTGTTGAACCTCAACTCGTCCTTTGACGGAGATAAGATTCGCTAAACCATTTTTTACTTCTTCAAGCGTGGCACCAAACTGAATACTCAACGCTGCCGCCGCCAACGCATTTGCTACGTTATGCTGACCAATAATGCCAAGCTCAACCGGCATAGCGCCTTGCGGTGTTTGCATCTCAAAGCAAGCTTCACCCTTCTCATTAATGCGAATATTCTTAGCAAAGTAATCTGCCGTACTGTCGCTTTCTGAAAATGTCAGTACCGTTTTATCTGCGAGTACTTCATTCCAAAAGTCGCCACCGTTGCTTTCTAGATTAACAATAGCAGTATCACCGGCAGCAAGCCCCTGAAAGATTTCACCTTTCGCTTGTTTAACACCATCAATTGAGCCAAAGCCTTCTAGATGCGCGGCAGCTACGTTATTCACCAACGCCACCTGCGGTTTCACAAGTTGCGTGGTATAGGCGATTTCACCAATATGATTCGCGCCCAGTTCTATCACGGCATAGTCGTCATTGGGCTCACTGCCCAGTAAGGTTAGTGGTACACCAATATCATTATTGAAGTTACCCGCCGTAAACAGCACCTTGCCACGTTGCTGCAGAATGCTCGCCACCATCTCTTTGACGGTCGTTTTGCCACAGCTTCCTGTAATCGCCATGGTTGGCACGTCACATTGTTTGTGGATCCAAGCACTTAGCTGACCTAAAGCAAGTTTAGTGTCTTCAACAACAACTTGAGTAATATTTAGGTCAAGTTTTCGTTCGACTAACAACGCACTCGCATTTGCCTCAACCGCTTGATGACAAAAGTCATGCGCATCGAAGCGTTCTCCGACAATAGCCACAAACAATGCGCCTTCTTCAACGGTGCGAGTGTCGGTAGAAACGGCATTAATTACGGCATTGTTTGAGTTACCAGCCTCAATCAACTCACCGCTGACCGCTGAACAAATCTGTTCGAGTGATACATCAATCATTATGAAATACCTAAAAGTTGAAGCGCAGACTCTCGATCTGAGTAATGGATCGTTTCGTCTTTTAATACTTGGTAATCCTCATGGCCTTTACCAGCCAAAAGAATAATGTCATTGCTGTCTGCCTGTTCAAGCGCGAACTTAACCGCTTGGTAGCGATCGTGTTCCACAAATGCAGATTCTGGTTTGCTTAAGCCTGCCAGCATGTCTTTGACAATCAAGGCCGGATCTTCGCTACGAGGGTTGTCATCTGAAATAATGATTTTATCGGCGAACTGCTCTGCGGTCGCTGCCATCATAGGACGCTTACCAGTGTCACGGTCACCGCCGCAGCCAAAGATAGCCCACAATTTTCCAGAACAGTGAACTCGCAGTGCTGCTAATGCTTTTTCTAAAGCGTCTGGCGTATGCGCGTAGTCGACAACCACTTTTGCTTTGTTCGGCACTTGGAACAGTTCCATACGACCAATCACAGGTTGCAGCTGAGGCGTAGTATCGACCAAGATTTGCTTATCTATACCTAATGACAGCAAGGTCGCAAAGGCCACCAGTACGTTTGATGCGTTAAACTGACCAATTAATGGAACCGAAAGATCGCCTTGTCCCCAACTACCATCGAAAGAGAGCTTAATCCCAGTTTCTGCATAGGCAACATCAGATGCCCATACCGACTGTTGGTAGCCCGTTAATGGAAGTAATGAAACAGCAATCGCATTCGATAAATCTGTCATCCAAGCTTTGCCCACTTCGTCATCAACATTTATCACAGCGTGCTTGCATTTGTGTTCAGTAAACAGGCTCTTCTTAGCCAAAGCGTACTCTTCCATCGTGCCATGGTAATCAAGATGATCACGGCTCAAATTAGTGAATACACCGACTTCGAAGTCCAAGGCTTTAACGCGACCTTGCACCAAACCATGAGAAGATATTTCCATAGCTGTGTAAGCCGCGTTTTCTTCAGCTAACTCACTCAGTGTGCGTTGTATTTCAATCGCACTGCCTGTGGTATTCGCCGCGGTTTTTAGATTGTCTAAAAAGCCATTACCCGTGGTGCCCATTACTGCAGAGCGTTGACCAACAAGATCAAGCCATTGAACAATCAATTGGGTGATGGTGGTTTTGCCATTGGTGCCGGTAACACCTATCAACTTAGTCGCTTGAGACGAGTAAACACGACCGGCCAACTCAGATAACACCAAGTTAAGGTCTTTAATGTAAATTACTGGAACAGCATCCAACCACTCAATCAGACCATGGGCCTTTTCAGCATCAGCTTGTGCGATAACGGCATTGGTTCCCTGTGCGACCGCTTTGTCGATGAAACGACGGCCATCAACAGCATGCCCAACCACAGCAACAAAAATATCGCCGTCTTTGATGGCACGACTATCCAACTCCAACTGCTCAACAGCAATCGCATCCAGCTCAGGTGAACTAAAGTCACCCCAAGGAGAAAGTAAAGATGACAGCGTGAGGCTATTACTCATATTGAATCCTGATTGGCTCTATTCTTGAAACTTGTTTTCATCAGCAGGGACATTCAGTATTTGCAATGCACCCTTCATGATTTCAGAAAAAACGGGGGCAGCAACTGAACCGCCATAGTAAAGGTCACCTTGAGGCTCATTGACCACAACAACCAGCGCGACTCTTGGGTCACTAACCGGGGCAAAACCTGCGGTGATCGCAATGTATTCGTCACTGTATCCGCCAGCTTCAGCCTTACGAGAAGTACCCGTTTTTGCTGCAACTCGGTAACCAGGAACGGCCGCTCTTGTTGCTGTGCCGCCTTTTTGAGTCACCCCTTCGAGCATATTCAAAACCAGTTCAGCGTTCTCGCGCTTGATGATCTGCTTAGAAAAGTCTTGGTCGTTGCTCTTAATAATATGAATCGGTTCATACATGCCTTTGTTGGCTAGCGTCGCATACGCGTGGGCCAACTGCATCGGTGTCACAGACAAACCGTAACCGAATGATAGTGTTGCAATTTCAAACTTAGACCAGCGACGACGATTCGGGAAAATACCGCTCGTTTCACCGATTAAGTTCAGCCCAGACATTTCGCCTAGACCAACAGAACTGTACATCCCAAGCAGGGCTTCTAAAGGCATGTTAAGTGCCAACTTCGCCACACCGATGTTACTCGACTTCTTGAGGATCAGTGCTAAATCAGCCTTACCGACTTTAGAAGAATCTCGCACACGGCTACCACCGATCTGCATGATGCCGTTGCCAGTATCAATAACGATATCTGGATCTGCCGTGCCGTTCTCTAGCGCCGCCAAAACCACAAAAGGTTTCACGGTAGAGCCGGGTTCCATCGCATCAGTAAGTACGCGGTTACGCATCTTAAAACTTTGTAAATCCGCACGATTGTTCGGGTTATAAGAAGGGGCATTGACCATCGCCAACACAGCGCCGGTTTTTACATCCAACAGAATAGCAGAGCCAGAAGTCGCCTTATGATCGGCCACCGCCTGTTTAATCGCTCGGTAGGCGATCGCTTGTAATCGTTGATCGATCGTTAGCTCGAGTGGTTTGCCTTCTTCACGCTCTTCTAAAGCAATGTTTTCAACAACACGTCCGTAGCGATCTTTACGAATCGTTCGCTTACCCGCCTCGCCTGTGAGCCATTTGTCATAGCTGCGCTCAACACCTTCTAGGCCGTGTCCATCAATGCCGGTAACACCGATAAGGTGCGCGCTGACTTCGCCGGCAGGATAGTAACGTCGAGATTCCGCCTTCAGACCAACACCCACCAGCTTAAGCTCACGGATATACTTAGCCATTGCAGGGCTAACTTGTCTTTGCAGGTAAATAAATCGACGGGATTTGTTACTAGAGATCTTGTCGATCATCGATTGTCGCTCTAAGCCAAGTACATCGGCTAACGCGTACCAACGATCAATTTGGGCCATGCCGTTTTTATCGAAAATCGTTTTAGGATCGGCCCATACCGCTTCAACTGGAACACTCACAGCAAGCGGCTCGCCATTACGGTCTGAAATAATACCGCGAGCAGAAGGAATTGCCTTAACACGTACCGAGCGAAGGTCGCCCTGACGAATTAAGTTATCTGGTTCAATGATTTGGATGTAAGCCACACGACCAACCAGCGCAGCAAAGGCAAGAAACACGAAAGCAATAACGACGTTGAAACGCCATTTAATAAGAATTGGATCCGAATCCTTTTCGCTCTTCACTCGCTCTTTCGTTGGTTTCTTAACGGCTTTTGCGGGTGCTTTTTCCTTTTTACCGGTCATTTCAGTGTGATCACAACTTCTTTTTCAGAGTCTGGACGTTTCATGTCTAGCTCTCTTTTTGCCGATGCTTGAACGCGACTATGTTCAGCCAGAGCCGTCTCTTCAAGCATTAAATTTCGCCACTCATCATCAAGCTGTTCTCGCTCCACCAACGCCGTGTCTTTTTGCGTGATCGCCTGACGTGACATATGTGTCGTAAGAACGACCCCCATCGCACTCGCGAAGATACAGATAAGAAGCATCAATGGGACCTTGCCCACGGAGATCAAATCAAAAAATATTATCTTGGCTAAGTTCGGTTTGGAGGTCTTCATTGACTATAGCTTTTCTGCGATTCGTAATACTGAGCTACGCGAACGAGTATTCTCATCCACTTCATCTTTAGAAGGCTTGATCGCTTTACCAATTGGTTTTAGATCGGCACTACCTAAAGCTTTAATTTGATCTTCTGTTAGCGGTAAACCATGAGGAACCTGTGGCCCTTGGCTCTCTTTACGGATAAAGCGCTTCACCATGCGGTCTTCAAGAGAGTGGAAGCTGATAACAGAGATACGACCTTGAGGAGCAAGAATGCTTGCTGCACCTTTCAGTGCGGTATCGATCTCTTCAAGTTCGCTGTTGATATAGATACGGAAGGCTTGGAAAGCACGTGTTGCTGGGTGCTTTTTCTCTTTGAAGCTTTTTGGAGCTACATCCGAGATAAGCTTAGCCAACTGACCAGTGCGCGTTAGTGGTTCGTTCTCTTCACTCTCTTGATAAGCGATGATTCCTTTCGCGATACGACGAGCGTGTTTGTCTTCACCGAACTCACGAATAACCCAAGTGATATCATCAAGATCCGCTTCAACTAACCACTGAGAAACAGGAATACCAGTTGTTGGGTCCATACGCATATCAAGCGGGCCGTCTTTCATGAAGCTAAAGCCACGCTCAGCATCATCTAGCTGTGGTGAAGAAACACCTAGATCCAGTAAAACGCCATCCACTTGACCGACTAAGTCATAACGCTCTGCATATTCAGCCATACCTGAGAACGGGCCGTGAATAATCGTAAAACGAGGGTCATCAATCTTTTGCGCTTCTGCAATCGCTTGTGGATCGCGGTCAAT
Organism: Vibrio splendidus 12E03; assembly: GCF_000272105.2. Lineage (GTDB taxonomy): Bacteria > Pseudomonadota > Gammaproteobacteria > Enterobacterales > Vibrionaceae > Vibrio > Vibrio splendidus_I. Next base: position 14,066 of record NZ_AJZD02000026.1, read on the forward strand.
ACTAAAGAGTCGTCCATTCTCGCCCAGTTTAGACAGGATTGTACGGCTGTGACCACCACGGCCAAAAATACCATCGATGTAGGTACCGTCAGGGTTGATCGCAAGTCCGTCAATAGATTCGTTAAGCAATACTGAAATATGTTTGAATGCTTCTGTCATAGTCTTCTCAGTGAGTGGATTGAGCCATTAGTTCGGCAATAATTTGTTCTATTAACGTTTTAGTGTACTGATTTCACGCCGTATCTCCACCATATTGTGTATAGGCTTTGGGAATTTTTGACCCAAGCTCATATCAGGATGAAGGATTCTAAGGAAATCTAAATAATTTACGTCAATATAAAGCAAAAAACCCATCACTACCGTTAAGTAATGATGGGTTCTTTATATAGGTGGAGTTGACACATACGCCGGGTTCTGTTCCGCTTGCGCGGCGGTAACCATTCGTCTAGGCCTGCAATCGCTCACAGGCTCAAGCAATCTACCCGCCCCCATACGCGAGCAACGCAATGTGAGGGCCTATTTGATCTTGCTCCGGGTGGAGTTTACCTTGCTACGAACTGTTGCCAGTCGCACGGTGCGCTCTTACCGCACCCTTTCAGCCTTACCTGTACCCCTTCCGAAGAAATGAGGCCATCGGCGGTCTTCTCTCTGCTGCACTTGTCGTGGGCTCGCGCCCCCCAGACGTTATCTGGCACCCTGCTCTATGGAGCCCGGACGTTCCTCCCCTCTACCAGTCTCCCGAAGGACTTCAACGTCAGTTTCCCGAAGGACCTCAACGTCAGTCTCCCGAAGGACATCAGCAAAGCAGCGATTACCCGTTCAACTCCGAGGGCGGATTGTATAGAGATTAGGGTGCAGTGTCTAGCGAGATCACAAATATGGTGCAAACCTCTAAGCAACTGCGTAATTTTTACACAATTCAGACAAAAAAGAGGAATGACGGCAATACCATCATTCCTCACAAGCTTTTCAATACAAGTTAGCTACTCTATAAAGAGGTATCTAGTTGTCTAGATGCTCTAGGCCCCATTTGTATAAAGCGTTCTTTTTCAGATTGTAGATTTCTGCCGTCATCGCCGCCGCTTTTTTAAGAGGCAGCTCTTTGGTTAGAATGCCTAGTGTGCGAGTCGCTTCGTCTGGCAATTCTGTGCTCGCTTCTTCACGGTGGCCGTGAATCAGTAACACCATCTCACCACGTTTACGGTTCGCGTCTTCTTCAATCCACTCAATAAGTTCACCCAGTGGCAGCCCTTGGATGGTTTCGAAGGTTTTGGTTAGCTCACGCGCCAATACAACCTCACGGTCAGGACCAAGAATCTCAAGCATGTCTTGTAGAGAGTCTGAAATACGGTGCGGTGATTCATAGAAGATGCAAGTGCGCTCTGCTTTTGCGATCTCTAAGAACTTGTCTTTACGACCTTTGCTCTTTGGTGGCAAGAAGCCTTCAAAACTGAAACGATCTGACGGTAAACCAGAAGCACTCAACGCGGTAATCACAGCACAAGCACCAGGAAGTGGCACAACTCTCACACCCGCTTGACGACATTGTGAGACAAGATGGTAACCTGGGTCACTAATTAAAGGAGTACCCGCATCAGAGACTAATGCGATAGACTGACCTTCTAATAACCTTTCGACTAGAACTTGTGCTTTAGTTTGTTCATTATGATCATGTAAAGCGAACGTTCTGGTTGATATATTGAAGTGAGCAAGCAGCTTACCCGTGTGGCGTGTGTCTTCGGCTGCAATAACATCGACACTTGATAAAATTTCAATTGCTCTTTGAGTGATATCTCCCAAATTTCCGATTGGGGTTGGCACAATGTAGAGAGTTGGGCTCTCTGTGAGCAAGGTTTTGTTATCTGTCATTTGTTTACCATCACTTCAACGATTAATATAGATACAAATTTATACGGAATTTAAAGAACTCATGGCAACGATGAACCATAAGAGACTCAGTGTACCACGCTTACTAACTCCAATTGCATTAGCAATTACATTGGCGGCTTGTTCTTCAGGTCCTCAAGCACCAACGAGCGTTGATATTACACTAGATCCAGCGCAATCAACTGAAAGTTACATGATGCAGGCGGATAGTAGCAAAGGAAGTCTACAAAACGACTGGTTAATCATGGCACTTAAGGCTTCTGTGCAAGCTGGAAAAACCGATCAAGCCACTCTGCTGATCAAACGCTTAGCAAAACAAGAGCTGAGCGAAACGCAACAAGCGGAATGGCAATTAGCTCGCGCTCAACTGTTGGTGAATAACTCGCAGCCTGAACAAGCTTATAGCCAACTGAACTTCCAGCCTTGGTGGAAACTTCCGAACGAGCAGTGGAAAGATTATCACGAGCTACGCGCGAACATTTCTGAAATGCAAAGCGAGTATTTTGAAGCAAGCCGTGAGTTAGTTCTTTATTCAGAATATCTAGACGCTGACGACGAGCTCCAACAACAAGCTGCTGACCGTATTTGGCAGAACCTAAATAGCTACTCTCAATATGAGATTCTAGAGCTTAAGACGTCGCCTACAGAAGACGTTCTTGCAGGTTGGTTACAGCTGGCGATTTACATGAAGACGCTGAACTCAAACCTTCCAAACCTGCAGGAAACCCTGTCTAATTGGCTAGCAGAGAATCCTCAGCACCCAGCAGCGACATACACACCTCAGGCGATCACTGACATCTTGGCGCTAGAGATCAGCAAGCCAACCAGCACTGCACTATTACTGCCTCTAACCGGTAAATACGGTAAGCAAGCACAACTTGTACGTGACGGTTTCATCTTTGCGATGATGAATGACAAAGAGCGTGAAGAAGATGCAACGCTGACGGTAATGGATACCAACGTGCAAAGTGCAACTGAAATCAAAGCGACACTGGAAGAGAACAACGTTGATTTCATCGTTGGCCCGCTGATTAAGAGCAACATAACTAAGCTTCAGCAAGCGCAGAAAAACCACGAAAACTCGATTCCAGCATTAGCTCTGAACATTCCAACGCAACTAGAACCAGATACCAACATTTGTTATCTCGCTCTATCGCCAGAACAAGAAGTCGCTCAGGCAGCGAAACACCTATTTGCTCAAGGCTACAAGTACCCGCTTATCCTTGCGCCAAGAGGACGTTTAGGTGAGCGTGTTGAGCAAGCGTTTAAAGAAGAGTGGAAAAAATACAGCAGCAACGATGTTGCTATCAGCTTGTTCTCTGACAAACGCCAACTGCAACGTAATGTGAATCAGGTATTCGGCTTGCAAGAGAGCCAACAACGTATCGCTCAAATGGACGGGTTACTGAACCTAGACCTAGAAACAGAGCCACGCAGCCGTCGTGATATCGATTCTGTCTACATTGTGGCTAAGAACTCAGAGCTAACGCTAATCAAACCCTTCATTGAAGTTGCAATTAACCCTGATGCGAGCCAACCCGCTCTGTTCTCAAACTCACGCAGCAACAGCGGTGATAAGCAGTATGAAGACCTAACAGGTGTGTTCTACAGCGATATCCCGCTATTAGTTGAGAATAAAAACGAGCTTAATAAAGAGCTCAACGACCTATGGCCTGCACACTCAAACGGCCAAAAGCGTCTGCAAGCACTAGGAATGGATGCATACTACCTAATGGATGCACTGCCACAGATGAAAGCAGTACAGGGTTACAGCATTCCAGGTGAAACGGGTGTGCTAACCATCGATAACAACTGTGTGGTTCAACGTGAAATCAGCTGGGCAGAGCATGGGGCTTTTTAGCCGAAAGTTCCTATCCAAACCAACCATCACCCACAAACAAGTGGGTGATAAATACGAGACCGTGGCAAAATCTTATCTGATTAACCACGGTTTATCGTTAATAGAAGAAAACTTCATAGCAAAATGTGGCGAGATTGATCTTATAATGCGCCACAACAATACGGTTGTGTTTGCTGAGGTAAAATACCGCAAGCAAACCCGCTACGGACATGCCGCTGAAATGGTGACTGTCAAGAAGTCACAGAAACTGCTCAAAACAGCCAATGTTTGGCTTATGCAGCAAGGCTTGTCGGTGCACTCTACAGATTTCAGGTTTGATATTGTTGCCATTGAAGGGCCGAATGACACTATCGACTGGATTCAAAACGCGATTACCCAAGGATAAACATGCTAGACAGCATTAAAGAAAGTTTCACAGAAAGTATTCAAATCCAAATTGCGGCTGCAGAAGCTCTGCCTGACGCAATCACGCATGCCGCTCAAGCAATGGTTGCGACCTTGCTTAACGGAAACAAAATTCTTTGTTGTGGTAATGGTGGTTCGGCGTCGAATGCTCAGCAATTTGTATCGTGCCTACTCAACCGATTTGAAACAGAGCGCCCTAGCCTTCCTGCGATGGCACTCACAGCAGACAACACCACGCTAACAGCCGTGGCTAACGACTACCACTATGAAGAGATCTTCTCTAAGCAGGTGCGTGCGTTTGGTCAAACTGGCGATATCCTGCTGGCTATCTCGACTAGCGGTAACAGCAAGAACATCATCAAGGCAATGGAAGCGGCGGTAACTCGCGACATGACCATCATCGCCTTTACCGGTAAAGATGGTGGCGAAATGGCAGGCTTGCTTGGTGAACACGATGTAGAGATTCGTATCCCTTCACACCGTACAGCACGCATTCATGAAGTACACATGGTGACACTCCACTGCCTATGTGACCTAATCGATCAAGTACTCTTCCCTGCTCACGAAGAGTGATAGACGGAGCATCACAATGAAATCATTAACCTCTATGAGGCTGTTTAAGCTGATTAGTGTTTCGCTACTTACACTGTCTCTGTCTGGTTGTGCTGGCATTTTCATTGCTGGTGCAGCAACTACAGCAAACCTAGTCACTGATACACGAACCACCAAAGAGATTTGGAACGACAACAACATCGAATTCGAAGTTGCAGCGATTACCAATAAACAACCTTTCCGTGGCAACGTACGCGTCACCGCAAGCTCATACCGAGGTTCGGTGGTACTGATGGGGCAAGCGACCACAGATTCAGAACGTCGCGCTTTTGAAAACCAAGCCAAAGAAGTGGCTGGCGTTGAGAGCATCCACAATCAAGTTCGAGTGAAAGAGCCATTGTCTGTGAGCGCTATCAGTAAAGACAGCTGGATTACCACTAAAGTGAAGTCAGCTCTGCTTGCAAATGCTGAGCTTAACGGCATCAAAGTAAAAGTGATTACTGAGGATTCAGAAGTATTCCTGCTTGGCCTCGTGACTAGAGAGCATGCCGATATCGCGACAGAAGTTGCGCGTAACATATCTGGCGTAAAACAGGTTATTCGAGCGTTTGAATACGGTGAAGAAGAGACGGCTGTTAACTAGCCGTAAGCCAGTCAATTAAATGCTATATAGCAGAAAAGAAAAAGCAGCGACGAGTCGCTGCTTTTTTATTTGGTTCGTTATTTAACTAACGTTATTTGATAACACGAAGGCTTGGGCGACCTTTCGCTGGACGAGGTGGCTCAGGATCTGAGTCAGGCTCTTCAGCATCTACGTCTGCCGTTGCTACGCTCAAAGATGGGCCTTTCTCTTGTTCTTCAAAAGGACTTTCTTCAATCCCTTCTTCAAACGCTTCCATGTAAGCCTCTTCAGGTTCAAACATGGTACCAGCACCATTTTCACGAGCATAAATCGCTTGTACTGCGTAAAGCGGAACGATCACAGAGCGTGGACGACCACTAAAGCGAGCACTAAACGTCACAGCTTCGTTACCCAGTTCAAGTTGTCCAACCGCACGAGGCGCGATGTTCAGAATGATCTGACCATCTTGAACAAACTCTTCTGGAACTCGCACACCCGGCAATGTTGCTTCAACAACAAGGTGTGGAGTTAGTTCGTTATCAACCAGCCACTCATAAAATGCACGAAGCATGTATGGCCGGCGTGGAGTCATATTAGAAATATCCATAAACGCTTAGCGAACCAGTCGCATCTCACGCTCAGCTTCAGTTAGAGAAGCTAGGAATGAATCACGTTCGAATACGCGGTTCATGTAAATCTTAAGCTCTTTAGAACCAGGACCAATCAGTTCGATACCAAGCTCAGGTAAACGCCATAGTAGCGGAGCTAGGTAACAATCAATTAGGCTAAACTCTTCGCTCATGAAGTATTCATACTCAGCGAAGATAGGAGCAAGAGTCAGTAGGTCGTTGCGCAGTTTAACGCGAGCTGCTTCAGATTCTTCAGCGTTGCCTTTAACGATCTTCTCTGCAACTGAATACCAGTTACGCTCAATGCGGTACATCATTAGACGGCTGTTACCACGAGCAACCGGGTATACAGGCATCAAAGGTGGATGAGGAAAACGCTCATCTAGGTATTCCATGATGATCTTTGAGTCATATAGAGCAAGCTCACGATCAACAAGAGTAGGTACTGATTTGTACGGGTTCAGTTCAACAAGCTCTGCTGGTAGATTTTTTTCATCAACCAACTCAACTTCAACACTTACGCCTTTTTCAGCAAGAACGATGCGCACCTGATGGCTATACATATCAGAAGCACTTGAGAAAAGAGTCATTACAGAACGTTTATTGGCAGCTACAGCCATGGAGCCCTCCAGTACACTTTAAATAAAAACAATGGAGGCCTAAAGCCTCCATTGAACATTAACATAATTTGGGAATTAGCACGGTATTATAGCACAATTAGTGCACATCACGCCAATACTCTTTCTTCAGCAAAATCACGATGATAGTGAAGATTACTAAGAAGGCCATTACCCACCAACCCATAGCGTGACGCTCAAGTTGAACTGGGTCGCCCGAGTAAACCAAAAAGTTAACAAGGTCACGAACAGCTTCGTCGTATTCACCAGCACTTAATTCGCCAGAGCCGTCAGTCTCAGTGCCGACAACAACCGTCACTTCCTCGCCATCTACCATATGAGTATCATAGATTGGTGTTGGGATACCTTGCAGTTCTTCAAGAACGTGCGGCATACCAACGCTTGGGAAAACAATGTTGTTCACGCCAAATGGACGAGACGGATCTTCATAGAAAGTACGAAGGTAAGTGTACAGCCAGTCTGCACCACGAACACGAGCAACCAATGTTAGGTCTGGTGGCGGAGCGCCAAACCAACTTGCCGCTTGATCAGAAGGCATAGCATTAACCATCAGGTCACCGATTTTCGCTTCAGGGTCAAAAATCAGGTTTTCCTTCATAAGATCAACGGGGATCTCTAAATCATTCGCAACACGTTCATAGCGCTGGTACTGCGTTGAGTGACAAGCGAAACAGTAGTTCATGAACATCTTAGCGCCATTTTGCAATGAAGCTTTGTCTGTTAAATCATTGTTCGCTTTGTCTAATGGTACGTTTGCACCCGCTGCCATCACCAGTGACGGCAACATAGCAAATAAAATTACAATCCACTTTTTCATTTGAATGTCACCCTTTCTGGTAATGGTTTCGTCGCTTCATTTTTACTGTAGAACCACAGTAGAACGAAGAACATGAAGTAACCTAAGCTAAAGATTTGAGCCAGTAGCGTGTATGTTGGCGTTGCTGGAAGCGCACCAAGTACACCAAGCGCAATAAAGCTTATTGTGAATTGGATGATATTAATCAAATGCAGTTTGCTACGGTAACGGTAAGAACGCACTTTACAACGGTCGAACCATGGTAGTAGGAATAGCACAACAATAGATGCGCCCATTGCAACAACACCTAGCAACTTATCAGGAACAGCACGCAGAATTGCGTAAAACGGCGTGAAGTACCATACCGGAGCGATGTGCTCTGGTGTTTTCAGTGGGTTAGCAGCTTCAAAGTTTGGCGGCTCAAGGAAGAACCCACCCATTTCTGGGTTAAAGAACAGCACATAACAGAAGAAGAATAGGAAACCGGCCACACCAACCATATCTTTCACAGTCCCGTATGGGTGGAAAGGAATAGAGTCAATGATGTCGTATTTCTTAGTGTAATCCTTGTGGAATGGGAACTGAGTTTTGTAGTCGTCGCCCATTGTGCCTTTAGGAAGTTTCGTCTCGATACCGTCTGGGTTGTTCGAACCCACTTCGTGCAGTGCCAGTACGTGAAGTACGATAAGCAGCAGAAGTACGATTGGTAAAGCGATAACGTGCAGTGCGAAGAAACGGTTCAGCGTTGCACCAGAGATGATGTAGTCACCACGGATCCAAAGCGTTAGGTCATCACCGATAACAGGGATCGCACCAAACAGAGAAATGATTACCTGAGCACCCCAGTAAGACATTTGACCCCATGGTAGTAAGTAACCCATGAAAGCCTCAGCCATAAGCACTAAAAAGATCAACATACCGAAGATCCAAAGTAGCTCACGAGGTTTTTGGTAAGAGCCGTAGATTAGGCCACGGAACATGTGCAGGTAGATAACCACGAAGAATGCCGAAGCACCTGTTGAGTGCATGTAACGTAGTAGCCAACCGTATTCCACATCACGCATGATGTATTCAACAGAAGCAAATGCACCCTCACCTGATGGTACGTAGTTCATTGTTAGCCAAATACCCGTAAGGATTTGGTTAACCAGTACCAACATTGCCAAAGAACCGAAAAGGTACCAAAAGTTAAAGTTCTTAGGCATTGGGTATTCAGATAAATGCTTTTTATAAGCATTCATCGCGGGTAGACGTTTCTCTACCCAATCAAGCAATCCTTGCATTACGCGTCTCCCTCGTCCACACCGATCATGATCTTAGTGTCACTCAAATACATATGCTTTGGTACAACAAGATTCAATGGAGCTGGTACGCCTTGGAATACTCGACCTGCCATATCAAACTTTGAACCATGACAAGGACAGAAGAAACCAGACTTAACACCCTGAACTTGTTCTGCAAAAGAATCCGGCAGGTAAGTTGGAGAACAACCTAAGTGCGTACAGAAACCAACAGCAACGAAGAATTCCGGCTTAATTGAACGGAACTCGTTCTGTGCGTATTCTGGTTGTTGTTCAGCTTCAGATTGAGGGTCACGAAGTTGACCACCGATCGATTTTAGGTTTTCTAGTACCGACTCAGCACGGCGTACAACCCATACAGGTTTACCTTGCCACTCGACACGAACCATTTGTCCCGGTTCTAACTTACTGACTTCCACTTCCACCGGCGCGCCCGCAGCTTTCGCCTTGGCACTCGGATTCCATGATTTAATAAAAGGCACGGCTACAGCAGCTGCTCCTAAACCACCAACAACGGCTGTTGTTGCGGTTAAGAAACGCCTGCGACCGTTATTTAAAGGCGCGTTGCTCATCCAAACATTCTCCCATTTGCTCCTTGTGGATTGAAATAATTCCGATTAAAGAGCATGGCTAACAAAATATGTATTTAGTTCTATTTATTGACGGCAAATGATAAATAAAACCCTACTTTTTGACAAGATAAAGCTACCTTTTTGTAACAATCATGAGGCAAAGCGCACATTGGGTTACAAAAGCTTTCAAAATATAAGAATTTGGAAATAAAACGAGGGAGGGGAAGCGTTTAGAGGGGGCATAAAAACAAAAAGCCCGGCATATAGCCGAGCTTTGAACCACAATTCCAGTCGTAAAACTGGGAGCGTGTACTTTTTCGTAAAGAAAAATTAACGCTTAGAGAATTGAGGTTTACGACGTGCTTTACGTAGACCAACTTTCTTACGTTCAACGCAACGAGCGTCACGAGTAACGTAGCCAGCTGCACGTAGAGCAGGACGTAGAGTTTCATCGTACTCCATAAGAGCGCGAGTGATACCGTGGCGGATTGCGCCAGCTTGACCAGAAATACCACCACCAGAAACAGTGATGTAAAGGTCAAGTTTCTCAGTTAGTTCAACTAGCTCAAGAGGTTGCTTAACAACCATACGAGAAGTTGGACGACCGAAGTAAACATCAAGGCTACGCTTGTTGATTACGATCTCACCAGAGCCTGGTTTGATGAAAACACGAGCTGCTGAGCTTTTGCGACGACCAGTGCCGTAGTATTGATTCTCTGCCATTTTCATAATCCCCTTAGATGTCTAGTACTTGTGGCTGTTGAGCAACATGGTTGTGCTCAGTACCAGCGTACACTTTAAGCTTACGGTACATCGCGCGGCCTAGAGGACCACGTGGAAGCATACCTTTAACTGCTAGTTCTAGAACCATTTCTGGTTTCTTAGCAATTAGCTTTTCAAAAGTGATAGTTTTAAGACCACCTGGGAACTCAGAGTGACGGTAGTAAACCTTACCCTTAGCTTTGTTACCAGTTACAGCAACTTTCTCAGCGTTAACAACGATGATGTAATCACCAGTGTCTACGTGAGGAGTGTATTCTGCTTTGTGCTTGCCGCGTAGGCGAGAAGCGATTTCACTTGCTAGACGGCCAAGAGTTTTGCCTTCAGCGTCTACAACATACCAGTCGCGTTTTACAGTTTCTGGTTTAGCAACGAAAGTTTTCATGCTAATAATTACCTATTTAAAAAATTTACACTTAAGGAATACTCGCGTATTCCCACTGTCTAAGAGTTACCATTCATCACCCCTTCGAGTGTTGGAAAACTCTTGGCATAACGTGATTTTACTCATCGCTAGAGGCCCGCAGTAACGGTAGGTCGCAGGATTATAGAGAAGAGCGAAGAAAAAATCACCTCTTTTTGAACAAAATCACGATTTTTTTAATTCTATTTCTTATTCGAGATAATCAAAGCTAACTTAAGTGTTCTTTTGCCAAATATTCATGGCTCTGCATTTCAATTAAACGCGACTGACAACGTTTAAATTCAAACTCTAGCTGACCATGGGTGTATAGCTTTTCTAGCTCCACTTCCGCTGAAATAATCAGTTTCACATTGCGCTCGTAGAACTCATCAACTAATGCAATGAAGCGCCTCGCAGCGTCATCTGAAGTCGCGCCCATTTGCAACACATCCGCCAATAGAACCGTGTGATAAACCCGAGACAACTCAATATAGTCGTTCTGGCTACGAGCCGACTGACAAAGCTGAGCAAAGGTACCGTGCAGTACGCCATCACTCGCTTCGACTACATCTAATTGACGGTGATTAACCTCTATCTGCTTAAGCTTCTCTTTATCTTCGCCAACCAACTGAGCGTAATACTTTTCGAGATTGATATTCGCTTGGCTATCTAGCGGGTAATGGTAAATCTCAGCCTGTTCTAAGGTACGCAGACGATAATCAATGCCGCTATCGACATTAAGGATATGACAGTTGTCTTGAATAAGCTTAATGGCCGGTAAGAAACGCGCTCGCTGTAATCCGTTGCGATACAGATCCGCGGGTGGAATATTAGAGGTCGCAACCAAGATAACGTTTCGAGCGAATAACTCTTGGAACAAGGTTCCTAGGATCATCGCATCGGTGATGTCTGAAACAAAGAATTCGTCGAAACAAATAATGTCCGCTTCTTTCTTCAACTTGTCTGCGACTAAAGGCAATGGATCACTCACATTACCTAGCGCCTTTAGCTCATCATGAACTCGATACATAAAGCGGTGAAAGTGCACACGCATTTTTTTAGTGGTCGGTAAGGCATCGTAGAACGTATCCATTAGGTACGTTTTTCCTCGCCCTACGCCCCCCCAGAAATAGAGGCCTTTGGGTGGCTCTGGCAGTTCTGGCTTTTTGCCCAATAATTTCTGGAAGCGAGTCAGTTGAGGAATGGGCGTATTCATGTAATCTTGAAATAGATGAAAGAGTTCATCTAAAGATTTAACGGCTTGCTCTTGTGCTGGATCTCTTTGAAATCCATGTTCTTTTATATCTTGTTCGTATTTTTTAATGGGATTCATGACGACATTTCCACAATGAAAGCAATATCAGACAACAACTAAAAATGAGCCCAAACAGTACGAGGAATAACGTGATGTGGTGAATAATGCAGCATCAAACTGCTAACTAGCGCACACGCATTTCTCTTTATACTGCGGCTTTCTCATAGTACCATGGAGCCGTATCACGTGTAACTAAGCAGTAACAAACATGTTAAAAAACAATAATAAGGAGCTGTTATGCCTTGGATGTATGCCGTTGCCGGTTTACTAGTCGGAGTTATTTTAGGGGTCGCTATTTCTCGTCTCATGACACCTGAATACAAAAAACAAAAGAACGTACAGAAAGAATTAGATAGCGCAAAGTTTGCCCTTGAGCAGCAGCGACAAGAGCTGGCTGATCACTTTGCGAAATCAGCAGAAATGTTGGACACATTAGGTAAAGACTACACAAAACTGTACCAACACATGGAAAAAACAAGCTCAGAGCTGATTCCTAACCTGCCAGAGCAAGATAACCCGTTTGTGAAAACAGCCGCTGCCCATTCGGACAAGCCACAAGAGAAGTCTTCAGCAAAAGAGGCGACACTTGAGGAACAACCGAAAGATTACGCTAATGGCGCAACCGGTTTATTTACAGAGCAGAAGAAAGAAATCATGGATGCTCCCGATGTTGTAACAGCAAAAGCATCGTAAACATTTAACACTTCTGTGAACTTTACAAAGGTTTTTGAGTCATAACTTTCACTCAGGTCATTTGAAACTTCTCATACTTATTAAACGTATAAGAGGGTTAAGACCTTAACTAGAGAGGAGTTTATGATGAAAAAACCTTTGCTTGCTTTATCAGTACTGACTTTAAGCTTAAGTTCAATCATCACCCCCATTCAAGCAACAGCCGCACTGCCATTAAGTGTGGGTAATGAACAATTACCAAGCCTTGCTCCTATGCTTGAACAAGTGACCCCCGCTGTGGTTAGTATTGCCGTAGAAGGCAAACAGGTACAACGTCAGCAAATCCCTGAACAATTTCAATTCTTTTTTGGTCCAGAACAAACACGAGAGCGTCCATTCCGCGGGCTAGGCTCTGGTGTCATCATTGACGCTAAGAAAGGTCATATCGTGACCAATTACCATGTCATTAATGGCGCAGACGATATCAAAGTAAAATTGCATGATGGTCGAGAGTACGATGCTGAGCTCATCGGCGGCGACCAGATGTCTGATATCGCACTGCTAAAATTAGAAGAAGCCAAGAACCTTACCCAGATAAAAGTCGCAGACTCAGACAAACTAAGAGTTGGTGATTTTAGTGTCGCGATCGGTAACCCATTCGGACTTGGGCAAACCGTGACATCCGGTATTGTTTCTGCACTTGGTCGTAGCGGCCTGAATCTAGAAAACTTTGAAAACTTCATTCAAACCGATGCAGCAATCAATAGCGGTAACTCTGGTGGTGCGCTAGTGAACCTCAACGGTGAGCTGATTGGTATCAACACCGCCATTCTTGGCCCTAACGGAGG
>NZ_AJZD02000027.1 GCF_000272105.2 Vibrio splendidus 12E03
CGCTACACCACGGCCGCTATGAGCGCAGACTGCACCGTTAGTGCTAGCTTTATCTCCAATGTCGCTAATGCCATTCGTTATCGTGACCATCGCCTTGCCAGTGAGGTTGAATTGATCAACCACGCAAGAGAAGCGCTCTCTACGGCCGAAGATTCTCGTACGGCGTTAGTTGATAGTCTTTATCAGGGCATTACAGAAATCAGTTGGCACCCAAGCCATGATTCCATCACCTTCACCAGTTTTCTGCCGGAACGAACTCATACTTTATTACCAGCCAATACAGATGGCAATGGTAACAGCATTAAAGCTAATCGCGGCTTGGTAATGGTCTCAGAAGATGGTGAGTACCGCAGCGCAGCAATGGCAGCAAGCCTATTTTCAGTCAATACCTCAGCTGAAACTGATGCGCTACTCAAAAACCTTCTCGGCTGGCTCACCAATGGGGCTGACCAAAACGATGGTTTCAGCATAGTCACCGCACAAATACCAAGCCGTGCTGATAGCTGGTATTTCCCTCATAACGAAGATATTCGTACTTGGCTAACGAGTAACTACATCGATAGCCATAGTATTAACGAAGCTAACCTCTGTGATTATGATGAGTTATCAACTTGTATAGATAACCTCAAACCCGACCTGATTATTTTGTCAGATATTGACCGAAAATCACGTGGGTATGAGGGCATCGCCGTGGCTATAGCCAAAGCCAAGGCTAAGGGGATCCCAATTTTACTGTCCAACTACCAGCGTAACGCAAGCCCTTTGTTGAGTACGCTATATCAAGAAATGGGCTTGACGACCTATGGCAATTATTGGTCAAAACTCAACGCTGACCATCTGGCTGTGAGTGAAATCCGCGCCAGAGACTATAACCTTGTAGCGGTTGATCGCTTACTGGAAAACCTCAGTGTAGGTAACTTCGACACAATGCTATTGGACAACTGTAATGGTAACTTCCTTTCCTGTAATGAAGCAGACTTTGTAGAGACTTTCAAAGCAGGGGCTGACTGGTTGAGAGGTGCTGTCATCGAACTTGATGCTATAGGACAGGATGCATTATCACTGAGCCGTGCTGACATTTTGCAGGCTTCTATTTTGCTAGCTGATAAATACCGAGCGACCATTGACTATCCCATAGCCTGGGAAGAAATGCAAAGTTGGCAGCAAGCAATGTTCGCTGATTGGCTAGTGAATTATGCTCGAAATGACAACTCAGCTCAGCCTGATTTAGGTGAGTATGTGATGGACAGGAGTAATCTCACGAAAGGCAGTAACGCTCACTACGCCTATCCCTCTACTGTATCTGAGCGTCAGACCTTGTCAGTGCTCTACCCCAACCAATGGACCACTACTGGTTGGTATGTCTTGCCAGGTCAAACAGTAACCTTAAATCGACTGGATACCAGTGATACACAAGTGGAAATTAAACTCAACTACCATAGACGCAATACCAACCGCGCCTTTGAACAAAAGGTGTATCTGGCACCATTAGAGCTGGCGACCCAACGCCTGAGTCTGAAAACCGGCGAAAGCATCAGTTTTTCTAGCCCTTATGGCGGCCCTTTGTATTTGTATTTAGGTGGCAGTGCTGAAGCCCTCCTGAGTACAGAAATCAGTGCTAGCGGCGTAACCCCCCACCCAACTATCATGAATTTCAGCGATGACAATCAAATCATGGCCTTTAATGAACGTTTGAAGCAGACTGAGTTGCCCCATGTGGATCTGCGTAGCAATGGCGCAGAACAACATATGCGCCGCGACCGTTTTACCAATGCTATTGGCGGCGCTGTAACAGATGTGAATGCGTTGCTGAAAAGAATCTCAGAAGACCACATCAATGCGGTGTACACCCTTGCAGGCTTTAAGGTTCATGGTAAAACCTTAGCTGAATCTCTGCCATCCGATGTAAAAGCTGCTTGTGTAAACATACTAGGCAACGAGTGCCTAGATGAAACTCTGCATACCCGTAAAATTATCCAACACGCTAACTATGACCAAAATGCCCAGTGTGGCTCTGGTTGCAGCGGTAATCCCTGGGATGCGTCCTGGAATATCAATCCAACTGGTTGGGGGGATAATCACGAGCTTGGTCATAATTTGCAAACTAACCGCCTCAATGTGCAATACACCACTGCAAGTGACACAAACAACTGGTCAGGTTACAGCAGCCGTGCAGGGGAAAACTCCAACAATATTTTCCCTTACGTAGTCAAATGGCAAGCTCACTACGTACGTGATGGTAATATGACCCCTATAACCGATAGTCACATGAATCATAAAGATTTGTTTTATGTATTTATGTCTGACGCTGCTGAAGTAAAAGACAGCGATGGCAATCGGGTAGTGCTCGGTGCCAACTGCAAAACTCTAGATGCGGGCAGCAACCGTTATGAAGCCCCTTGGAAAAGTAATAACTATGCGGTGCACAACGGCTACCGGATGGCATTTTACATTCAAATGGCGTTACGTAGTCACGGTATGCAGATGGCCGATGGTACGCGTTTAGCGAATGGTTTCAACATCTTCACTTTGCTGTACCAGCATCAGCGTATCTTTGATGCATTAAGTAGTAATCAAGCTGATTGGGATACCAATAAAGCTCGCCTTGGTTTTGACCTGTTCCCCTTCGAAGGCCACAACATGTATGCGGGCAAGAAGGTACGGGACATCCCAGGCAACGACTTTATGTTAGTTTCTTTGAGCAAACTCACGGGGGTTAACTGGCAGAGCCACTTCGATATGTTAGGGCTACGCTATTCAAGTCTTGCTGCCACTCAGGCGCAAAATAATGCGACCAAGGGCAACCTCCCGATGGGTATGTACGTGCTGGAGACCGAATTGCCACCGGGCAACATGAGCGAAGGTCTAGATTTCTTGTCGTTATCACTCTCCAATGCGAGCACCTTATGGCGTGATGGAAGCTCACCGACGAGCTGCAATTTATAAAACAAGAAAATGGGTCCTATTACAAGTGTTGATTGATTGGTGATAGGACTTTAATTTAGCGGCAATCATAGCCCCCCAATTACGGCGCCCATGCATTAACTAATTTTTTGTTATCTGTTATGAACTTCATTAAGCGTAACCGCTTCAAATACAACAACCTATAGTTAGCTTCTCTGATATGCCATTCATCGGACATGACACGGAAAACAACGGGCGGGTAAACATTCTGGATTATGACTCCCCTAGAGAGTCATTCAAGAGGGGAAGTACTGCAAAGAAGAAATGGTCATTCGGGGAGATTCGCACTCCAGTGTCCCAAAATTCATTTTATGCACCTGTCTAATGAATGCAAGAGTGAATATAAGCATTACCCAAAGAGCTCAGAACACCTGTACTTTAAAGAGCTGCTGGCTACAGACTTAGCCAAAGATCTGAAAGAGTACCAAAGTGCAAAAGTGGAGATTGAGTGTCCTGTTGACTCAATCAAAAGGATCATTGATGTGGCTTTCATCTTCCCCAATGGTTGGGTTGTGGCCCACGAAGTCCAGCTAAGTGCAATCACGCCTGAAGAGCTAGAGGAAAGAACGAATGACTATCGACGTGCAGGAATCGATGTTTCTTGGTGGCTTGGCAAAAAAGCAGATACCAGCAAGAATCGGCAGTGGTGCTACGAGAACCTTGGCGAATGCCACTCCATTGATTACGAGAAATTGGTTCAGCATACGCCCGAAAGATAAAATGGTTAGATACGGCTCTAGGGAGCCCCTGCCGTACAGCTCACTTTGGTGGAGTACCTCGTCGGACTGGTCAGGTGAACTATCATCCCCGATCATTCCGGCAAATAAAGAAAGGGCACCCAATCAAGCAATGCTTCCACATACGCTTACTCATAGGCTACTTTTTATGCAGCACCTAAATGCAGCATAGAGGGTGAGGTGTTGCGTTTCATGTGGCGGAGGGGCTTTTAATACACTCCTTTGCTGGGCAATAGATACGCCCCTACCCAAATCTAGGCTCTTAAAGGGAATAGGATCACCGACCCATCAATCTCAGGCGGCAGCTCTTCTGGGAGCATGGGAGGGTGTTGGGGTTCTGATCAAAACAGGAAAAGGGAAAACAGCAGCATATAAGATCGTTGATGGTTATCGATACGGCAGTTGGCCAACAGCTACGAATGAACAAAGAAAACACTGTTATCAAAGAGTATTAAGGTACTTTCCTTCCGGTATCAACCTATCAGTCATCAAGCGACGAGCTTCAAACCTAAAGAATATGAGCACTAGTTTGGGGGGTACTCTTTAAATACAAATAGTTAAACCGTTGGTGTACAATATTCCCCTAACCTTCTTGTGGCCACCCATACGGAGAATGAGCTTTTCGGGGAAATGTGCACAATCCCCCTTTTTCGAATAGCTGAAGCTGCTTTGAATAATCCCAACGGTCAGGTTAAAGAAGTGTTATACCCTGTGGCAGGAGAAGATACGCTAAAGAATACAAGTCATCTTGACTCGCCTATCAAAAACAAGTTCATAAGATACTCCGGTCATCCTCCAATACAAAGACAAAGAGGCGTTGCTTAAGATTGTGACCATATCTACCAAGTCATTACCTAAGCAAGCAGTTCAGCAAGGTACGTGACAAAGTTGGTGTCAAATCGCACTTACCAAGTAACCAAAGACCGACGTACCATAAGATTCGTTCCTTAGCGGCGCGAATTATTGAAGAGAAAGGCTTAAGTGCCACAAAGAGGATGGCCCATAGCAATTCAAAAACCACGGAAATCTATACAAAACCTGACCAAGCAGTATGGAATGAGTGTGAGCCAATTTCTGTTAAGGAATACCCGAACGATAACTAAATTGATGTGGGGAGCCTTTTGACTAGTTTCAAATACCCA
Source organism: Vibrio splendidus 12E03 (assembly GCF_000272105.2). Lineage (GTDB taxonomy): Bacteria > Pseudomonadota > Gammaproteobacteria > Enterobacterales > Vibrionaceae > Vibrio > Vibrio splendidus_I. The sequence goes on from NZ_AJZD02000027.1 coordinate 4,844, forward strand.
AAGCTAAAATCAAGAAGGAGAAATCCAGCATGACTTGGCTGGGAATGAAACCCCGCAGCTGTCAGCACCGGGGTTTCAACAGACTGATTATTTTCGTCCTCTAGACGCCCGTTTCTGTGCCATTGCACCATCTTTTGCCAATATTCCACGACCGTATCTCATCACCATAGCCGGTGTTGACCAACGTCCAGCTTGCTGCACTTGCAAGATGGTGTATCCATCGGTCAATAAATCCTGACACGCGCCAACTCTTGCACTGTGGCCTGTAAAAGTGGCGATACCAACCTTACCCAAATTTAGGGCTTCCCATGCTTTATTGAAAATCTGCTCGATAGTCCATGACGTCATTTTTTTATGTTTTTTGCCGCTTTCAGGGTGATCTGGGTCGATTAGCTTTGGTCTATATGGCGTGTTGTGTCGGCTCACACCGACGAACAAGAAGGCTTGTTCATCAGTGTCATCAAGCCCTGCTAATTCTACATATTCATGAATAATATCAACAGCTTCCGGACTAAACACCACTGTATCTGGTTCGCCACTATGATTAGATTTAGTGATAGGGATAGTCAGCAATGCCGTTCCGTCACCTGGGTACTCTAAGTGGCCAAAACGGATATTTGCGATTTCAGATGCCCGAAGTAGGGTTTCATAAGCAACTGTCAGCAAAGCCAAATCACGACGATACCGTAGGCTAGGGGAATGACGCCACAATTCGGTTATTCTATCTAAGTGTTTCTCTCGAAACGCTGAAGCCTGTACAATTCGTTCACCCGCCTCCACTTTTCTTCGAAAGATACCGGCCATCTTGTCACGCACGATTTCATCAAGAAATGGATCCGGACAACCCGAGATACGATGAATTTTTGAAATGGCCCACGCATAAGATCGATTTGAGTTACGGTGTAAGTCGTCGACCTTATCTTCAAAGAATAATTCGATGGTTTCTGCGGCTGCTGGCAATGGGTGATGTTCATGCTCGTGACACCACTTCTCAAATCGTGACCAGTTGCTATAAAGCTGAGAAAGTGAGTTCTTAGCATAACGCTCTTCACGTTTATTGAACTCTCGCAAAAGATGGTGAATAGCATCTTGAATTTTTTGGTACTGTTCGTTCGATGTACCGTGCTTTCGTGCGAGCATGATCGCTTGGTGAACATGTTCTGGCCTTAAACGGGAAAAGTCCGTATGAAGTGAGATTTCAGTGCCGACCATATCATTTCCAACTTATGCTTTCGTAGTTCGTTACAGTCTAACCAATTCCCTGTATTTTTCTAGATCACATATAATTGTAATTATCTGAGATCTAGAAAATTGAGATATTTGAGCTTTCAATCTCATAAACCAATCACCGCTGCATAGTCATTAGTTAAAAGCATTACAGTGTCACTTAATTGGACAGAGTAGGGCAGAGTAATGTCGTAGTCGGGTCCCGAACTAAGTGACACTGTGACTCAGAAATCAGGAGAGATCATCAGGTTCGAAACTCAGGCTCAGGGCGATGTTCAACTGATCAAGGAGCTACGCGAAAGTCGTAACAAATTCATTAATGGCCTAGCAGAAGTTGAAGCGGAATACATTACAAAAAAATCTGAAAACGCACGCCCATCCAGTGAATTAGAGCAAGCAACGATAAGGTTTGGTACTGCGTCAGAACGACTAAATACCTCCAACCTTCACTTGTCGCTAGATAAGTAATATCTCCAGCTCATTTTTAATTCAGTGCTGTCGCATTGAAGTCTTGCTCAAGTAAGTTCGGGGGAAGAGGAAGCTTATGCTTACTGTCTGTCGTACATTTAAACTTACGGGGAGGCTTTCGCGACTAAGCTCTAGCGCTTTATGCTCGCAGCAATGGTTTTTACATCGTGCTTATTCCCATTCTCTTCAAGTTCTTTCGTCTTTTTTATTAGCAAAGACTTCTCGAACCTTGCTATTAAGCTGCTTGCGGTGCTCGTTGCGTTGAGTGACTTTATGGCGATGATTAACCCAGTAATAAAACCCACTTCGAGAAACCCCAAACACTTTAGCCATACGGACAATCCTATATTGCATCAGGTGTTCGAGCATAAACTCATAACAATCACTCAATAAGCGTTTATTGTTGATGGGCATTTATAAATTATTAATTCACGATTTGCTCTTAGCTTTTGTTCATATTTAATTAAAGATAAGCTAAAACACAATAACGAATAAGAAAGTAAATTATGTTTGGCAATATTATACGTACGTTTCGTGTTAACAATGGTTTGTCCCAAACTAATTTTGTTGATTTAGTTCAAAGAAGTAGCTCTAACTTTAATAACCTGGACGTTGTGACACTAAGCCGTTGGGAAAGGGGAGTAACAACTCCACACTTAAAACGTCAAAGCGAGTTACTAGGTTTTATTGGAGTCAACATATTTGATGTTTGGGAATCGGACGACTCACAGACAATTCTCACAGGGTTAACGAATAAATTTAATAACAACGGTTATATTGACATGAGCATGCACGTCCAAACGGAAGTTATGACGATAAACTCAAATAATTCCTTTCTTCTAGGAAAAATAACCCAATTAATTGATGTCATATTTGAATATGAAGATAACGTTATTTTTAGTAATTTAGAACATTTAGGTCTGAGTAGAAAGGCAATTATTGGAAAAATAATAAATCAATATTCTGGGGAGCTAACACTTGTTACGGTTAATGGGCAATTAATTGGACACTTATTAAGTGCCAACTATAAACTTGCTGCAGATTTTTGGGAGCAAGTCTTAGTATCTAAAGAAGATAGAGCACATTTAGTGGTTACTTTTAACTGTACTCATTATTCGTCATTTACAGACACAATGGCTAGAGAGGCGTACAAATATCTACAAAGCCCAAATCCAGATAAAGATCTTTACATACTACTGAAAAATAAAAGGATCTTTGACCTGTTATTTTCGTTGGGCTGTGAGTATCGAAGTGTAAAAAGTAACGATAATTCAATGAAGGTCATGAGCTTGGATTCAAAGAAAATTAAATCACAACGCTCTTGGATAAGTATTATTGCAAAAAACTATAAAGGTGAAGAGAATGAATAACACAGTATTGATTGTTGACGATGTTGAGCTATCAAGAGAAGTCATTAAAAATGCGGTCTCTTTATCTAATATAAAAACATCCGTACAGTTTGCAGAAAATGCGTTTGATGCAATGAGCAAAATGCAAAACGCATCATTTGATTTGGTTATCATGGACATTATGATGCCCAATGGTGATGGATTTGAACTTTTGAGTATGATGTCGCAACAAAATGTTGAGTCTAAAATAATCATTACTTCAGGTTTGGATAAATCCATTGTAAGCTCGGTGAGTATGCTTGGAAAACTCTATGAGCTAAATGTTGTCGCTTCATTAGAAAAGCCTATTTGGGCTAACCAAATAAGCGAGTTGGTTAATAAAACACTTAAAGTTGAAACCATAACTAAAGGCGAGTATAGCTCTAGTCATCGTGCGACAATCATTGATGACGATTTCCCCATAAACCTGGTTTATCAGCCACAAGTTGTTTCGAATATAAATGCTATTTCGGGGTTTGAAGTGTTGTCACGATGGTCTGATGAAAATGGGACCTTACTTCCACCGAGCTATTTTTTGCCAGTCATTGAAGAGCTAGGAAAGCAGAAGGTTTTTACCAATATAGTGATAAAAAAATTCATCCGGGACTATCACCTACACTTCAGTGAACTGGATAAATCGTTGAGGTTCTCGATTAATATCGATCCTAATTTGTTGATTGACGAATTTTTTGTTGATAACCTATTTGATATCTATCAGCAGGGTATTGATCACACTATCGTTATAGAGCTCACTGAAAAGGGTCTTTCAGGCAATATTGAAAAAGAATTGTTGGCAAATATTTTACGACTTAGGTTGAAAGGTTTTGAGATCTCTATAGATGACTTTGGGATGGAAGCATCGAATCTTGAACGTACTGTCAAATTGCCTATTAGCGAGATAAAGATAGATAAAACCATTACATGGGGGCTTTGTCACAACATTGATTACATGCAGAAGATCGACGAAGTTAAGAAGCTCGTTTCGGTAAAAAACGCGCGTATTATCTATGAGGGGGTTGAACACAAAGACACCTGTGTGTTTCTGGAGTCTCTAGGTGGCTTTAATCAGCAAGGTTTTCTTCATGGGGCTCCATTACTACCAGAAATCGTAGTTGAGGTGTTAAACAGCCAAAGGAGTTTAGTGCATGGAGCGTGCGATTTCCTAAAATAATTTGATACCCTTTGTACTGGTCTAATAGAGCAGGACACTTTCTTGAGAGACAATCAATGTTGGGGTTCTACGCCGGAACCCAGATTTTTCCAATTGTTAGATTACTCTCGATTGAGTAACTTTATCCCCTCCGCTCGTAGCTGCCTGTCAGGAGTAAAGATGACGGTATAACGTTTGTCGCGTTATACCTAATCCTTTACATAAGGTACTAACTTTTGTGTCTGGTTGCCCCATAGATGCCATTCGCAATTTTGGGGTCATTTTGTAAGGGTGTCCACCTTTCCTCCCACGCGCTCTTGCTGAAGCTAATCCAGCAATTGTTCGCTCAGTAATCAATTCACGTTCAAACTCAGCCAATGCAGCAAAGATTCCAAAAACAAGCTTACCGGCTGCTGTCGTGGTATCAATGGTCACACCGTGACCAGTCAATACCTTCAAACCAATCCCACACCCAGTCAGATCATGCACCGTATTGTAAGCGCGTCATAAACCCCCGCATTCTAATCACTCATCACGAACAA
>NZ_AJZD02000028.1 GCF_000272105.2 Vibrio splendidus 12E03
TGCTCTTGGTAAATTTTGTCACAACCAATACGTTTAAGCTGTTCAAGTTGAACATCGAGCGTTTGGTCTTGAGTGCTAACACGGGCATAGCCAATTTTCATAAAAAGAGCCTAAAAGTGAACATTAAGATAACTAAATATTAGTGTACATGTTCATATGCTATTTTAAAGACTAATTGGACAGTATTGAGATGGGTGAAAGGTAATGTTCAAAAAGTTACACCTTAATGAACAGTCATTAAAACAAAGCGGGGGGATTACCCTTAATCATTGCAACAATGATTAATTAAAAAGATAGAGGTGCACCTTGCCATGGTTCACAACACTAAATCAGGATACATGACAGGCAATCATGCGAGTTAGAACTCAGCCATAACCCTATTAGCAGCAATGTGGATTCGTTGACGCTTACCTTTCATCGAGACATGCTTATTATCTATCAGGGATTTACGCAGTGAAGTGATTCGGCTTTGTGAAAAGTTGTCTTTAAGCTTCAAATCAGCGATTGAATGAAAGTGTATTAAGAGTGCCCGTTATGGGCACTCTTTTTTTGCATTCTACGATTGGGTTACTTTTTTATGGGCTTGTATCTTGTTATCTGCGTATAAGACCACATCCTTGATCACAATCTTTTGTATTGCAGATATGAGTATCTCCATTGATGAGTAATTGGGCTTACTTGAATTTGTTTTACCAGGTAACTGAATGTTTAGAGCGTCAGCATCTTTAGCATAAAAGTTTCGTCCGTAATCAAATTGACCAGCATTTGCTACCTTGTGTGCTGATGTGGTTACAAAAATTGAGGCAAACTTATCTAATTTTTCAGTGTGAACGACAGCTACGTGATCATCTGCACCATACGAGTGGTTTCGATATTTCGCAGAACCAAACATATCAATGGTTACAGTATTTTTGCTAAAAATCGTAACGTCATTACCAATCAAAGCTGAAACGCCCTGATTGGTCTCTCCTGCTGTTACAAAAGGTATTTTCCCTTTGATTCGGTCTGAGCTCTTTAAGCGTTTCCCTCTGGTTGCTGCACCAAACAAATCTTTAAGATTGAACTCACTCCACTCAACATCATCATTAGTAAAGTCATCTAAGGCTTTTTGTTCATCTTCTGTAAGCTCGCAATCAGATAACCCTGTCACTTCTAAGTAAGCCTCTAGCTCCGCTATACGCTCCGCCTCTAGCTCCGCTATGAAGCTCTCCATGAACTCAAAGTCTATTTTCTCGTTTTTGACGGGTAAATTAAATTTAAAATTCAGGCTTTTTGAACTACGTAATTTATTCCCGTAATCAAATCTTCCTTCAAGAGACTTGCCCATTGAAATGGAGAAAAACAGCATCGAACTTTTAGAGTACTCCTTTTCAGTACTCCAATACACTCCAGTATCATCACCAGCTCCGAAGTCATAATCTCGATAAAAAACATTACCAAAAATATCGATTGTTATAGAGTTTCTTGGAAATCTTGAAACAGGATTCGATATATAATTAACGACCCCAGTATTCGTTACTCCAGCCATGACAAAGGGAATATCCCCTGATATGTGATCGTCTTTTTTTAATCTGCGCCCTTGAGATATTTTGTTAAAAATCTCGCTGAATCTATACTCTCCCCACTTAACCTTTTCTAACTTTTCGTTAAGTGAGGACTCTACTTTCCCGAAGTATCCCCTTTTTGTTTTAGTAGATTTGATACTTCCCATGCTAGGTAGTCGCTGACTGTCTTTTTGAAATCAGCAACGGTTGGTTTGGTATCAATGGGAATGCTTTGATTCCAATCTGCACCATTCTTAGGGTCTATCGTGTTTTCGTAATACTCACTTTCAGTAAACAGACTTAGTTTGCTTTTACCGAAGCGAACGAGGCTTACAAGCTCGTCATATCTAGCTTGGGCTTGATCGGTATCTTTTAGGTTATTGCTGGCTTTCTTTCGATTGGTACGAGTGTATCCATCATTGGAGAAGTCGATAAACTTCACCATTTCATCTTCATGGTGCGCTTCTCCCACTTTAAACACATACACATAAGTTTGAACACTAGCCTTACCGATGAATAGGTCGATAGGCATCTTGATACTAGCTATGAGAGTGTTTTCCTTAAGTATCTTCTGGTTTAAATCTTTTGCTTTACCTGTACCTGCTGAACTCTGAATTATGATCGCAGCATAACCTTTACTCATCATGCTCAATGCTTTGTGAACAAAGTTCATGCCGTTACCCGTAGCTGAATACGGTGGATTTAGAACAAAGGCATCGGCTGGAAATAGTTCATTGGTTTTACCGAATCCATACTTACCGTCAAAAGTGAGAGAGTCGCCGTTTAGAACGTTAGAGCTACCGTCTCCCATCAAGATCATGTTTAACACTGCAAGCATGTAGACACTTGATAGCATTTCTAACCCTAAAAGCTGCTCTGCTTTAATTTGAGCCTCTTTTCTGGCGAGTTCTTCTGGTGAAGTTATCGTTTGTTTTGCATCGTTTAGCATTTCATTCATGGCAGCTACAAGTAAACCAGCTGAGCCAGTGGCAAAGTCCCAAACGTAAGAATCTTTGTTTACACGAGCTAATCTAGCAAGCAGCGTTGAAACATAAGACGGTGTGAGAACTACATCGTTTAGCTTATCTTGAGAAAAACCTAACCAACCGTACATTTCATTGAAAAGTTTGCCTGTGAAGTCAGTCGTTAACCCAATTTTGTAATAGATACCTAAGTCGTCAACAATCTTTGTGAACACACGTTTTAGCTGGCTTTCACCGTCTTTGACCTTATTGATGTTTTCAGTCGTCAGTGTGTTGTTGAGGGTTCTTAGGATTAAATCTCGCTTTTCACGAGGGATATTTTTTTCTCCTAAGAATGCTTTGATCTTGCGAAGTAAGATATCACCGTCTCGATTACCTTCTTCTTGGGACGAAAGTAATTCAGACTTTTCTAATGGTCTTACTTTTCCTGCTACACCTAACGTAGCCATGATTGAAGCTGCTACTAGGTAAACTCTATCGTTTTCACCTAATCCTTTTTCATTCTGGTAAATGTCATTGTTAAGACGAGTTAAGCTAATATCAATCTCTTTCTCTCGTTGTTGCTTGAGCTTGTCTAGCTCATCTTGAGATAGGTTAAGAGATTTAACTTTTTGAATAAAGTTGTCGAAGTGTTTTGATGATAGGAACGATAGGTCGCTATATTCACCGACTTTTTGACCTGCCCCGAGGTTGTGCTTGGATACGTAGTAAACGCCTATTTCATGTTTTAGGTTGTCTGACTCATCTTTGTAACCCGTGATACCAATAGCGATAATGTCTGTATAGCTAGTGTGGTGTAGAACTGCATTAGCATAGTGAACAGCCCCGTTAACCGCAAAAGCATTGATGTTTTTTAGGTTAGGCTCCCCTTTCGCATTCCTATTATCAACGTTGCCGTTACTATCTAGCTTAACCAGTTTGCCTTGTAAGCCTTTGTACTCAATCAGAACTGGATAGTTATTGGTTAATGAATCTTCCAGTAAAAGCTTAGCATCCGGTCTATTTCCGCCTTGTCCGCCACTTTTTGTAAAGTAATCATTCAGAGCCTTATCAATCTCTGAGTTAAGGCTTTCTTGTTCTAGTTTGTAATCCAGTTTATGGTTTTTTAGCCAGCTATTCGCTAGGTCTGCAATGTTTGGTTCTACGGATTTTGTCATAATTTATATAAATAGGTGTCTTAATGTTGGCGTGGATTGTACGTGTGTATTGATCAGTTTGCACCGTATCTAACGGGAAATTACGAAGTAAGGTATTGGGAGTAATGTATCCAGATAAAACAAAGTTCTAAATATCGAACACTGAACCGCTCGGCGCAATCCCGTAGCTGGCGTAGCCAGTCGGAGGGTGAGCAAGCGGAATATCACAAATCTTTTTCTATGGCACTGTCACTGTAAAGCCACTTCTTTTATAGATCGATCAAGTTAAACATACGTACTGAACTGACGCGCTACGCTTGTCGGATTTGGGCGATGGATAACTATTCGCTCGTTCCTCACGAAAGTTACCCACACACAAATCAAGTATGACTGCTCTTTTGTTAGTTAATTCTTATGTCTATTGATTCTCTTGTTTTGCTTACCTGTTTATCTGTAGGATTCCCTTTCAATAATTCTTTAGGAATCCATATATTAAAATCTTTAGGGGGTAGGATAACTATGAGTTTTTGGCGATTGTGATAGGAATTTCAGAGGAATTTTTACTTAATGGGTGTGGTGATGAATAGTATTTTGAGAAGAAGATCACACTGAATTTATTCCAGGTGTAGTGGGGCCTACCAAGCTAACGGTATGAATAAATTTAAAGGGGTTA
>NZ_AJZD02000029.1 GCF_000272105.2 Vibrio splendidus 12E03
TTTTGCCATCTTTAATAGTTAAAATATTATATTTCTCATTTTTAATTAATTCAAAATCAAACCCATGAATTGATAAGTTGCTATCTATCTCTAGTTTATAATAATAAGTTTTAGACCCTTTAGTATGAATTTGAACATGATCAAGGCTTACGACTCTGGCTTGCTTTTCTATACCGGACACCCAAAATTGGTGGGTATCTACTGCAAGTCCATAAACTAAAAAAGATAAGAAAGTATAGCCTAAGATAAAAAAAGAAAACTTTAAATATGGGAATGATTTATTCATAAACCGCTACCACATTTTTCTTTTGAAAGCGCAAACTTCTCTAAGAGCCCCACAGAACCTCTCAGTTTCATTTTCATTATTGAGCCACAATATACGTAGCCAGCGCTATTATCCTTGTAATCTTCAACTTTCAAATAATAAAGAGCAGATAGTGATATGGCGATAATAAAATAAGTACCGATACGATGATTTTCAAATTGGTATTTGTCATCTCTATTTTTTATTATTAGTACTAGCTGTACGATAGTGTATGTTAATAAAAAAAATGCAATAAATGAGCTTATTACAGAAAAAAAGTAAATTCTATCTGAGTCATACTCTCCTGAAGGGAAGTATATGAACGGGTAACTGCATACAGTAATGGTTGCTAAGCATATTATTGAGTACTTATATTTTGATATGTTCATTTGTCCTCTCAAGAACCGTAACTTTTTGGGCACCTCATTATGAGATGCCAGTATATTCTCCGAACCATTAAGTGGACCAAATGAATAGTCGTCAATTGCTTTTATATAAGTTTCCAACACTCCGGAAGAAGCAGCTACACCCTCTACTGTGAATGTAACAACAGTGATACAAGCAATGACAGGAGCTGAATTCGTTATAACCTCTACATCAAGCCTATTGATAAATATGATTTTTTCACTTTATTACGGAGGTGGTTGTATATGGCGGGTAATATAAACCTCATCAATATATTATTCAACTAGTTTTATATTTGATATGGTGTGCGGATTGGTTGTTTATTGTAATGAGTTACGGGGTAAGCGGCAGTGCATTTCTATCGATTAAAGTTACCTAATATTGAGCCTCATAGTTTTATGAGGCTCTTCTTATTGTCATGTCACTCTACTTCAGCTTCTTCTGGCTCGACTTCTTCTTGCAGCTCCAACAAATTGATCGCTATCGTGACAAAATCGCTGTCTGTAATAATGCCTACTAGTTCGTGGTTTTCTACGACAGGTAAACAGCCCACTTTATGTTTCTGCATATAGATAGCCGATTCTTTTAATCCTGCACGTGGCTCTACCGACATAACACTTTTGTGCATGATGTCGTTGAGGGGAGTAGCAAGAGTAAAAGATTGAGCTTGTGGGATGTTTTGTAGGCTGGATTCTTGAGCGGCTAGAACGTCTCGTTGTGTGACGACACCTAGTAGTTGTCTGTCGGAATCGACGACCGGAATATGGCGGATATCAAGTGCTTCCATCATGTGCTTAGCATCGGCCAGTGAGTGTGAGCGCAATAGGGTATGAGGGTTGCGAGTCATCATATCTTCAACCTTGATCATACGAACCTCCTTCTTTTTTATTTGTTGCTATTACTATAGTTTTTTATCCAAAAAATAACTGAGATCTGACGCATTCTTGGGTGAGTTTTATGCAACTAATTCTTTAGCTTGAGGAGGTGAATCAGTCGCATTATTTTACGCCTCTTTACAATAATCCAGTGCTGTAAACCTTGCTATTGCGGCTCGTGTGCCTATACTAGCCCACTGCGAAATTTTTAGTCGTGTTTGCGATGTGTTTCTGGTAACGATTGACTTACCGTAACGATTATCCAGCAACTACGATTTATGATTCGTCAACGGCACAAATCTCATCAACTAAGACAAGACTAGACACATGCAAGTTTCAGATTTTCACTTTGACCTACCAGATGAACTCATTGCTCGCTACCCTCAAGAGGAGCGTACAGCAAGCCGCCTACTTAAATTAGATGGCAACAGCGGTAACCTAGCTGATGGTTCGTTTAAAGACGTTTTAGACTTGGTTGAGCCAGGCGATCTTGTTGTTTTCAATAACACTCGAGTGATTCCAGCTCGTGTATTTGGTCGCAAGGCATCAGGCGGTAAGCTTGAAGTGCTGGTTGAACGTATGCTTGATGAGAAAAGCATTCTTGCGCATGTTCGTTGTTCTAAATCACCGAAGCCGGGCACTAAGTTGTTCCTTGGTGAGAACGATGAGTATGAAGCTGAAATGGTGGCGCGACATGACGCGTTATTTGAAATCCATTTCACATCTGACCAAAGCGTTTTAGAGATTCTGAACAGTGTTGGTCATATGCCGCTACCTCCTTATATTGATCGTCCAGATGAAGACGCAGATAAAGAGCGTTACCAGACGGTCTATAATGAGAAGCCAGGTGCGGTTGCCGCTCCAACCGCGGGTCTTCATTTTGATGACAAGCTTATGGCTGACATGAAAGAGAAAGGTGTTGAGTTTGCTTACGTGACGCTTCACGTTGGCGCCGGTACATTCCAGCCCGTTAAAGTAGACAACATCAATGACCACCACATGCATGCAGAGTACGTTGAAGTACCGCAAGAGGTGGTGGATGCAGTTGCAGCGACTAAAGCTCGTGGCGGACGCATTATTGCCGTTGGTACAACATCGGTTCGTTCTTTAGAGAGCGCAGCGCAAGATGCGTTGAAGAAAGGCACAGAGTTAGTTCCATTCTTCGGTGACACTGAAATCTTTATCTTCCCTGGCTACGAATACCAGTTGGTGGATTGCTTGATTACCAATTTCCACTTACCAGAATCAACGCTGATTATGTTGGTGAGTGCATTTGCAGGTTACGACAACGTGATGGGCGCATACGATCACGCAGTGAAGAGCGAATATCGTTTCTTCAGCTACGGTGATGCCATGTTCATCAATAAGAAAACAAGCTAATTTAAGCTAGTTATAAACGTTATACATAAGAATTTACGGGTGCTAGCAGTAAGCTAGGAGTCGGGCAGGGTATCTGTCTAATCTCTCGCAAGGAATACGCGACCGCTCCTCATAGAACCCACTGGACTGAACTTTTGTTTGGCTTAAGGTTCTGAATTAACAGTCAGATTGTTTCTCTGGCATATTGGAGGCTTCGTGAAATTAAAATACGAACTTAAAAAAACTAATAGCGGCGCACGTCGTGGTCAACTTCAGTTTGAACGCGGTACCGTTGAAACCCCAGCATTCATGCCTGTAGGTACTTACGGTACTGTAAAAGGTATGACACCTGAAGAAGTGAAAGACACAGGCGCTGAAATCCTATTAGGTAACACATTCCACCTATGGCTACGTCCTGGTCAAGAAATCATGAAGATGCACGGTGACTTGCACGATTTCATGAACTGGCACGGTCCTATCCTGACTGATTCAGGCGGCTTCCAAGTATTCAGCCTAGGTGCAATGCGTAAGATCACTGAAGAGGGTGTTCACTTCCGTAACCCTGTAAACGGTGACAAGATCTTCATGGACGCTGAGAAGTCTATGGAAATCCAAAAAGACTTAGGTTCAGACATCGTAATGATCTTTGACGAGTGCACGCCTTACCCAGCGACACACAAAGAAGCAAAAGACTCAATGGAGATGTCTCTTCGTTGGGCTGAGCGTTCACGTAACCACTTCGACAAGCTTGAAAACCCGAATTCACTATTCGGTATCGTTCAAGGTGGTGTGTACGAAGACCTTCGTGATGTATCTGTTAAAGGCCTAACTGAAATTGGTTTTGACGGTTACGCAGTTGGCGGCCTAGCAGTAGGCGAGCCAAAAGAAGACATGCACCGTATTCTAGAGCACACATGTCCTCAACTGCCTGAAGATAAGCCACGTTACCTAATGGGTGTAGGCAAACCTGAAGACTTGGTTGAAGGTGTTCGTCGTGGTATCGACATGTTTGACTGTGTAATGCCAACGCGAAATGCACGTAACGGCCACCTGTTTGTGACTGAAGGTGTGATCAAGATCCGTAATGCGAAGCATAAAACCGATACAACACCACTAGATTCAGAGTGTGACTGTTACACTTGTAAGAACTACAGCAAGTCGTACTTACACCATTTGGATCGTTGTAACGAAATCCTAGGTGCTCGACTGAACACGATTCATAACCTGCGTTTCTACCAACGAGTAATGTCAGACATTCGTCAGTCTATCGATGAAGACCGCTTTGAAGAGTTCGTTGCAGAGTTCTACGCAAGAATGGGACGTGAAGTGCCACCACTAGGTAAAGAATCTTAGTATTTCTTTTTTTGCGAGCCCTGTCTCTCTTCGGAGGGATGGGGCTTGAAAATAAAGGGATGCAACCCAATTAGACAAACAATTACGAAAATATAAATAGAGGATGTTTTAAATGTTTATTTCTCAAGCTCACGCAGCAGCAGAAGGTGCACCAGCAGGCGGCGGTTTCGAAATGCTTATCATGCTAGGTATGTTCGCTGTGATCTTCTACTTCATGATCTACCGTCCACAAGCTAAGCGTGTTAAAGAGCACAAGAACCTTATGTCTTCTATGGGCAAAGGCGATGAAGTTCTTACAAGCGGCGGCCTAATCGGTAAGATCACTAAGATTGCAGAAGACAGCGACTACGTTGCTATCGAACTGAACGCAAACAGCGAAGTAGTTATCAAGAAAGACTTCGTTACAGCAGTGCTACCAAAAGGTACTCTGAAATCTCTATAAACAGCTAGAGGATCCTCGCTGTGCTAAACCGTTATCCGTTATGGAAGTACCTGATGGTGGTGTTTACTATCGCCATTGCTGCGTTGTACGCACTTCCGAATATATACGGTGAAGATCCGGCAGTTCAAGTTACAGGGGCGCGCGGCGCCTCTGTAGATATGTCTACGCTGGATGCTGTCACCAATGCTCTTGAAGCAGAAAACCTTTCTACTAAATCCGTTGCTCTAGAAAACGGTTCCATTCTTGTTCGCTTTAACGATACAGACTCTCAAATTAGTGCCCGTGATATCATCACAGAAGCACTAGGCGATGACGTTATCGTTGCTTTAAACCTAGCGGCTTCAACTCCTGATTGGCTTGAATCTATTGGTGCTGCACCAATGAAACTGGGTCTTGACCTACGTGGTGGTGTTCACTTCTTGATGGAAGTGGATATGGACGCTGCGATGCAAAAGCTGGTTGGCCAACAAGAAGAAGCGTTCCGTAGTGAACTTCGTGAAGAGAAGATCCGTTACCGTGCAATTCGCCCGTCTGGTAAAGATGCGGTTGAAGTGATTCTACGTAACGCCGAGCAACTTGCTGAAGCTAAATCGCTACTGCAATCTAAGCACCAAGACATGACGTTTGTAGATTCTGAATCTAATGGTCGTTTTTCTTTGGTTGCTAGCTTCACAGAGACTCGTCTTCAAGAAATCCGCAACTATGCGGTAGAGCAAAACATTACCATTCTACGTAACCGTGTTAACGAACTTGGTGTTGCTGAACCTTTGGTTCAACGTCAAGGCTCTAGCCGTATCGTAGTGGAATTGCCTGGTGTTCAAGACACGGCTCGCGCTAAAGAAATTCTTGGTGCTACCGCGACGCTTGAGTTCCGTGAAGTGGATAGCAGTGCTGACTTAGCCGCTGCCGCTTCTGGTCGTGCCCCTGCGGGTAGCGAAATCAAGCAAGATCGTGATGGTCGTCCTGTGGTACTTAAGAAGCGCGTTATTCTAGGCGGCTCAAGTATTACTGATGCAAGCTCAAGTGTTGATGAATATGGTCGTCCTCAAGTTAACATCTCGCTAGACAGCGAAGGTGGTAGCAAGATGTCTGCATTCTCTCGTCAGAATATCGGTAAGCTAATGGCAACGGTATTTGCAGAGTACAAAGACAGCGGTCGTAAAACACCGGAAGGTCGAGTTATCTTGAGTAAGCACGAAGAAGTGATCAACCAAGCGACGATTCAATCTGCGCTAGGCCGTAACTTCCGTATTACTGGTATAGATTCAACGGCTGAAGCTCATAACTTGGCACTTCTACTGCGTGCTGGTGCATTGATTGCGCCTATCTCGATTGTAGAAGAACGTACCATTGGTCCATCTATGGGTCAGCAAAACATCGATATGGGTATCATGGCGATGGTTTGGGGTATGGCTGCTGTAATGCTGTTTACGCTGCTTTACTACCGTAGCTTTGGTCTGATTGCGAACGTTGCGCTAATGGCTAACTTGGTGTTGATTATCGGTGTTATGTCGATGATTCCGGGGGCTACCATGACCCTACCAGGTATTGCCGGTATCGTATTAACGGTTGGTATGGCGGTTGATGCGAACGTTCTGATCTTTGAGCGTATACGTGAAGAGCTTCGAGATGGACGCAGTCCACAACAAGCGATTCACCAAGGTTACGCGAACGCATTCAGCACAATCGCCGATGCCAACATCACCACACTACTAACAGCAATCATTCTATTTGCTGTGGGTACGGGTGCTATCAAAGGCTTCGCGGTAACGCTGTCTATCGGTATCTTGACTTCAATGTTTACAGCTATTATCGGAACACGTTGTATCGTGAACCTGATGTATGGCGGCAAACGCGTTAAAAAACTGTCGATCTAAGGCTAGGAATTAATATGTTTCAGATTCTAAAAGCAGACAAAATGATCGACTTTATGCGTTGGTCAAAGGTTGCCTTTGTTTTTTCTATCTTGATGATTGGTACTGCTATCTTCACCCTAACAACGAAATCGTTGAACTGGGGTCTAGATTTTACTGGCGGTACTCTGATTGAAGTTGGTTTTGAACAACCGGCACACCTTCCTGATATTCGTAGTGCACTAGAAGCCGAAGGCTTTGGTGATGCAACGGTACAGAACTTCGGTTCAGCTCGTGATGTGATGGTTCGTTTACGTCCACGTGATGGCGTAGCGGGCGAAACGCTTGGTAACCAAATCCTTTCTGCAATTGAGAATGGTACTGGTGAGCAAGTTGAAATGCGTCGTATCGAGTTCGTTGGTCCTAACGTGGGTGACGAATTAACAGAAGCGGGTGGCCTTGCTATCCTAGTTTCTCTTATCTGTATCTTGATCTACGTATCAGTGCGATTTGAATGGCGTTTGGCTGCGGGTGCAGTATTAGCACTGGCGCACGACGTTATCATCACTCTGGGTGTGTTCTCTCTAATGCAAATTGAGGTCGACCTTACCATCGTAGCAGCCTTGCTAACGGTCGTCGGTTACTCCCTCAACGATACCATTGTTGTATTCGACCGTATTCGTGAGAACTTCCGTAAGATGCGTAAGGGTGAAGCACCTGAAGTACTGAACAGCTCAATCACACAAACATTGAGCCGTACATTGATCACTTCTGGTACCACGTTATTCGTAGTTATCGCACTGTTCGTTCAGGGCGGCGCTATGATCCACGGCTTCGCGACTGCACTTCTATTGGGTATTACGGTTGGTACTTACTCTTCTATCTACGTTGCATCTGCACTAGCTATGAAGTTGGGTATTACGCGTGAACACCTAATGCCACCACAAGTGGACAAAGAAGGTGAAGAGTTTGACGAGATGCCTTAGGCCTTGGCTTAATACGTTTCGCTAAACCAAAAAAGCCGCTAGGCAACTAGCGGTTTTTTTACGTCTGTATCTTGTCGATAAGCTCAACACAATTTATTGGCGAATTGAGTTGCACATACTGTTAAGAGTCATATCTCGTATCTCTCAAATCGCAGATACAAAAAAGCCTCGCTATATAGCGAGGCTTTGGAATTTCTATGCGCCCTTGAAACAGGGAGCGTTAACGTAAGGTCTGAATTACTTCAGCATACCTTCGTTAGCGTTCTCACGAACGTGCTTAAGAATAGACTTAACACCACGTGCGCTTGAAGCAACAACATTACCAGAAGTCATGTAATCAGTACCGCCAGCAAAGTCAGTCATGATAGCACCAGCTTCACGAGCGATTAGATCGCCAGCTGCTAGATCCCATGGCTTAAGGCCAAGCTCTAGGTAACCATCAACACGGCCAGCTGCTAGGTAACATAGGTCAAGAGCAGGAGAACCTGTACGACGGAAATCAGCACAGTCGATGAATAGACCAGAGATGATCTTCATGAAAGATTCAGAGTGTTGTTTTTGCTTGAATGGGAAACCAGTCGCTAGAATAGTACCTTGAAGGTCTTTTAGTTGAGTAACACGCATACGAGCGTTGTTAAGTTGAGCGCCAGCGCCACGTTGAGCTGTGAATAGCTCGTTTAGCATTGGGTCATAAACACAAGCAACTTCTGTACGACCGTTCATGCGAACAGCGATAGATACAGAGAAGTGAGGGAAACCTTTTACAAAGTTGTTGGTGCCATCTAGTGGGTCAACGCTCCATTGTACATCAGAGTCTTTACCTTCAGTCAGGCCTTTCTCTTCAGAAATAATGCTGTGCTCTGGGTAAGATGCTTTGATTGTCTCAATGATCATGTACTCAGCTTCTTGAGCAATGTTAGTAACGTAATCGTTGTTACCTTTTAGAGACGATTCGATCTTATCAGTTGTTTCTAGAGATTTAGCAATATGGTTGCCAGCTTTACGCGCAGCGCGTATCGCAATGTTTAGCATTGGATGCATATGGTTTTTCCCACAAGATGTTAAAGAACAATTTAAAGCGGCGGCGAGTATACCAAAGTTTTACCAAAATGGAAGTGGTTATTTTTTGAACTCTTGGTTTCACATTACGCGAAGGGTCTGACCATTTTACTTTGCTATGTGTTAATATCTCGCGATTATTTTTAAAGTGGTGTCATATAGCATGTTAGACAATGTAAAAGTCGTTCTGGTTGGTACGTCTCATTCGGGAAATATCGGATCAGCAGCTCGCGCAATGAAAGTGATGGGTTTGAGTCAATTAGTTCTTGTAGACCCTCAATGTGAAGTTGACGAGCAGACCTTAGCACTGGCTGCGGGTGCAGGTGACATCGCAGAAAACGCGACCATCGTTTCTACATTAGACGAAGCCGTAAAAGACTGTGGTTTGGTGGTTGGTTCGAGTGCACGTTCACGTACGCTTGAATGGCCAATGCTTGAGCCTCGTGAGTGTGGACAAAAGTTTGCGATTGAAGGCCAAAAGCACCCAGTCGCATTAGTGTTCGGCCGTGAACGTACTGGCTTGACTAACGATGAGCTTCAGAAGTGCCACTTCCATGTATGTATCCCAGCTAACCCTGAATACAGCTCGCTAAACCTAGCAATGGCAGTGCAGACTCTGAGCTACGAAGTGCGTGTAGCTCACCTTGATATGGTCGCTAGCCAATATCAGCCACAGCAACAAGATGAGTACCCTCGTCACGAAGAACTAGAAATGTTCTATGAGCACCTTGAAAAAGTGATCATTGATACCCAATTTATCTCTAAGGATAAGCCGGGTCAGGTGATGAATAAACTACGTCGTCTGTTCAGTCGAGCTCGTCCAGAGTTGCAAGAGATCAACACTCTACGCGGCATTTTGACTTCAATTGAGAAGAGCAAAAGCGACAAATAAAGCCCATGCAAACAATAAGGGCGAATACCTGACTAAAATAGTCAACTAAATACTTGACCAATTTAGTCGGGTATGGGAAGATTCCAACCACATAAACAATGTGGATACGGTGTGATATGAAACTTACATCTAAAGGAAGATATGCGGTAACAGCTATGCTAGATGTAGCACTGCATTCGCAAAAAAGCCCAGTTCCTCTGGCTGATATTTCAGAGCGACAAGGCATCTCGTTATCTTACTTAGAACAGCTATTTTCTAAGTTACGTAAAGCTGGCTTAGTTGCTAGTGTTCGTGGTCCTGGCGGTGGTTACCGTTTAGGTGCTGAAGCGAGCGACATCGCTGTCGGAACTGTAATTGCTGCAGTAGACGAATCAGTGGATGCAACTAAGTGTCACGGTCGAGCAGATTGCCAAGGTGGCAGTCGTTGTTTAACTCACACCCTATGGCGTGATTTAAGCTCCCGAATCAGCAGCTTCTTAAACGACATTACGCTCGGTGAGCTAATGAAAGATAACGAAGTTTTAGAGATTTCTGATCGTCAAGATATCGATCTTGCGGTTAATAATGGTTTTGCACATAAAAATACGAGCACTACAACGATTAGTGCAGCACCTCACGGTGTTAATGCCCGCTCTTAGCGGTCAGTTTTTACATTGGAGTAGAAAATGAAACTGCCTATTTACTTTGACTATTCAGCTACATGCCCAGTCGATCCACGAGTTGCTGAGAAAATGGTTCAGTGCATGACGATGGACGGTAACTTCGGTAACCCTGCATCTCGTTCACACCGTTACGGCTGGCAGGCAGAAGAAGCAGTAGATAATGCTCGTGAGCAAATTGCTGACCTACTAAATGCAGACCCACGTGAAATTGTTTTCACTTCTGGTGCTACAGAGTCAGATAACCTTGCGATTAAAGGTGCAGCGCACTTTTACGAGAAGAAAGGTAAGCACGTAATTACGTGCAAAACAGAACACAAAGCAGTTCTTGATCCATGTCGCCAACTAGAGCGTGAAGGTTTTGAGGTAACTTACCTTGAGCCAGAAGCAAACGGCATCATCGATCTAGACAAGCTACAAGCTGCAATGCGTGAAGACACTGTTCTAGTTTCTATTATGCACGTTAACAACGAGATTGGTGTAATCCAAGATATCTCTGCAATCGGCGAACTATGTCGTTCACGCAAGATCATCTTCCACGTTGATGCGGCGCAGTCTGCGGGTAAAATCCCACTAGACGTACAAGAGATGAAAGTTGACCTAATCTCACTTTCAGCCCACAAAATGTATGGTCCTAAAGGTATCGGTGCACTTTACGTTCGTCGTAAGCCACGTATTCGTCTTGAAGCGCAAATGCACGGCGGCGGTCATGAGCGTGGTTTCCGTTCAGGTACGCTTGCTACTCACCAAATCGTGGGTATGGGCGAAGCTTGTGCTGTTGCTAAGCAAGACATGCAGAAAGATTACGATCACGCACTAGCACTTCGTGAGCGCCTATTGAAAGGTGTTCAAGATCTAGAAGCGGTAACGGTAAACGGCGACCTAGACCAACGTGTACCACACAACCTAAACGTGAGCTTTGCTTTCGTTGAAGGTGAGTCTCTGCTTATGTCTCTAAAAGACCTAGCAGTATCATCAGGCTCTGCATGTACATCAGCAAGCCTAGAGCCTTCATACGTTCTACGTGCTCTTGGTCTGAACGATGAACTGGCACACAGCTCAGTACGTTTCTCATTCGGCCGTTTCACAACGGAAGAAGAAATCGACTACGCGATTGCACAAATTCGTGTAGCGGTAAACAAATTACGCGACATGTCTCCTCTATGGGATATGTATAAAGAAGGGATTGATTTGAACACTGTTGAGTGGGCTCATCACTAATCTCACGGAAATAGAGGATTCGAGGTAACTATCATGGCATATAGCGAAAAAGTAATTGATCACTACGAAAACCCACGTAACGTAGGTTCGTTTGATAAAGAAGACCCAAGTGTAGGTAGCGGCATGGTTGGCGCACCAGCTTGTGGTGACGTAATGAAACTGCAAATCAAGGTAACGCCAGAAGGCATTATCGAAGATGCAAAATTCAAAACTTACGGTTGCGGTAGCGCAATCGCTTCTAGCTCACTAGTAACAGAGTGGGTTAAAGGTAAAAGTATTGATGAAGCAGCGGCTATCAAAAACTCTGAAATCGCAGAAGAACTAGAGTTGCCACCAGTGAAAGTTCACTGTTCAATTCTTGCTGAAGATGCAATCAAAGCAGCAGTTGCGGATTACAAAAAGAAGCGTTAATTGCTTCATTAAGTAACCACAAAAAATAAGCAATATTTGGGAGCATCCTTTGTGCTCCCCCTGAGTTCTTAATTTATATAAAACACAAGGTTGTAGTATGGCCATCACCATGACAGATACGGCAGCAAGCCGAGTTCAAGCTTTCCTAGATAACCGAGGTAAAGGTATCGGGTTGCGCTTAGCGGTAAAAACTACTGGCTGTTCGGGCATGGCGTATGTACTGGAATTCGTTGATGAGCTTAACGAAGAAGACGAAGTGTTTGAGCATTCAGGTGTTAAGGTCATCATTGATCCAAAGAGCCTAGTTTACCTAGACGGTACTGAGCTTGATTACGTAAAAGAAGGCCTAAACGAAGGTTTTGAATTCAACAACCCTAACGCGAAAGGCGAATGTGGTTGTGGTGAGAGCTTCAACGTATAAACGCCTCAATCGTTAAGCGTTTATAGTGAGCGAAGAATAAAATTAGGCTCTGATTGAAGAGCCTAAACTTAGGACCACCGTTACATGAATCATTTCGAATTATTTGGGCTACCACTTCAGTTTCAACTGGATGGTAGCCTTCTTTCTTCTCAGTTTAGAGATCTGCAACGCCAATTCCACCCTGATAAATTTGCCACTGCTTCTGAGCGTGATCGCCTATTAGCCGTGCAAAAAGCAGCGCAAATCAATGATGCGTATCAGGTATTGAAGAATCCAATCAGCCGAGCTGAATACCTGTTAGTGCAACATGGTGAGGATATTCGTGGTGAGCAGCAGACCCTGCAAGATCCTATGTTCCTGATGGAGCAAATGGAATTGCGTGAAGAGCTTGAAGACATCGCCGACAGTTCTGAACCTGAAGATGCTTTGTTTGCATTTGAAGGAAAGGTTAGCAAAATGTATAAACAACAATTAAGCGCTATCCAACAAGAACTAGACAGTGAGGCTTGGTTAGAAGCTGCAGACCGAGTAAGAAAGCTTAAGTTTATTGCAAAATTAAAGAATGAAATCGAGTTAGTTGAAGATCGTCTGATCGGCTAGTTCGTATAACAAGGACACATCCATGGCACTACTTCAGATTGCAGAACCAGGGCAAAGCGCCGCTCCTCACCAGCACAAGCTTGCTGTGGGTATTGATTTAGGTACAACAAACTCATTGGTTGCGGCAGTGCGCAGTGGTGAGGCGAGCACACTGGTTGATCAACAAGGTCGCAGTATTCTTCCTTCCGTTGTTCACTATACGTCAGAGTCGTACACGACTGGTGATGAAGCTCGTGCAAATGCACAGACTGATCCTAAAAATACCATTATCTCAGTTAAGCGACTAATCGGTCGTTCACTGTCAGATATTCAACAGCGATACCCATCTCTGCCATATCAATTTGAAGAAAGTGATAATGGTTTGCCTGTGATTCGCACAGAGCAAGGTAACAAGAACCCAATTCAAGTATCTGCAGACATTCTGCGAGCGCTAGGTCAACGTGCTGAGTCAACACTCGGTGGTGAGCTATCTGGTGCTGTTATTACCGTTCCTGCTTACTTTGATGATGCACAGCGTGCTGGTACGAAAGACGCGGCGCAACTTGCTGGTCTTCACGTGTTACGTCTTCTTAATGAACCGACTGCCGCTGCGATTGCTTACGGCCTGGATTCAGGTAAAGAAGGGGTAATTGCTGTTTATGACTTAGGTGGCGGTACGTTTGATATCTCTATCCTACGCCTATCTAAAGGTGTCTTCGAAGTTTTAGCAACAGGTGGTGACTCTGCATTAGGCGGCGACGACTTTGACCATTTAGTTGCGGATTATTTCCAAGAACAAATGGGCTTATCAGAGCTAACAGCAGAACAGAATCGTATTCTTCTAGATGCCGCAACAGAAGCGAAGATTGGCTTATCTGAAGCGGAAAGCGTTGATGTTAACGTACTAGGTTGGTCTGGTTCATTAACTCGTGAAGAGTTTGAAGAGATCATCAAACCGCTCGTTAAGAAAACACTGCTTTCATGCCGTCGTGCACTAAAAGATGCGGAAGTTGATGCAGATGAAGTTCTAGAAGTTGTGATGGTCGGCGGTTCAACTCGCACATTACTTGTACGTGAAATGGTCGGCGACTTCTTTGGTCGTCTGCCACTAACCAGCATTAACCCTGATGAAGTGGTTGCGATTGGTGCATCGATTCAAGCGGATATCCTAGTGGGTAATAAGCCTGACTCTGAAATGCTACTACTGGACGTTATCCCTCTGTCTCTTGGTATCGAAACCATGGGCGGCTTGGTCGAAAAGATCATTCCTCGTAACACCACGATCCCTGTTGCTCGCGCACAAGAATTTACCACCTTCAAAGACGGTCAAACTGCAATGACAGTACACACCGTGCAAGGCGAACGTGAGATGGTTGACGACTGTCGTTCACTGGCTCGTTTTGCTCTGAAAGGCATCCCGCCGATGACTGCAGGTGCTGCTCATATTCGTGTGACTTACCAAGTGGATGCTGATGGCCTACTATCGGTTACCGCAATGGAGAAGAGCACTGGCGTTCAAGCTGAAATCCAAGTTAAGCCTTCTTACGGTCTAAGCGACAACGAAGTGGCTAGCATGCTGAAAGATTCGATGACGTTTGCAAAAGAAGACATGCAAGCGCGTGCTCTTGCTGAGCAACGCGTAGAAGCGGATCGCGTTATCGAAGGCCTTATCGCTGCAATGCAAGCCGACGGTGACGAGCTACTTGATGAGCAAGGCAAACAACAACTTGTTCAAGCGATTGAAGCACTGATTGAAGTGCGTAATGGCGACAACGCTGATGCCATTGAACTAGAAATTAAGAATACCGACAAAGCGAGCCAAGACTTTGCTTCTCGTCGTATGGATAAATCAATTCGTGCTGCACTGTCAGGTCAGTCAGTCGATAATATTTAATAGTTAGAGAATAGATAAACATGCCAAAGATTATTGTTTTACCTCACGAAGATCTATGTCCAGAAGGCGCTGTTTTAGAAGCAAAAACTGGTGAGACGGTTCTTGATGTTGCATTGAAGGCCGGTATTGGTATTGAACACGCATGTGAAAAATCGTGTGCATGTACAACATGTCACGTCGTGATTCGTGAAGGCTTCGATTCTTTAGAAGAGAGTGATGACCTAGAAGACGACATGCTAGATAAGGCATGGGGCTTAGAGATGGAATCTCGCCTTGGCTGCCAAGCAAAAGTGGCTGATACGGATCTTGTTGTAGAGATTCCAAAGTACACGTTGAACCTGGCTTCTGAAGACCACTAAGAACCTGTTTTCAGTCATGGCTAATATAGTGATGACTGAGAGAGCTATTGCTTAGACAAACATACTAAGAAAATTGGCCTAGAATATAGATCATAAAGGTGACCAAGCGTCGCTAATAAATATAAGGAAGTGTTATGAGCTTGAAGTGGATTGATTCGCGAGACATCGCAATTGAGCTATGTGATTTGTACCCTGATACTGATCCTAAAACGGTACGTTTTACCGATCTGCATCAATGGGTGCTAGACCTTGAAGAGTTTGATGACGAGCCTAACCACTCGAATGAAAAAATCTTAGAGGCTATTATTTTGTGCTGGATGGATGAGATGGATTAATCCTCTTATCTGATGATTTGGTCGCGGGTTGGCATCAGTCCAATATAAAACGCAGCCAAGTTAACAATTCTTACTAAAAAAAGCGGACCTTATGGTCCGTTTTTTTATCAAAATGACATTTTCCTCCTACATAATGCTAACATCAGTGCGCTAATAAAAAATAATCAGAATCACACACTCAAAGTGGTTCGTGACAAGGAGAAATCATGTCTACACAGATGTCAGTATTTTTAAGTCAAGAAGCTGCCCAGCCTCAGTGGGGAGCAAGAGCTATTTTATCGTTCTCAGAAGCAGGAGCGACAATTCACATTGGTGAAGGCCACGATCTAGGTGCGGTTCAACGTGCTGGTCGTACGCTTGACGGACAAGGTATCGCATTCGTTTCACTTCGTGGTGAAGGTTGGGATCTAGAAAGCGTTTGGGCTTTCTACCAAGGCTACCGTGGACCAAAGAAAAAGAATGCATTGGAATGGGATGCACTTTCAGAAGCCGACCAAGCTGAGCTAGAAGCTCGCATCCGTGCGACTGATTGGACGCGTGACATTATCAACAAAACCGCTGAAGAAGTGGCGCCTCGTCAATTAGCGACGATGGCAGCTGAATACATCAAATCAGTGGCGCCAGCGGGCACAGTAAAAGCAAAAATCGTTAAAGACAAAGATCTCCTAACTGAAGGTTGGGAAGGCATCTACGCGGTAGGTCGTGGCTCTGAGCGTACCTCTGCAATGCTGCAACTGGACTTCAACCCAACAGGCGACGAAAACGCACCAGTGTTTGCTTGTTTAGTAGGTAAAGGTATTACGTTCGACTCTGGCGGTTACAGCATTAAACCAGGTCAATTCATGACAGCGATGAAGGCTGACATGGGCGGCGCAGCAACGATTACTGGTGGTTTAGGTCTAGCGATTGAACGTGGTCTGAATAAGCGTATCAAGCTTATTCTATGTTGCGCAGAGAACATGATCTCTGGTCGCGCATTGAAGCTTGGCGACATCATTACTTACAAAAATGGTAAGACCGTTGAGATCATGAATACTGATGCGGAAGGTCGCTTGGTACTTGCTGATGGTCTGATGTACGCAAGTGCACAAAACCCAGAGCTGATCATCGACTGTGCAACGCTAACAGGCGCTGCTAAAAATGCATTAGGTAACGACTACCACGCACTATTAAGTTTTGACGATGAGCTTTCTCATCAAGCGCTAACGGCGGCAAACCAAGAGAAAGAAGGCCTATGGCCATTGCCTCTTGCTGATTTCCACCGTGGCATGTTGCCTTCAAACTTTGCTGATCTTTCAAACATCAGCACGGGCGATTACACGCCGGGTGCAAGTACAGCCGCTGCGTTCCTTTCTTACTTTGTAGACGACTACAAAAAAGGTTGGATTCACATGGATTGCGCGGGTACCTACCGTAAATCAGCAAGTGATAAGTGGGCGGCAGGCGCAACGGGTATGGGTGTTCGTACACTTGCTCGTCTTCTTGTTGACCAAGCAAAATAATAATAAGAGTGAGCGGTATTTTGTGCCGCTCATTCATAAAGCTAAGATTGAAAGATCTCAGTAATTTCAGTATTTAATAACAAAAAAATGAAGTGAAGGAATCCCTATGGCTCTAGAAAGAACGTTCTCAATTGTTAAGCCGGATGCAGTTAAGCGTAACCTTGTTGGTGAAATCTACCACCGTATCGAAAAAGCAGGCCTAGAAATTATTGCTGCTAAGATGGTTCGTCTAACTGAAGAGCAAGCGAGTGGCTTCTACGCTGAACACGAAGGTAAAGAGTTCTTCCCGGCTCTTAAAGAGTTTATGACTTCTGGTCCTATCATGGTTCAAGTGCTTGAAGGCGAAAACGCTATCGCTCGTTACCGTGAATTAATGGGTAAAACTAACCCAGAAGAAGCGGCTTGCGGCACTATCCGTGCTGACTACGCAATCAGCATGCGTTACAACTCTGTACACGGCAGCGACAGCCCTGAGTCTGCAGCTCGCGAAATCGAATTCTTCTTCCCAGAATCTGAAATTTGCCCACGCCCAGCTCAATAATCGGCACAGCAAATGATTCTAAAGGCTTCACTTCGGTGAGGCCTTTTTTGTAAGTGGATTTTACGCTCTCGATAATCAATTTAGTCGTCATTCCCGAAAGCGACGAAGGAGTGCAATCGGGAATCTTTTATTTAAATTGGCTAATATCAGGCCGATAAATACAACTGTTCAAATTTTAATCGCTTAAGTTTGAATGTCTTAATAAACACAGGGTTTTACAATGCTTGTTGAAGTTGCGTAAAGCCTGTACAATTCGCGCCCTTAATTATTGTTCCGTCATTGAGAGGCATCATGACCACAGCTAAAGTCAATCTACTCGATTTTGATCGTAAAGGTCTTCGTAAATTTTTCACAGAAGAACTGAATGAGAAAGCATTTCGAGCAGAGCAAGTGATGAAGTGGATTTATCACTTCGGTGTCGATGACTTCGAACAAATGAACAACATCAACAAAAAGTTACGTGAGAAACTTCAACGTCGTTGTGAAATTGTGGCACCTGTTGTTTCTGAAGCTCAACACTCTTCAGATGGCACAATTAAATGGGCGATGAGCGTTGGCGACCAAGACGTTGAAACGGTATACATCCCAGATGGTGACCGTGCGACGCTGTGTGTATCTTCACAGGTTGGTTGTGCTCTTGAATGTAAGTTCTGCTCTACAGCTCAACAAGGCTTTAACCGTAACCTAAAAGTTTCAGAGATTGTTGGCCAAATCTGGCGTGCATCTCGCGAAATCGGCCTAGAAAAAGAAACCGGTCGTCGTCCAATTACTAACGTTGTAATGATGGGTATGGGCGAGCCTCTATTGAACATGAAGAACCTAATGCCATCATTAGAAATCATGCTTGATGATCTAGGTTTCGCACTGTCTAAGCGTCGTGTAACTGTATCAACTTCTGGTGTTGTTTCTGGCCTTGACCAAATGACAGACAACATCGATGTAGCATTGGCTATTTCTCTACACGCGCCAAACGATGCACTACGTAGCCAAATCATGCCGATCAACGACCGTTGGGATATTCAAGACTTCCTAGCATCTGTTCGTCGTTACATTGCATCTTCAAACGCTAACCGCGGTAAAGTAACGGTTGAGTACGTGCTATTGGATCATGTGAATGATGATATGGACCACGCACGTGAACTTGCAGAGCTAATGAAAGAGACGCCTTGTAAGATCAACTTGATTCCATTCAACCCTTACCCGGGTTCGCCTTATAAGAAGCCAAGCAACTCTCGTATTGATCGCTTCCAAAAAACGCTGATGGAATACAACTACACAGTAACCGTTCGTAAGACTCGTGGTGATGATATTGATGCCGCGTGTGGTCAGTTAGTCGGTGATGTGATTGATAGAACCAAACGTACCAAAATGATCAAAGCAGCCTCTGAAGCGAACTTGATTGCCGGTGGTGTGATTGAAGTAAAAGCGGTATAAAACGCGATTAGAACCTAAACAAGCCAGAAGTCCTACTTCTGGCTTGTTGCTTTTCTGGGGTACAGTTTTTGATTTTTTGGACTTCTTGCCCACGCTTTCTTACATTTTTCGTCAAATTTTGGACAAAACCATGAGCTGACGGTAAATTTTGTTTAAAGTGTTTTTGCCTTGTAATGGCATTAGCTTATGATTAACTAATCTTAAATTAATTTAAGTGCTCGCTTGCTACTGATCATCAATATGTCTATTTAGGTTGGCTACTTGATAAACTAGCTTCCTGAGAAGGTCATCCATAACAAATGAATGATGTTCGCCTTTAAGGGTTGATGATTTAGATAGCAGGAAAAATTCCACATAACGTGGGTTGTTAGATTGAGCTTAAACGACAATAAGAAAACGCTCTCCTCAACCTGCGATAATACTTTAGAAGTTCACTCTCTATGAACACAGAACACGACACACAAACGCAAGAACCAATCGCTCCAGCTCTAGAAGCGGGGACGCTACTGAAAAATCAACGAGAAGCTCTTGGTTTAACACAAAAGCAGATCTCGGATCGCCTAAAACTACGCATCTCTTTAATTCAACAGATTGAAGAAAACCAATTTGAGTCAGACCAAGTCGCAACCTTTATGCGTGGTTACATCCGTTCATACGCGAAATACGTCAATCTTGATGAAAAAGTGGTACTGAACGCGCTTCGCCACTCTGGTGATGCTCAACATGAAGATCAAGAAATGCTGAGCTTTTCTCGTAAGACGAAAACAGAAAAGCACAACAGCCGTATTATGCTGCTGACTTGGGGTATCTTTGCAGTTATCGTCGGTATCTCTTCACTGTGGTGGTGGCAGAATCAACAACAAGACACCCTATCTCAATCTCTGGCTAACACTGAAAGTTCAGAAGAGCTTGCGGTGGAAGAGTCACTGGACCCGGAGTTCGCCTCTTTAGATGTGATTGAAGCTGAGCAAAACGACGCTGCTGCTTCTGTGATAGAAGATACTGAAGGCCTTGCTGCAATCAGTGATGCGGCAAATACTTCAGCTGCACTTGACGTGACCGATGAACAACCAGCAGTCGACGCAGAATCAGCTGTTGAATTAGAAACCGTTGAAGCAACAACTGCTCCTGAAACAACGCCAACACCTGAAGTGGCAACCAAAGCGCTAACGATGCAGTTTACTGCAGACTGTTGGATTCAAGTTAAAGATGCGACCGGCAAAACCTTGTCAACGGGCATCAAAAAAGCGGGTCAGTCACTAAATCTATCAGGAACTGCGCCATATAAAGTGATTCTAGGTGCGCCAGAAGGCGTATCAATGACATTTGCAAGTGAACCTGTCGACCTTTCTGGGTATACTTCAGGCAAAGTAGCCAGAATAACCTTACCTTAGAGTTAATATGCAACACGAATCTCCTATTATTCGTCGCAAATCAACCCGTATTTATGTGGGTGATGTGCCGATCGGTGATGGTGCACCTATTGCTGTGCAATCCATGACCAACACAAGAACAACAGACGTAGCCGCAACCGTTGCTCAAATTAGAGCTCTGGAAAAAGTTGGCGCTGATATCGTTCGCGTATCCGTACCGACTATGGATGCCGCTGAAGCCTTTAAGCTAATCAAGCAGCAGGTCTCTGTTCCTTTGGTTGCTGATATTCACTTCGACTACCGTATCGCACTTAAAGTGGCGGAATACGGCGTTGACTGTCTGCGTATCAACCCAGGTAACATCGGTAACGAAAGCCGTATCCGCTCAGTTGTTGATTGTGCACGTGATATGAATATTCCGATTCGTATTGGTGTTAACGGCGGTTCTCTTGAGAAAGAGATCCAAGAGAAATACACAGAACCTACAGCTGAAGCGCTTGTTGAATCAGCAATGCGCCACGTCGATATCCTAGACCGTCTGAACTTTGATCAATTCAAAGTCAGCGTTAAGGCGTCTGATGTCTTCCTTGCTGTCGGTTCTTACCGTTTGCTGGCTAAGCAGATTGATCAACCTCTTCACCTTGGCATTACCGAAGCGGGTGGTGCGCGTGCAGGCTCTGTGAAGTCAGCGGTAGGTTTAGGTATGCTTCTTTCTGAAGGTATCGGCGATACGCTGCGTATCTCGCTAGCGGCAGATCCTGTTGAAGAGATCAAAGTTGGCTTTGATATTCTTAAATCTTTGCGCATTCGTTCGCGTGGCATCAACTTCATTGCGTGCCCGAGCTGTTCTCGTCAAGAGTTCGATGTTATTAACACCGTTAATGCCCTTGAAGAACGCCTAGAAGACGTGATTACTCCAATGGATGTATCTATCATCGGTTGTGTGGTTAACGGCCCTGGTGAAGCTGAAGTGTCTCACTTAGGTTTAGCTGGTAGTGCACGTAAGAGTGCCTTCTACGAAGACGGTAAGCGTCAGAAAGAGCGCTTCGACAACGATGACCTTGTCGACAAACTTGAAGCTAAGATTCGTGCAAAAGCGTCAGTGCTTGATAAAGCAAATCGCATAGATGTAGAAAACTTAGAAGATTAATACAACGCGATGGGGTGTGTTTGTCTATTCGCTCTAACACCTGGTCGTGAGAAATTACGGAATAAATACTGTGGCTAAAAATATCCAAGCAATTCGAGGCATGAACGACTGCCTTCCAACTCAATCACCACTGTGGCAGAAAGTAGAAAGTGCAGTTAAAAACGTGGTGAGCGCATACGGTTACAACGAAGTACGTATGCCTATCGTTGAAGAAACAAACCTATTTAGCCGTGCAGTTGGTGAAGAGACAGACGTTGTTTCTAAAGAGATGTACACTTTTGATGACCGCAATGGCGATAGCCTAACGCTGCGTCCAGAAGGCACAGCGGGTTGTGTACGTTCATGTATTCAAAACAGCCTTATCAACCGTGATGAACAGCGCCTATGGTACATGGGCCCGATGTTCCGTCACGAGCGTCCTCAAAAAGGTCGTTACCGTCAATTCCACCAATGTGGTGTTGAGGTGTTTGGCCTAGACGGTCCAGACGTTGACGCAGAACTTATCATGATGACAGCACGTCTATGGCGTGAGCTAGGTATCGACAAGCATGTTCGTCTAGAGCTGAATTCAATTGGTTCTCAAGAAGATCGCGTAAGCTACCGCACAGCGTTAGTGGCTTTCCTTGAGCAACACATCGATGTGCTAGATGAAGACTGCAAACGTCGCATGCACACCAACCCACTTCGTGTACTAGATACTAAGAACCCAGACGTTCAAGCTATCTTAGGTGACGCACCTCGACTATCTGAATATCTAGGTGAAGAATCGAAGCAACATTTTGCTGGTTTGTGTGAACTTCTTGACGCTGTTGGTATCGAATACCAAGTTAATGAGCGTCTAGTACGTGGCCTAGATTACTACAACCGCACTGTATTTGAGTGGATCACAGACAGCCTTGGTGCTCAGGGTACAGTATGTGGTGGTGGCCGTTACGATGGCCTTGTTGAGCAACTAGGCGGCAAAGCAACCAATGCGGTTGGTTTCGCAATGGGTCTAGAGCGTCTAGTTCTTATGATGGAAACGCTAGAGCTTACAGAAGTTCGCCGTAGCGTTGATGTATACGTAGTTGCTGCTGGCGAAGGTACTATGATCGCGGGCATGCAGTTAGCGAATCAATTACGCGACACTGTTGAAGGCGTACGTGTAATGAACCACTTCGGTGGTGGTAACTTCAAGAAGCAATTCAAACGTGCTGACAAAGTAGGTGCTGTTGTGGCGCTGGTACTTGGTGAGAACGAAGTTGCTGACAATACAGTTGTGCTAAAAGATCTGGTTGGCGGCGAGCAAGAAACCGTGTCTCAAACGGACGTTGCAGAGAAAGTTGCTGCGCTAATCTAATTAGCCATTGAGCAAACGCTCATAATGAATACTAACGTCAGCACTATGCTGGCGTTTAAAGAATTAAAGAGGACAGGAAGTGGAACTTTACGATAGCGAAGAGCAACAAGTTGAAGCCATTAAAGATTGGTGGAAAGAGAACGGTAAAGCCGTAATCTTTGGTGCGGTTATTGGTTTAGGTGGTCTATTTGGCTGGCGCTATTACCAAGATTCAGTCGTTGAAGCGCGTGAAGCAGCTTCAGAAGGCTACACCTCTGTAATTTCAGCTCTTGATACTAAGGGCGTTGATGCTCAATCTGATATTCAAGCTTTCATCGACGCAAACAAAGACGCTGAGTACTCAGTACTTGCTGCTATGCAATTGGCAAAAGTACAAGTACAAGCAGGTGAGCTAGCAGCAGCACTTGAACAGCTAGAGTGGGCAAAATCGGCAACTAAGGACGCGGCACTTGCGCCACTACTTACTTACCGTGTTGCACGTATTAAAGCTGAGCAAGGTGAATTTGACGCAGCACTGACTGATCTTGCTGCTATGACAGATGAATCTTGGAAAGGCCGTGTTGCCGAACTGCGTGGTGATATCTCACTTCGTAAAGGCGACACTGACGCAGCATACAGTGCTTACACAGAAGCACAGCAAGCTGTTGACGCTAGCCAAACGCTTCAAATCAAACTTGACGACCTAGCTAAATAAGGCGCTTTGAATGAAGAAGATGTTTCCAAAAGCGGCGTTGTGTGCGATTGCTCTTGGCCTACTAGCTGGCTGTGCGGGTGAAGAAGACACCGTAATCATGGCTCCAGTACCAACGGTAAACAGCGAGTTCACTCCTAGTCAGGAATGGTCGACGTCGGTTGGTGATGGTGTTGGTCATTACTTTTCAAAACTAACGCCAGAATTGGCTTACGACAAAGTGTTTGTTGCAAGCCGTGAAGGTCTGGTTAAAGCGCTTGATCCTGATACAGGCAAAGAGCTGTGGAAAGTCGATCTTGAGAAAGACGTACTGGCTCGTTTATCAGGCGGCCTAACGGCGGCTTACGGTAAAGTATTTGTTGGTTCTGAAAATGGCGAAGTGATCGCACTGGAAGAATCGACCGGTGAAGAGCTGTGGCGTGTATCAGTGAATGGCGAGGTGCTTGCATCCCCAGCAACTGATAGCAACATGGTCATTGTTCATACCAGTCGCGGTATGTTGATCGCGTTAGATCAAGCAAGCGGTGAACAAAAATGGACCATCAGTACGGAAGTACCAAGCCTAACACTGCGTGGCGACAGCTCGCCTGTTGCGGTTTCTGGTGGTGTATTCTGGGGCACAGCAAATGGTCGTCTAGCTGCGGCTATCGTTGACCGTGGTCAGCTTATTTGGCAACAGCCAGTAGGCACACCAAAAGGTGCAACGGAAATTGATCGTTTGGTTGATGTTGATGCATCTCCAATTGTTCTTGGTGGCACCCTGTATACCGTAGGTATCAATGGTCAGCTGATTGCTATCGACCTTCGTTCTGGTAAGCCAATTTGGAAACGTAACTACTCATCAGCGATTGATTTAGCAAGTGATGGCAGCCGTTTGTTCGTTGTTACCGACAAAGACCATGTGGTTGCGGTTGATGCGCGTAGTGGTACTGAACTGTGGAGCACTCCATTGTTAGAAAACCGCTTACTGACAGCACCTGCTATTATTAATGGTTATGTGGTCGTGGGTGATACTGAAGGTTATCTGCACTGGTTGGATCGTTCATCGGGTGAGTTTGTTGCACAACAGCTTGTCGATGATAGCGGCTTTGCGGTTGCACCAATTGAACTGCCTGAAGGCTACTTAGTGACGACTCGCAATGGCGATGTAAAGAAACTAACGATTAGCCAATAAAAGCGTGATATAATTCACAGTCGGCTCCTGGTTGGTAACAGCCAGGAGCCGTTTTGTTGTTAAAAATTAATAAACCGTGTGGTTATAGGTAAGAGTTTAAACTTGCGAACAAGTGCTTACCTATAACTACATTTAGAGAAGAAATTGTAGAGGTTGTTATGGTACCTGTTGTTGCTCTAGTAGGGCGTCCGAACGTAGGTAAATCTACGTTATTTAACCGATTGACTCGAACTCGTGATGCATTGGTTGCGGATTTCCCTGGCTTAACGCGTGACCGTAAATACGGTCATGCTCATTTTAGCGAGCATGACTTTATTGTTATTGACACTGGCGGTATCGACGGTACTGAAGAAGGTGTTGAAACTAAAATGGCTGAGCAGTCGCTAGCGGCGATTGATGAAGCTGATGTCGTTCTATTTATGGTAGATGGCCGTGCGGGTCTAACACCTTCAGACGTGGCGATTGCTAAGCACCTACGTCAACTAGAAAAGCCTTCAATGCTAGTAGTAAACAAGGTTGATGGTATCGACCCTGATGCTGCAAGTGCTGACTTCTGGCAACTAGGTGTAGAAGACATGTACCAAATCGCTGCGGCGCATGGTCGTGGTGTTACTGCACTTATTGATCTTGCTCTTAACCCATTCGCAGAAGCGTTAAAAGCTGAGAATGGCGAAGTAAGCGATTTAACTGAGTTTGAAGACGAAGAAGAAGAGCAGGTTGAATTTACAGAAGAAGAAGCTGAAGCAGAATTCAAGCGTCTTCAAGATCAACCGATCAAGCTAGCGATCATTGGCCGTCCTAACGTAGGTAAATCAACGCTAACTAACCGTATTCTTGGTGAAGAGCGTGTGGTTGTTTACGATATGCCAGGTACGACTCGTGACTCTATCTACATTCCAATGCAGCGTGATGAGCGTGAATACGTTCTAATCGATACTGCGGGTGTTCGTCGTCGTAAAAACATCAACGAAACGGTAGAGAAGTTCTCAGTGGTTAAAACACTGAAAGCGATTGAAGATGCTAACGTTGTATTGCTGCTTATTGATGCTCGCGAAAACATCTCTGATCAAGATCTAAGCTTGCTAGGCTTTGCGTTGAACGCTGGTCGTTCAATTGTTATTGCCGTAAACAAGTGGGATGGCCTAGATAACGACGTTAAAGAGCGCGTTAAGAAAGAGCTAGACCGTCGCTTAGGCTTCGTTGATTTCGCACGTATTCACTTTATCTCTGCACTTCACGGTACAGGTGTTGGTCACTTGTTTGAGTCTGTACAAGAAGCTTACAAGTCAGCGACGACTCGTGTTGGTACTTCTGTTCTGACTCGTATCATGAAAATGGCAACGGATGATCACCAACCGCCTATGGTTCGTGGCCGTCGTGTGAAACTGAAATACGCGCACGCTGGTGGCTACAACCCACCGATTATCGTTATCCACGGTAACCAAGTTCGTAACTTGCCAGATTCATACAAACGATTCTTGATGAACTACTACCGTCGTTCACTAGAAATTATGGGTACACCTATTCGCATTCAATTCCAGAACAGCGAGAACCCATTTGAAGCTAAGACTAACAAGCTGACAATTTCTCAAGAACGTAAACGTAAGCGTATGATGAGCATGGTTAAAGGTCGTAAGTAAACCTTTCCAATAGATTTGATACCCGAGCCTGTCTCGGGTATTTTTTTAAGCAAAATTCACGTTAAGCCACAACAATATGTTTTTATCATCATGGCTCAACGAATCAGACTAGATTCCAAAAGAAGAACGATATGACTACTAGCGATTTGATTACATCTGCGTCAGCAATCACACCAACCATCACTCAATTTTGTCATCAGGCTTGGCAGCTCAATGCTAAAGCGCTGTACGTTGAAAGCGACGACAACAAAACTTACCTGATCACCGACTTAACACCTTTCCACCCAGTGAGTCATATTTGGCCCGATCACCCTGCAGACCAAGGCTTTGTGAATGTTGGTGACGTGCAATATCCCGTTGAAGACTGTCTTGTTGGTGCTATAGAACAATCTACTGGCAAGCTTCATATCGCAGCAGATATCCCTGTTAAGCGTGATACGGAAGGGTGGGCGTTTGTTGTTGTCCACCAGCTACCTTCATCTGCTTCTATGATTAAGGTTAACGATGAAGTCGTGTTGTCGGTTGATAAAGAGTACCAAGCCAGTTTGAGCCGTGGTCACAGTGCTGGTCACATCGCTTTCCTAGCCTTGAATAAAGTATTGGCTGAAAGCTACTGGCGTAAAGATGCGGACAGAAAAGATCCGCTTGGCAGTTACGACTTCAATAGCTACGCACAAGTGACGAGCTTTGTGACTCCAGAGCTGTGTACCGATAAGTATCGCTTAGGCAAAACCTTGAAGAAGCGTGGTTTGAACGTTGCAGACATGCTAGCAAACCTTGATGGTATTGAAGCCGACATCAATCAAATGATTGCAGGCTGGCTAGCAGAGTCTACTTCAGTAGCAATGAGACTGGAAGGCGAGGCATTAACAGACTCTCGTTACTGGGAATGGCAGCTCAATGCAGACACTCTCGTGTCTATTCCGTGTGGTGGTACTCACATTGAGAATACGTCAGAGCTTAAAGCATTATCGGTTAAGTTAACCCAGTTAGATGACCAGAATATTGAAATGCTGACGCATGTAATTCGATGATTTAGACTACAGATCGAAATGTCTTATGCTGTTTGTTTTGTTTTTATATGTAACTTTTAATATAAATGACTATTTAAAATTGAAATGCAGCACATGTAACTTATGCTTTCGGTGTGTGGTGA
>NZ_AJZD02000030.1 GCF_000272105.2 Vibrio splendidus 12E03
CAGTAATGCTTATCCGAACGGCATTAACTCAATCGAGTGGCCTTTTTAATGTCTGAAACTTTCTGAGTCTTTCTCAATCAGCGAATACGTTATTCCGTCAAGGCTTCTTGTTTGAAACATGGACTCTTCAACGTGTTCATCTTTTCGATTTCATTGGTTAAGCGCAGCGAGAGCAGGGCTTTTTGGTTCGAAGCAAAATCAAACATCACGATAGTCGCAGTGCCAACGGTGGTCAGTTTTTGTTGAGCCTTACTGACAATCGCGTATTCCATTGTGAACCGATCATCTTGAATATCGGTCACACGTGAGCCAACCATCAAGGTATCTGGATACGTGACTGGGCGGAAATACTTACAGTAAGTGTCACCAAGAACAGGGCCAACTTTGGTAATCGCCATCTCTTCCATCAACTCAACGTGCTTGAAAAAATCTAAGCGAGCGGTTTCGAAATAGCGAAAATATACGGCGTTGTTAACGTGATTGAGTGCGTCCATTTCTCCCCAAGCGACAGGGATTTCTGTTACTACCGGGTAGTCAGATAATAGTGCTTCCATGCGAACTCTCTTATTCTTATCTGTGTAATTAACGTTATTTACTTATCCTTCATCGGAATAAGTTGTTATTGAAATAAAAACCCTACCGCTAAATTAACAAAACTGCAACACGTGTGATTTAAGTTTTTGAAGCTTGAAACCACACAATGTCAGTGACTTAGTTGCACATCCACTCAATGATTACGCACTAAGGTGTTTGAATTGCAGCTCAACCAAGCGTTGGTACAATTCGCAGCTATTGATGAGAGACTGGTGGTCGCCGATGTCTACTAGCTGTCCTTTATCGAGCACTGCAATCTGGTCGGCGTGTTTAATTGTTGATAATCGATGGGCGATAATAATCGTCGTTCTGCCACGCATTAACTCTTCTAACGCTTGTTGTACGTGGTGCTCACTTTCGCTGTCTAGTGCGCTGGTTGCTTCATCCAACAATAGAATATTTGGATCTTTCAAGATGGCACGTGCAATCGCAATACGTTGTCTCTGTCCGCCAGAAAGCCTTACACCGCGTTCACCAAGAAAGCTATTGTAGCCATCTGGTAGGTTCTGAATAAACTCGTGCGCGTGTGCCTTCTTGGCCGCTTCGATAACTTGCTCGTCTGTTGCCTGCGGGTTGCCGTAGCGAATGTTATGGAACACATCGTTACTGAACAGAGCAGGTTGCTGTGGCACCAATGCCATCTGCTTTCTTAGCTCGTTAGGGTCAAACTGATTCAGTTCAACGCCGCCTAACGTCACTTTACCCACTTGTGGGTCGTAGAAACGTTGTAGCAGTTCGAATAGGGTGGTTTTACCTGCGCCAGACGGGCCAACCAATGCCAATACTTTGCCTTCATGGGCTGTGAGCGTGAGGTTACTTGTTGCGGGCTGGTCTGGTCTTGATGGGTAACAGAAGGTCACATCATCAAATGCGACTTCTGGCGTTACGTTAGCAAGCGAAGTTGGGTTCGCAACTGGCGCAACGATATGGCTTTCAACTTGTAGGATCTCGATTAATCTTTCGGTTGCACCTGCCGCACGTTGCAGTTCGCCCATCACTTCTGAAATCGTACCTAATGACGAGGCAACCATGATTGCGTAGAACACAAACGCCGCTAAATCACCCGCCGACATGGTGCCGTTGATGACATCACTGCCGCCAACCCAAAGCATGCCTGCGATAGCACTGAATACAATCACGATAACGCCAGAGATAAGAATCGCACGCTGTTTTACACGCTGACGGCCAATCTCATAAGCCTTTTCTACTTCTACCGCGAATGACGCTTTCTCTTGCTCTTCGCGGCTATAGCTTTGCACTGTTTTAATATGTTCAATCGCTTCACCTGCATAAGACCCGACATCAGACATCGAGTCTTGGCTTTGGCGAGATAGGGCTCTCACACGACGCCCGTACACAAGAATCGGAATCAAGATAAACGGCACCGAGGCCAATACAATCAACGTCAGCTTAATATTGGTCGCAAACAGCATGATGATTGCACCAATACACATCAACGCGCTGCGCATCGCCATAGAGAACGATGAACCAATGATGCTTTGAAGCAGAGTGGTGTCCGTTGTAATGCGCGACATGATGTCGCCACTGCCATTGGTTTCGAAGTAACTCGGATGCAGCGTCACCACATGATTGAAAACCGATAAGCGAATGTCTGCACTCACGCGTTCCCCAACAGAAGAAACCAAATAGAAACGGAAGAAAGTACCAATCGAGATCAACACAACCACGACCATGATGAATTGAATCGCGCTTCCTAAATCTGAGAGTGATTGTTGGCTAAAACCTTGGTCGATAAGAAGGCGAATACCGTGTCCGACTGAAAGGGTTAAGCTAGCCGTGAAGATCAACGCGATCAACGCAGCAATAACACGACCTTTATAAGGCTGAATGAATTTACTCAGCTCAAACAAAATACTGAGGCTTTTTTTCTCAGATTTGGGTTCTGGTGCTTGTTGAGTCGATCGCTGAGTTGAGTCGAGCGTAGAAGAGACATCGTTTTGCATATGACTGCCTTAATGTGTTGTCGCTTTAAAAATAGATGGCTTGTTGCTTATGGCTAATTACTTATGGTTAATGACTTATTGCCTGTACTGCGCGTTGTTCGCTGGGAAGTAATTGTTGTTGAGAATAGAACCCATTAAAGCATTTATTGCGCTGTGACGCTCCCCAGGAAACTCAATTTCCAATATTTCCTCAACACTAAGTGAATAATTCAAAACGACCTTAAAGGAAAACTAAGCATTCTGACCCAGTCAGTTCGACAGGAAAGAAAGGGATTTAACCCTGATTTTTATGCAAGTAAATTGGCGTTGATAGGAGAGTGCACACATAAACAAGCAACCATGCAATTATTTATAAATTAATAGTA
The DNA here is from genome assembly GCF_000272105.2 of Vibrio splendidus 12E03. Taxonomy (GTDB): domain Bacteria; phylum Pseudomonadota; class Gammaproteobacteria; order Enterobacterales; family Vibrionaceae; genus Vibrio; species Vibrio splendidus_I. Next base: position 2,924 of record NZ_AJZD02000030.1, read on the forward strand.
AAACGTTTGCTATTTATCTCGATATTAAATTTATCAATGACTTGCGATTTTTGGTTGTAAGACCAGTTATAGCGACTGTTTTTTGTGCAATATTTGTTACAAAAATTCAACAAAGTAGTTTTTTATACATTTTTCTTGCATAAAACATCGGATTGAATAGAATAACCAACAAATGATAATTAATGCAGTATTGTGGCATGAGTATTCAAGTAAAGAGCATCAACAAATCATACGGTGATACCCAAGTTCTTCACGACATCAGTTTTGACTGTGAGAGTGGCGAAACCTTGGTATTGCTTGGCCCAAGCGGCGCGGGCAAGAGTTCATTACTGCGTGTATTGAACCTGCTTGAAATCGCGGACAACGGCGAATTAGACATTGCGAACGAGCAATTCGATTTTTCAAGCCAAATCCAAGAGAAGCAGGGGCTTAAACTTCGTCGTAAAGTCGGCATGGTGTTCCAGCAATACAACTTATGGCCACACATGACGGTGATGGAAAACTTGATTGAAGCACCAACCAAAGTTGCGGGTTTGGATAAGCAAGAAGCGATTAAGCAAGCTCAAGAAGTACTAAAGACACTTCAACTTGCCGACAAAGCAGACGCTTGGCCACTTCAACTGTCTGGCGGTCAACAACAGCGTGTTGCGATTGCACGTGCGCTGATGATGAAACCGGATGTGTTGTTGTTTGATGAACCAACAGCAGCGCTTGACCCTGAGATCACCAACCAAGTCGTGAGCATTATTAAAGAATTGAGCGGAACGGGCATTACCCAAGTGGTCGTGACGCACGAAGTCGATTTCGCGAAGAAGATTGCTAGCCACGTTCTGTACCTAGAGAAAGGGTACATCGTCGAACACGGCACCAGCGATTCATTCGTTAATCCGCAGACACCTGAGTTTGCCGAGTATTTGACTCATTAAGTAAGTCACGTATTTAAAGAAAGTTGACTCACTAGATTTAGCTAAACACAACATCAATTAAAACAATTAAATTATAAGAATGGCCACAGGCCGCTACTACACAGTATTCGGAGTAACAAAATGAAAAAGATTCTACTAGCTTCACTTATCGGCCTTGCTTCTTTTAACGCAGCAGCTCAAGAAGAAATCAAATTCGCAATGGAAGCAACTTACGCACCATTCGAATATATGGATGAGAACAACCAAATCCAAGGTTTTGACGTAGACCTAGCAAACGCACTTTGTGAAGAGATGAAAGCGACATGTACTTTCCACAACCAAGCATTCGATAGCTTGATCCCTGCACTTAAATTCAAACGCTACGATGCAGCTATTTCAGCAATGGACATCACTGAAGCGCGTCTTCAACAAGTTAACTTCTCTAATGCTTACTACGATAACTCTGCAGCATTCATCTCTTTTGAAGGCAAAGTAGCAGACCAAGCAGCACTAGAAGGTAAGCGTGTTGGTGTTCAAAACGGTTCTACTCACCAGAGCTACCTACTTGAGCAAATGACTGGCGTAACAGCGGTACCTTACTCAAGCTACCAAGATGCATTCATCGACATGAAAAACGGTCGTATCGATTCTGTATTCGGTGACACAGCCGTTGTAGCAGAATGGTTTAAGAAAGAAGACAATCTAACGTACGTTGGCGACCAAGTAACAAACCAAGAGTACTTCGGTAACGGCTTTGGTATCGCAGTAAACAAGAGCAATCAAGAACTTGTAGACCAGCTTAACGTTGCACTTGCAGCAGTGAAAGCGAACGGCGAATACGACAAGATCTTCAACAAGTACTTCGGTAAGTAATTTATGGAATTAACGGGTTACTCTTTAGGGCTCGTCGAAGCAAGCTGGATGACAGTTCAGCTTGCATTCGTAAGTCTATTGGTTGGATTGGTTCTAGCAGTTTTGTTTGCAAGTGGTGAGATGTCTCGTCGTATTGCAATCAAATGGCCAACGACTGCATTTGTGACGATTGTTCGTGGTTTACCAGAAATTCTGGTCGTGCTGTTTATCTACTTTGGTTCGACACAAGTTCTGTTCATGATCACTGGCGACTTCATAGAAGTGAGCCCGTTCTTATCTGGTGTTGTTGCACTGTCACTTATCTTTGCTTCTTACGCTTCACAAACCATCCGTGGTGCTTTGAAAGCAGTTAGCAAAGGGCAGAGAGAAGCAGCAAGCGCGCTTGGTATCTCTCAATCATGTTCATTCTTTCGTATCGTGTTACCTCAAGCGGTAAGACACGCGCTACCAGGGTTAACCAACCAATGGTTAGTGTTACTAAAAGATACCGCGCTAGTTTCGCTAATTGGTGTAACAGATTTGCTGAAACAAGCACAACTAACGTCCGCTGCAACGCACGAATCATTTACTTGGTACGCGACAGCAGCAGCAATCTACTTGGTCATCACTTTAATCACCCAAAGATTGGTAAAAGTGATTGATGGTACGTTCTCTATTCAAGGTTTGGGTAACAAAGGGGCAATGGCATGAATCAACAATACCTCTCTCAAATGCTTGAAGGCTTAGCCACAAGTCTTCAACTCACAGGCGCTTCATTGCTGGTTGGTTGTATCTTGTCACTGCTGATGACGGTAACGCTAATCCTAAGAATACCGGCGATTCACTGGTTAACACGTGGCGTCATCACGTTGTTCACCGGCACACCATTATTGGTTCAAATCTTCTTGGTGTACTATGGCCCGGGTCAGTTCGATTGGATTCGTGAAAGCTTCATGTGGACTTGGTTAAGCCAACCTTGGTTCTGTGCAATGTTAGCATTAGCATTGAACACCGCAGCATACAGCACGCTACTGTTCAGAGGCGCATTCAACGCAATTCCAGCAGGGCAGTGGGAAGCATGTCGCGCACTCGGCATGGACAAAATCGCTACGCTTAAAGTGTTACTGCCATACGCACTACGCCGCGCCGTTCCAGCTTACTCGAACGAAGTGATTCTAGTCTTCAAAGGCACGTCACTGGCAAGCACCATCACCATCATGGATTTAATGGGCTACGCTCAGCGTATCAACGGGCAAACCTATGACACGCTCACTGTGTTCGGTATTGCTGGTGCATTTTACCTAGCCGTGAATGGTGTGTTAACGCTAATCTTCCGTCAGGTAGAGAAGAAAGCCCTCGCATTCGAAGCCGCGTAAGCTAGCCACTCACAAGCTTAACTAACGTATAAAGCCTGCCATTTATGTTCGCATAGATGGCAGGCTTTTTTGTGTTTTGGGGCATGCGTACAGGTGCTGTTTTTATATCCAGTAGTTCGGTTTTTTTGCGAAATTCATACTATATGGAAATATTCTGCATTTTGTCATTCAATGAGCCTATCTATGTTTTAAGTCACTGAAATACTGTGATTAATTGTGGTAAAGTTCCGCCCATATGAAACTAGATATAATGATTCTGTATTTAAATGCAGAATTTTTCGGTCTAATAGCTGTTATGCTTTTTTACGAAAAAATTACGAAAAAATTACGAAA
>NZ_AJZD02000031.1 GCF_000272105.2 Vibrio splendidus 12E03
AACTCTATCCATACCTGATCATTTGATCAGTTCGGTGGATAATAAATCAACAAAAAAACAATGTAAAGTTTAGCTTTACAATTAAAGTAAAAAATGAATTTTTAAAGAGTTACTGTTCTCAATAAATAGGAGAATTGGAGGTGTATAATTTAACCTTCAGGTAAAGATGGATGTCACTAGGACATAGAATCAAAAAAGCTAGAGAGAACAATCTAGGCATCTCCAAAAAAGAATTAGCTCAGCTTTTAGGTGTTAGTCAATCAGCGGTCAATCAATGGGAAAATGATGTGAATTTACCCTCTCAAAAAAGATTGATAGAGCTATGTGGGATACTGAATGAGAGTTATGACTGGCTAATTAATGGCATACAACATACAAATAACAATGACTTGTTTGAAGTTCCATTTTATGAAGAAATTCACTGCAGTGCGGGAGTGGGATACTATAATGGGCATTCTGATGTTTTAATGATAAGCAGCCATTTAATCCCTATACCACCAGAAGACATAGCCAAAAATACAATCGCACTTCGAGTACATGGTGATTCAATGGAGCCCGCAATATCTGATAACGGTGTAGTATTTATAGACACCTCTGATACAAAAGTCATAGACGGTAAAATATATGTCTATAAAAAAGACGATGTTCTAAGAGTTAAACGTTTTGAACATAGCGTTAATGGCTTAATAATAAAAAGCTTAAACCCAGTATATGCAGATGAAAAAGTGACATATAAAGCATTTAGTCAATGTTGTATCATTGGGCGAGTGTTATACAGTATTAATAAATTTTAAAGTAAAACTTTATTTGATGAATAAGCAGGAAAAGCTTATAATGTGCCTACGTTCTTGGAGTAAAAAGTGCATTACATAGCACGCTACTACATAGTTTTCTATGTAGTGTATTTTTCGAGAATTAGAATGTGTTAGACTCTCAATCTAACTACATAGCATTCGCATAGAGCCGTCTTCCCGAAAGTAGACGGCTTTTTTGTGTCTAAAATTTACCATTTGATCTTTAAAGAGATCTTCTATAGATTAGAGTTTCATTGTTTGACGTGAGAAACCAAACAACCCTAAAAATCTTTCGGAATCAAAACCATGAATAATCAACCTAATTGCATTCTGCAATTCACTCAAAACAGACACAATCAGCATTCACATTCAACCAGTGTTCAAACACATTTATGGTC
>NZ_AJZD02000032.1 GCF_000272105.2 Vibrio splendidus 12E03
ACAATAAGAACACCTGATTGGCTGTAGTCAGGTAGAATTGGTTTCATTGTTGAGCTCCAAAAATCGAATCTGGCTAGAGTCTAGCACACTGATTACAGTGGCTAAACTACAGATAAATGAGTAAAAGCCTATCAAGATAAACATAGCACTCGCTACGCTATGACTGAATTATGCTTCCATCCACTGCTTCCATGCCTGAACAACATGTTCTCTTTCCATTTCAAACTTTTCAATCGCCACATCCGCATCAAGGTTAAGTAGATTACGGTGGTGGATTTCATCCCTTAATGTGGTGTACGCATTGGTCAATGCCATACCTTGTTGCTCGTCCATTATCCCTTGCGACAACAAGCTTTCAAAGATTCTCACATTGTCACACCAACGAGTAAGCTTAGGTTTCTCGTTGCTGTATCTAAGTACTAAATATTGCGCCAAAAACTCAATATCAGTGATACCACCGGCATCTTGTTTCAGCATGAACCGGTCGACTTTTTTGCCACCTAAATGGTCGCGCATTTTTTCACGCATATCCACAACGGACTTTTTGAGTGTTGTCTCATCACGCGCTAGGCACAAAACCTCATGACGTGTTTTGTTAAATGCCGAAGCCAATAACTCATCACCATAAATCATACGAGCGCGAGTCAAGGCTTGGTGCTCCCATGTCCACGCGTCATTATGCTGATACTCGTCAAAGGCATCGGTTGGACTCACTAACAGGCCAGATGCACCAGAAGGGCGTAGACGAGTGTCGACTTCGTACAGAATGCCAGAAGCGGTTCTGGTCGAGAAAATATGAATAATACGCTGCGCTAATCTTAAGTAGAATTGGCGCCCATCGATCTCTTTCTTTCCATCAGTATAGATGTGTACCGGGCAGTCGTGCATGAACACGATATCGAGGTCGGAGTTATAACCAAGCTCCCAGCCGCCAACTTTGCCATAACCAACGACAGCAAAACCGCGGCCTTCACGGTCTTTAACATGAGTGGGCTCACCAAACTTAGCCGACACTTGTAACCAAGCTTGGTTAACACCGGCTTCAACAACCGCTTCTGCTAAGTAAGTCAGGTGATCACTCACCTTCATCACCGGCAGCACACCCGCTATATCCGCCGCAGCAATCCTTAGGATACAAGTCTGCTTAAACTGACGCAGACCTTCCATCTGCTGCTCCATGTCGTCTTCAGGAATACGGGCAAGGTAATCACGCAGCTCGGTCTTGTAAGACTCTAAAGGCACTGGATTGTAGAGTTGCTGAGGGTCGATAAGTTCATCTAACAGAATTGGATAACGACCCAACTGCTCCGAAATCATCGGGCTTGCCGTACATAAACGAACTAACTGAGTCAACGCTGCAGGGTGTTCATCTAGCAGCTCAAGGTAAGTGGTACGCGTAACGATTTTATGCAGTAGATGCAGTACTCGCGACAAACCAAACTCGGCATCCTTAGCTGTGTACAGTGCTTGAAAGACTTTTGGCATCAGTCGATTGAGGACTTCACGCCCACGTGGGCCAAGGGTCTTCTTAGCTAGATCAGCTTTAAATTGGATGATGGTTTTTGCCGCTTCTGGTGGGCTAGCGACCGCAATATCATGCTCCAGTACATGTTCAATCACGTCTGGTTTATGGGCCATATCCCACAGTTCGCTAAAATGACTCGCGATCGGATTAGCGTCATCTTCATCAACGCCAATTAGGTCTTCGAACACGGTATGTACATTCGCCATATGGGCGCGAGTTGCCACAATCAAGCTATCCCAATCGGAAAATTGCATGGCAACCGCAAGCTGCAGTTGTTCGAATTCGCCGTCAGGTAACGTTTGAGTTTGCTTGTCAGCCATTGCTTGTAACAGGTTCTCAAGGCGACGCAAAAACAGATAAGCCTCACGTAGGTGCCCTACCTCTTCTGATTCAAGCAAGTGCAATGACTCGATAGCCGTTAGGGTTTCCAGTAACCCTCGACCGCGTAAGCTAGGCTCGCGTCCACCACGAATCAATTGGAATACTTGCGCGATAAACTCAACCTCACGAATACCACCAGAGCCAAGCTTGATGTTGTTCGAGAGACCACGACGACGCACTTCGCTGCTGATCATCGATTTCATTCGGCGCAGAGATTGAATCGCACTAAAATCAATATAACGGCGGAACACAAACGGACGTAGCATTTGGCGAAGCTCTTGATACTCCGGATACATCTCGCTGCCCATCACGCGCGCTTTAACCATAGCGTAGCGTTCCCAATCGCGCCCTTGCTCTTGGTAATAGTCTTCAAGTGCGGCATAGCTCATCACAAGTGGACCACTCTCACCAAACGGGCGCAGACGCATGTCGACTCGATAACAGAACCCATCAAAGGTTTGCTGATCAAGCGCCTTGATAACACGTTGCCCTAGACGGGTAAAGAACTGCGCATTGGCAATGCTTCGTCTCGCACCTTGGGTTTCGCCATTCTCTGGGTAGGTGAAGATCAGATCGATATCGGAAGAGAAGTTAAGCTCACCGCCCCCTAGCTTGCCCATACCAATGATCAACATCGGCTGTGCTTCGCCTTGTTCATTACAAGGTGTGCCCCACTCTTTACAACAAATATCGTACTGCCATTGGTAGGTTTCGAAGATCATCGCCTCAGCCAACATCGATAGATGATTTAGGCTCTGCTCTAGCTCCCACGAACCCATGAAATCACGCCAAGCAATGTAGGTCATTTCTCGATTACGGAATTGACGCAGTACGCGCTGACCGCTCATTTCATCGGCGCAACCAGAAAGTAATTCAGCCAATCGTTCTCGGTACGCTTCAGCGCGTTCTTCGCATGCCAACATATCAGGTAAGTCAGCACATAAAACCGTATCACGCTGCAGGCAATCTCCAATAAAACAACTTAAACCGAGTACACGTTTAAGATCTTCAGTCAGTGGCTCAGACCAAGTACTGATGGCTTCACTTTGATGCTCTAATAATTGCTCAAAAGCAGACTGTGAGTGAGTGACGATTTGAGAAGGCAATGGCATGTTTCTTCCTTGTATAAGCTGCGCGCTGAACAATCGGTTCTGTTCTTTAGTAAATAGTTTTAACAGACGAGTTTAACAACGAGCTTTGATAACCCGTTTTAATATCTAGGGATAAGTTATACCAAAGTTCTGCCAATAAAAAACGCCCACATTAGCAATGTGGGCGTTTTATCAGTGAACTTATAGAGTTAGGCCTTTCTCTCTAGAAAACAGCCTCTATCAATAAGGGTTTAGAGAACAACACTAAACCTTAAATTGCTTAATCTTACCGTCGAGTTCTTGTGCGTTGCTTTCCATAAGCTGAGAGGTCTCCAACAGCTCACCAACGACCACTACAGAGGCTTCAACAAGCTCACGAACATTGGTTAGGTTAACACTCATCTCTTCAGCAACACTGCTCTGTTGGCCTGCAGCGGTCGCGATCTGGAAGTTCATATCATTGATTTGGTTGACTTGGCTTACGATGCCATCTAGCTCTGAACCAGCATTGGTTACCAGATCAACGCCTTCAGCCGCTTCTACAACACTCTTCTCCATCAACTCTACGGCTGAGTTAGCGCTGCTTTGTAGGTGACTGATCATATCTTGAATCTCGACTGTCGCTTGTTGAGTACGCTGCGCAAGGTTACGAACCTCATCGGCAACAACCGCAAAACCACGTCCCGCTTCACCTGCACGCGCGGCTTCAATCGCTGCGTTCAGTGCTAACAGGTTCGTTTGTTCTGAAATACCTTGGATAGTACCCACAACGCTACCAATTGAGTCAACGCGTTCTTCTACTTGGTTTACCGCAGCTGCAGATGCTGCGATATCTGAGGATAGCTCACTCATCTTAGACACTGACCCTTGAACGAACTTCTGACCAGTAAGAGCTTGGCCTGATGCTTGTTCAGTCAATGACGAAGCGCTTTGCGCATGCTCAGCGACAGTTTGTACCGTAGAGGTCATCTCACTCATTGCTGTTGCTAGCTGATCGATCTCGTTGAACTCTTCTTGCGCTGAATCTTTGGTTTCAGACATGCTGATGGTCATCACTTCCGTCAGAGCAAACAGCTCATCAGAAGAGGCTACCTGAGTTTTGATCATGTCGTTCAGTTGGACGCGAGTTTTTTCAAGTTCGCGTGCCACATCGCCGTATTCATCTTTACAGTCCATTTGAATCGGCACTGATAAGTTCTTGTCGGCCATGGTTTTAATGGCGTCATTAAGGTATTGAGTCTGACGCAGCATAACGCGCGCCGCTGCTAATAGAAGAACCACAAACACAATGATCATTAAGGCTGTTTGCCAAGCTACTTGAACAAGATAAGTCTCGTAATGCTGCTGTGCGACTTGTGCGTTATTGGTTACAGCAAGCAATGAATCGTAAAACGTACTTGCGTCCCAAAGCTGCTTCGAAATGATCAAGATAGTGCTGAATATCATCAGCATGACCATTTTTGGAACGAGACGAACGTCAGAGATTACCCTTTCCCACGGCTTGAATGACAGTTTAGTCATTGTCAGTTCTCCATTAACTCTTATATATTGATGGCTTCTATATCCGCGAGATGGCTATGTCAGTCAAAGTTCGCGATTTATTTTGAGCCTCGTATGAATGTTAAATAGTATCAAAGACACCACTAAGCCGATGAGCTTATTATCACTGATTCTCTCTTTCTTAGCGTTATTTGTGATCTCAGGCTTATTGTTTGCACCGATTGATAAAGAATCGAAACAAGTTCTTATCGGCCTGGACTTTATAATCTGTAGCGTTTTTCTTTTTCAGCTCACTATTGATCTATTCAGGTCACAAAACAAAAAAGAATATCTAAAAGTACACTGGATCGATTTCTTAGCAAGCATCCCAATGATCGAGCCACTTCGTTTCGCTCGCATTTTTCAGATCTTGCGCGTGATTCTGGTTTTGCGCTCGGGTAAACGCGTTTTCAGAGAGCTGTTTCGCAATAGAAAAGAGACCACTCTCGCTTCGATCATTCTGCTTCTGGTTATTCTCTTAACCATAGGTGCAGGAACAATACTTCTGTTAGAGCACAAAGACCCTAATGCCAACATTACCACTGGCCAAGATGCTTTATGGTGGGCTTTCGTTACCATCAGTACTGTGGGGTATGGCGACCACTACCCAGTGACGAGTTCAGGGAAATTAGTGGCTTCTTTGGTTATTATTTGTGGCGTGGGCGTTTTTGGTATGATTTCAGGCTTGATTACCTCTTTAATCACCTCTCCCACTCATCATGAGAATCAACGGGCGGAAAACAAAGAGAAGCACCTTGAGAAGATCATCGAGCAACAACAGAAGATCTTAGAACGACTCGAAAAGCTTGAGCAACAAACAAAAAAATAGGGCCGGAGCCCTATTTTCAAATTCATACTAATATTGATATAGATATTGAATCTAGTCTTGCCAGTATGGCTCAACCTCAACACTGATTTGGCGTGTCTGTTCCATCGCATGCAGAATGGACACTTCTTGACGAGCCAGCCAACGCTCTAGCTGAACCTTCTCATCGCCTTCCAACTTCTCAGTCAAAGGCTCTAATGTTTTAAGTGCCAGCAAGTCATCAATGCCTTGCACCATATCGGCCCAAGGTAAACGGAAACTGTTTCGCTCAGCGTCATCATACAAACTCGCGAAACCAACACCAGAATATAGGTTTCGCATCAAACGGTATTGCTGCTCAATATACGCTTGGCTAGTCATCACTCGCTCTGGTGGGAAAGCTTCCATCAAGTCTGCCCATGTGCGATCGAGTTGCTGCACGGAAAACCATTCAATACCACGACCCATTTGCTCACGCGCTTTCTCATCTAAGAAAGGCTGCCAGCCACGAGACAAGATCCAACGGCTCAGATCCAACAATAAACCGGTGTAACGAGCAGAGCTCAGCAAGGTAAGCAGATCTTCACGATCTGGCAGTTGCTCTTGCATCTCTTTAAGCTCAGCGACTAAGAACTTACGCGCATCGAGTTTACGTAGTACGTGTCCTTTATCTTCCAGCAAGTCTTCGAAGTGATCATAGCTTTTCAGCCAATCGAGCTCTTGCTCAAGCCACTTGAGCTCTTGGCGTAAAATAGCACTTGCACGTCTTGGGACAATACCACCATAGATAGTGAAGGTTTGACGAATAAAGCTAAGCGAGTGGCTGATCTCATGCAGTGCTTCAATAGATTGGCGCTCGGTGAAGATCTGCTCATGATAGTGCCAATGAGCGAGAGCGTGCTCTAAAGATTGAATGAAACACGATTCAACGGTATCACTTTTATCAGTATCAACTAAAGTCAAAGGAGTAACTTCATCTCCTTGATAACCTTGAGCAAGGCGGTAACCCTTAGCCGCTTTACTTAGGTTACCCAAACGCATGCCACCTTGCTCGCAGAATTGACGAGACAATGTAAATAGCGCATCCGTTTGACCGGATTTAAGCTCCAATTCGACTTCGCAAATCGGTTCTTGCAGGTCGCCTGATTCAACAAAGCCCTGGTCGAATGCGACCTCGACTTGGCTACCATCAGGCATACCAATCAACCACTGCTCACGCGTGAAGTTGGTAGAGAATAGAGGAGTCAGCTCAGCTTGCAGCGTTTCGATGTCTTTACCTGCTGGCCAGATATCCTCTGGGTGCAAGGCTAGCTTAGGTTCGTTGCTGTCGTGCTCTGCATTGTATTCAGGCCTTTGGTGCAGGCCAGCAACCACACGACCAGCAGTTTTTACGGTTTGTACAAATACGTCATCAAAGCGTCGAATGCGTAAGCCTGTATCGTGCTTACGTAGCCAGTTGTCAGCGGTGTCAAAGTAGATGTTACCTAGCTCACGACAACTGTGCTGAAGTACTTTAGTTTCAGCAATTTTATTGCGTAAAGTCTCTGAAAATTCAGGAGAAACAAAAAACTTCAGTTCTATCTCGGTTTCCATAGTTATACCTTTCTGTGAAGATAGGGACAGGATATTGCCAATTTGAAAAGTCGGCAAGTCAGAAATATCGCCCTTATGATGATCTAAAACAGTTTTAATGAGAGATTGATTAGGTTAACATGCGCGACTTTGTAGCCATCGCTTAACATTTCACCATGAATATGGTGTATGTTGTTTTAAGGTTATTATTTATTAGGTTGGATGACCATGCCAGTAAATACAATTATGGGGTTATTTGCAAAGTCCCCAATTAAACCTTTGCAGCGTCACGTAGTATGCGTGAACGAATGTTGTTCTCACCTAGTTAATTTCTTTGAAGTTTCTTCAAAAGGTGACTGGGAAAAAGCATCAGAAATTCGAGCTCAAATTTCTCACCTTGAGAAAGAAGCTGACGTACTAAAACGTGAAATTCGTCTTAAACTTCCTCGTGGTTTGTTTATGCCAGTTGATCGCACCGATATGTTGGAGCTATTAACGCAACAAGACAAACTCGCAAACCTAGCGAAAGACATTGCTGGCCGTGTATATGGTCGTCAACTTGTCATTCCTGCTCCAATGCAAGAAAACTTCATCGCTTACGTTAAACGTTGTCTAGATGCAGCGAACCAAGCACAAAACGTAATCAATGAATTAGACGAATTACTTGAAACTGGCTTTAAAGGCCGTGAAGTAACACTCGTTGCCGAAATGATTCATCAATTAGATGTAATTGAAGATGACACGGATGCGATGCAGATCGAACTACGCCAACAACTAATGGCAATTGAAGGCGATCTGAATCCAGTTGATATCATGTTCTTATACAAAATTCTTGAATGGGTTGGTGGTATTGCAGATCAAGCACAGCGTGTAGGCGCTCGTCTTGAAGTAATGCTTTCTCGATCTTAAATCATACGTTAACCATATAACGAAGAGCATTTTTTGAACAAACCACTTATGCGCTGAGTATTTCTCTCGCTGAGCGGTTTTTTGCGTCTAAATTTGTTCCGCTTGTTATCAAACAACTAGGTATTACGATGGATATCCTTGCTAACTACGGCACTGTCCTGATTATTGTTGCAGCAGCTTTCGGTTTCTTGATGGCTATTGGTATTGGTGCAAATGACGTTGCGAACGCAATGGGCACCTCAGTAGGCTCTAAAGCTCTAACCGTTAAACAAGCGATCATTATCGCAATGATCTTTGAATTCGCAGGTGCTTACCTTGCGGGCGGCGAAGTAACAGACACGATCCGTAAAGGTGTTATCGAAACGTCTCTATTCGCTCATCAACCTGATGTACTTGTGTACGGCATGATGTCAGCACTTCTTGCTGCTGGTACATGGCTACTTCTCGCTTCTTACATGGGCTGGCCTGTTTCTACGACTCACTCAATCATCGGTGCAATCATCGGTTTTGCGTGTATTTCTGTAGGTACTGAAGCGGTAGACTGGAACAGTGTTCAAGGTATTGTGGGCAGTTGGATTATCACACCCGTTATTTCCGGCTTCTTCGCTTACGTGATATTTGTAAGTGCTCAACGACTGATTTTTGATACAGAGAACCCGCTATTCAATGCGAAGCGCTTTGTACCGGTATACATGTTCATCACAACGATGGTGATTGCACTTGTAACCATCAAGAAAGGTCTTAAGCACGTTGGTCTTCACCTAAGCAACACTGAAGCATGGGTTTGGGCTGCTGGCGTTTCTGCGCTTGTTATGATCGGCGGTTACCTATACATCCAGAAGAAATTTGCTAACCGCGAAGAAGACCACGGCTTTGCCGGTGTTGAAGGCATCTTCTCGGTACTAATGGTTATCACAGCTTGTGCGATGGCATTTGCACACGGTTCAAACGACGTTGCGAACGCGATTGGTCCACTGTCTGCTGTTGTATCAACCGTTGAGCACATGGGTGAAATCACAGGTAAGAGTACTATCGCATGGTGGATTCTTCCTCTAGGTGGTTTCGGTATCGTTGTTGGTCTTGCAACAATGGGTCATAAAGTAATGGCAACCGTTGGTACTGGTATTACAGAATTAACACCAAGCCGTGGCTTTGCTGCACAACTTGCAACTGCATGTACGGTTGTACTAGCTTCAGGTACTGGCCTTCCAATCTCTACTACACAGACACTAGTTGGTGCAGTATTAGGTGTTGGTTTTGCTCGTGGTATCGCAGCACTAAACTTAGGCGTTGTACGTAATATCGTGGCTTCTTGGATTGTGACACTGCCTGCAGGTGCTCTACTTGCTGTTGTGTTCTTCTACGGAATTCAAGCTGCGTTTACTATGTAATCGCGACTGCGTTAGTGAATACTAGCGTCAGAATAGTGTGAGCTTCAGTAACGATATGTAAATGCCATGTCATTATTGACTCAAACGCACAGAAAGGGAGGCTTTGCCTCCCTTCTTTGTTGCACCGCATAAAGAAACTAAATATTATTTGCTGATTGAGGCTGACTCATACGCCTACCCAATTTGAATCGTTAAGGGATTTACTGTGAAAAAACTGATTAGCTTAGTTTTGTTCGCAATGCTTGCGGCTCCAGCTGCCTTTGCACAAGACCGTTATATTGCTGATAAACTATTTACTTATATGCATTCTGGCCCAAACAACACCTTCCGTATCATAGGTAGTGTTGATGCTGGTGAAAAGATTACATACCTACAAACTAACAAGAGTACAGGTTACACCCAAATTCAAGACAACCGTGGCCGTAAAGGTTGGGTTGAAAGCAAGTTTGTAAGCACAAAAGAAAGCATGGCACTGCGCATGCCTAAGCTAGAGAAAGAGCTGACAGAAGTTAAAGGCAAGCTAGCGAACGCTCGTCAGAGTGCTGACAGCGAAAAAGCTGGCCTAGCAAGCTCTCTAGATTCTCGTAACAAGCAGATTGCTGAACTAGAACAGAACTACAGTGAAATTAGCCAGCAGCTGACGAGCTCTCAAACAGAGAACCGTGAACTACGCGCTAAGCTAGACACTCAAAAAGACGACCTACTATTAAAGTACTTCATGTACGGTGGTGGTGTTGCGGGTATTGGTCTACTTCTTGGCCTTGTTCTGCCACACATCATGCCTCGTCGCAGAAAGTCACCAAACGGTTGGGCGTAGACTTAACGCTTGTATCAGGTACAGTAAATTCAGTATCGAATATCAAAAAGGAGCACCTAGGTGCTCCTTTTTATTTGTCTGTTATCTACATACTTATAGAACTCGCTAGCCTTTCCATTCGTACAGAGCTGGGATTTCTATCTTCTGCTGATTGAACTCTATGATTACCGATTGTGGCTTAATCTCCAGTAATTGAATGTCTTGTCCAATCCAATCTCCTTGCGCCACTTCTTGGCCGTTCACTTTTACCCAACGCTTGGTTTCGCTACTCGAGTACATATGGGTTTGTAGGTCTAACTTAGGAAGGACTCCTGATAAGCTATTGGTGTGCGTTTCCAACTCAATGACCTGAGAACCTCTTTGCCCTGCTGGTCTAGAGTCCATTGGTTCAGGAGCGCTTTGTTGCTCACCCATAATGGATTCAAGCTTCAATGCCAAATCAGGTGGCAACTCACTGAGGTCTAGCCCTTGCAGCAGATCGCTGTCTGATTGCTGATAATTGCCTTTATCGCTTACACCAGGTCCAACTTCAGGCTCAGCTAATAACAGCTCTGAATCATCTATCGTTCGCGTACTGCTCTCGGCTATGACTACCGGCACAGTAACTCCACTAGAGAGGTTAGTGCTGTCAAAATAAACCTGAGCATAAACCTCTTGCCGAGGTAACGACTTTAACGCCTTACTTGTCGGTGCTGAACGCACCACAAACAGAGGCCCATCTTCCATTTCTTCTTCCGCATTCAAGTCAGCCGTTTCGACATCCTTGAATTGAGCTAGCTGTGGTTCTGTGTTCGAAGTGGTGACAGCTTGGCTAGCCGTTTGCTGTTGATGGTAAGATTGATAAGCCAGAACGCCACCTACCAACAAAGAAGGAACCAAGATTAAAAGTAGCCCCATCGCTAACGATGAACCTCGCTTGTTGCTCATCCCTTTGGCAGAATTAGGAACATGATGATTCTGGTAGCCTTTGAAGCTTGGCTTGCTAAGAGAGTGCTGATTAATAGAAGACGCCTTGTGAGACGACTGTTTAAGTTCGTGCATAATACGTGACATTAGCTTTCGCCCCCTTCTAGTGACATCAGCTTAGGCGAATCGAGTTGAGCTAATCTCTGCAACCTTGCCAAGGTGCGCTTACCTGCAATGCCATCAACCGACATACCCTGCCAAGTTTGAAACGCTTCAACCTTCATTTTTAATTCGTAATCAAATACATCACTACCAGACACAACCTCTCCCAACACCTCAGAAAGCAACAAATCAAGCAAAGCCACAGCTTCACCTTGGTAACCCTCTTTCAGCGTCTCTCGCAACGGCTGTTTCCAAATCGCGACATAATCACCCTGCCAGATCTGCTCTAGAGATTGCTTCGGCATGACTAAGAGTTTTTCGTTAACCAGTAGTTCGACAGAATCTTGTGATACGCCATAAAGCACCGCAAACACAGATTCTTGTTCTATGTCTAAGTTCAACACCACAGGAACGCCTAACTCAAGTAAGTCATCCAAGCTAGATTGTTGCTGTTCACATACGAAAACACTTTGCGGCTCGCTTAGACATAAACCGTCTCGCAATGAAGACTGGTATCCCCAAAGGGTGTATAAATCCTTGATAGCCAGCGAGCGGTTAGTCCCTTGCCTCAAGTGTTGTTGAATATGTGGCGGCAGTGCAAACTTGTCTGTCTCAGGCTCAGCAACAACCTTAGGCGTATCTGCTACTAAGGAGCGCTGCATCTTAGCTGAGCTTACTGCTTGGACTTCATTTGAAGATTTGGATGTTAGCCATGAATCTATGTAGGTAGGGGCAAAATGAAAGGTTGCCATCGCAAGCGCGACGCTCAAGGTAGCCGCACCAGCGTATTTAGCTAGCTTTGGTAGCGCGCTCGCGGCGCGAGGTTTATCGACATGGTAAACCTCGGCTTGAAACGCCATGATCTGCTGGCACGCTTTGCTGACCGTATCATTACTTGGTGTTTGCTCTCCCTCATGAAAAGCTAACTGCAGCGCCTTATCACACACCAAGTTAATGAGCCTTGGAATGCCATGAGTATATTGAGCAATCAGCTTGACGGAACGATTCGAAAACAGCATCTGCTCGCCACCAGCCGTCTCTAGACGAAACGCGATGTACTTACCGGTTTCTTGAATATTGAGAGGCAACAAATGGTAACGCCCCGTAATACGCTGCGCTAGCTGGCGCAGTTGCGTGGTCTGCAAGTGTTGTTGTAATTCAGGTTGGCCAACCAACAGTACTTTTAACAGCTTGCGGCTGTCGGTTTCCAAGTTCGTCAGAAGGCGTAGCTGCTCCAACACATCGGCAGCTAAGTGTTGGGCTTCGTCTATCACCAATAAGGTTTGAATACCTTCCGCATGACTATCCAGTAAGAAGTAGTGAATCGCCTGACTCAGCTGCTTCAAGGATGCCTGTTCTGGGTACTCGACCTCAAACTCATCGCAGATAGCTTCAAGTAAATCCGTATTGGAAAACGTAGGGTTAAGTATAAGGCCAGCTTGAGTTTGGCTATCAAGAGAAGACAACATCGCCTTAGCGACCGTTGTTTTACCTGTTCCCACCTCACCAGTAAGCATTGCAAAGCCCCCACCCTCACCTAAACCGGCTTGTAGGTTCTGCATCGCCTCTTGGTGGCGCTGACTCAAAAACAAGTAGCGAGAATTTGGTACAATCGAAAATGGCATCTCAACGAAGCCAAAATATTCCTTATACATGTGCTGCCCTATAATTACGATTAATGGAAAGTACCATTGCTTGCCGTAAAGTCCAGCAGTGATAAAACATTTCGAGGTGATAAGTTGCAAATATACGATAGCCTACCAAAAGAGAATGGGCTACAGCGCTATCTAGTCGGTGGGGCGGTGCGCGATAAGCTACTCAATATTGATAGCTATGATAAAGATTGGGTCGTGGTCGGCAGTACCCCTCAACAGATGGAAAGCCTTGGCTTCACTGCTGTGGGTAAAGATTTCCCGGTATTCCTGCATCCAAAAACCAAGGAAGAGCACGCACTGGCTCGCACTGAGAGAAAATCAGGCTCTGGTTACACAGGCTTCGAATGTTACTTCGCGCCGGATGTTAGCCTGGAAGAAGATCTGATGCGCCGCGATCTAACGATCAACGCCATCGCACAAGATGATGAAGGCAATCTTCACGATCCTTACCATGGCCAGAGAGATCTCTCAGATCGTATCTTAAGACATGTTTCGGACGCTTTTGTTGAAGATCCATTGCGTGTGCTGCGTGTTGCTCGCTTCGCTGCCAAGCTTCACCACCTCGGTTTTAGCGTCGCACCTGAAACCATGACCATGATGGCGACAATCGTTCAATCAGGAGAACTTACTCACCTTACTGCTGAGCGAGTGTGGCAAGAGTGGCACAAATCACTCAGCACGCCACACCCAGAAGTGTTCCTTTCGGTGTTGAGAGAGTGCGGAGCATTAGGGGTTGTTTTGCCAGAGATTGACATTCTATTTGGTGTTCCTCAACCGGAAAAGTGGCACCCTGAGATCGACACGGGTATTCATACTCTGATGGTTGCTCAGCAAGCAGCGCTATTAAGCCCATCGCTACCCGTACGCTTTGCTGCTCAAGTGCATGACTTAGGTAAAGGAGTTACACCTGAAAGTGAGTGGCCAAGCCACAAAATGCACTGCCACACAGGTGTTAAGATCATCAAAAAGCTATGTGAGCGAGTCAGAGTACCTAATGAGTTCAGAGATCTTGCGCTGTTAGTGTGTGAGCAGCACTCAAACATTCATCGTGCCGGCGAGCTCAAGCCGACAACCTTCCTTAAGGTTCTCAACAAGTTCGATGTTTGGCGCAAACCAGATCGACTTAACGATATCTTGCTTTGCTGCCAAGCTGACCACGCTGGCCGTAAAGGGTTAGAAGCTCAGCCTTACCCTCAAAAAGCACGTTTTGAAGTCGCTTACCAAGCGGCGCTTCAAGTAGAAGTCAAAGCGATAATTGCTGATGGTTTTCAAGGCAAAGATATTAGAGAAGAACAAGAAAAGCGTAGAGCCATCGCAATTGAAAATGCCCTATCAGAAATCGCTGATAATTAATCGCCATAACGCTGATTACCATGCATAAAAAAACCCGCGACTAGGCGGGTTTTTCCGTTTCAATCTGTAGGACGAAACATTTGTCTACGTAAGTCGAGTGCTACTGCATCATCAAGAAAGCAAATAGACCAAAACCTAGAATCAGGCGGTAGATAACAAACGGTGTCATACCCATACGAGAGATAAGCTTCAAGAAGAAGTGAATACAGATATAAGCACTGATGAAAGAAACCACGATACCCGTTAGCAAGGTGCCAACATGGATTGGGTCACCGCTTGTCACCAACTTAAGACCTAAATAACCACCAGCCAGAGTGATGATTGGGATAGACATCAAGAAAGAGAATCGAGCCGCTGCTTCACGTGTGAAACCAAGGTAAAGCGCCGCGGTAATGGTTGCGCCAGAACGAGACGTACCCGGAATGATCGCCATTGCTTGAGCAAGACCAATAAACAGCGCCTTTTTCCAACCCGCTTGGTATTCGTCATCGCGCAGGCTTGAGTTCTTGTCCACCCACCATAGCAATAGACCAAAGATAATCGTTGTCGTCGCGATCACCCACGCACTGCGTAAGTAAAGCTCAACAATATCTTTCATCAGCAAGCCAAAGATACATGCAGGAATCGTCGCGAGAATGATCATCCACGCTAACTTCGCTTCTTTACTGCGATCGCCTTTAAACACTGAACCAAAGAATGCGCTCAACAGAGAGACCACTTCTTTACGGAAATAGATCACTACCGCGGCCAAAGTACCAACGTGGACAGCCACATCAAAAGCCAAGCCTTGATCTTCCCAACCTAAAACAGCAGAAGGAAGGATTAAGTGTGCAGAACTGGAAATAGGTAAAAACTCAGTAAAGCCTTGCACCAACGCCAATATAAACGCTTCAAAATAACTCATTACTTACCTTAAAAATTATAGTTTTATATCTACGACAGAGAGCGAGTCTAATTGCTGCATCTTCTGCCATATTTCACTGACGGTTCTTCCGTCTTGCGGGATCACTCTCGCAGGACAAAGATCATAAAGCGGTTGTGTTACAAAAGGATATTTGTAGATATCACTGCGTGGTAATTCTGGTTCACGCTCAGAAACCTCCTCTCCAAACAACACAATATCAAGATCGAGTTTTCGATCTTGTAGTTTGTGCGCATCTTGAGAGCGACCCCATTTAAACTCAATTTTACGCAGCTGCTGTGAAAATTCAGTCAATGAGAGTGACGTGTCAAGCTCTATCACAAAGTTATAAAACGGATGGCTATTAAAACCCACGGGCTCACAGTGATAGACTTTAGAGCATTTAAGGTTAGTCCCTAACGATTGAAGCTCTGTCCATGCCACCCTTGCATGCTTGTCGCGGTCTATGTTCGTGCCAACACCAACATAGGCTACTGTCATGCTTGGCCTCGCTCGATGATCACGCCAACAGCTTTTGCTTGTGGTACCGCGCCCGGTTTAGCCAATCGGATTTTGATCCAAGGCACAGAGAATTGAGTCATGATCAATTCAGCGACTTCTTCAGCCACACGCTCCACCAACAGAAATCGGCCATTCGCAATGTGGTCAAGCACGGCAGTACTCACTGTCGAGTAATCCAAAGCATCAACCACATCATCACTCTTACCTGCAGGGCGGTTGTCATGAGCCATTTCAATATCAAGCACAAGTTTTTGTTTAATCTCTTGTTCCCAATCGTAAACACCGATCGTTGTAATTACTTCTAGCTGTTCAATGAAAACTTTATCCAGTGCCATGACTTGTCCTTTTAGAGGTCGGATACCCATATTGGGGAAAAAAACGTATTATTTGCGTAATTCGAGATATGATATCAATTACTCTTGGATTGAGCATTATTTTCCCATCGTTAGGCTTATAACCGTTTAAGGAAAGACATGACCCCATTGGCACTAATCATGATCATTGCAGCCTATTTGCTAGGTTCAATCTCTAGTGCGGTCTTGATATGCCGAGTCTTAAGGCTTCCTGATCCAAGAACGGTGGGATCCAATAACCCTGGAGCCACTAATGTACTGCGCGTTGGCGGCAAAGGCGCAGCTGCTGCTGTCCTCCTATGTGACATGCTGAAAGGCACCATCCCGGTCTGGCTTGGTTACTACCTTAAGATCGACCCAATCATTTTAGGGGTTGTCGCAATTGCGGCGTGCCTTGGCCATATGTATCCGATCTTCTTCCACTTTAAAGGTGGTAAAGGTGTCGCAACGGCACTTGGCGCTATCGCCCCAATAGGATTCGATCTAACGGGAATGATCATGGCGACGTGGTTAGTGGTCGCGTTTTTATTTCGTTATTCTTCTTTAGCGGCGCTGGTTACCGTACTACTTGCACCTTTCTACGCTTGGTTAGTCAAACCGCAATACACACTGCCCGTGGCTATGTTGTGTTGTTTGATCGTGTTGCGTCACCATCAGAATATCCGCCGATTACTTGATGGCAGTGAACCAAAACTCGGACAAAAAAAATCGGCTTAACCTTATATATCCGTTTGAATATAAAGATTTAAGCCGATAAGTTTTAGCTGTCGAGAGTGCTTATAGCAGATGTTTATCTAAAAACGTCTTCAACATTGTGTTCACAAACTCTGGCTGCTCTAACGAGCTAATATGACCTGCGCCAGGAATCACCACTAATTCACTGCCTGTAATACAATCGTGCATAAGATATGACTCAAGTACCGGACGTGGTTTGTCTTCTTGTCCAACAGCAATCAAAACAGGCAGAGCGAAGTTCTCTACCGATTCAATCATATCTCGACGTCCAAAGACTATTCGACCAATTCGTGCTACTTCTTCCGCGTTTTCGCCTTCAAGAGCTGATAACTGCTGAGTAAAACCTTCCACCAAATCTGGCGTGTTGGTTTGAGCATCGTTTGCGAAGAACAATGGAACCACAGCTTCAACAATCGGTTGAGGAACCATCTTAGTTTGAGTGATGGTGTCTAACATGTTGAAGTATTTAGCATGAGCAACTTCTGGCTCTAAACCAACAAAGGTATCCATAAGTACCAAAGACTTGATTCGAGCAGGTGCTAATTCGGCAAGCTCCGTTCCCCACATACCGCCAACCGATAGGCCGACAACGGAAAACTCTTCGATTTCTAAATGATCAAGGAGATCCAAAATGTGTTGAGCATAATCTTTCAGGTTACGCATTGAGTTCGGCGCAGCTTGTGACTCACCATGAGACCAAAGCTCTGGAACAATACAACGATACTGAGTTTTTAACGCTTCGATCTGCGGCTTCCACATTGCACTATCCCAAAGGTAACTGTGGCCGAGTACAACAACAGGGCCTTGACCTTCATCTAGGTACGCCATCGATTGATTGTCTACTGTGAACTTGTTCATTTTCTTCCCTAATCTCTATCAGCAATTATTTATCGACATACAGTCGGTAAGCTAGGATATAAAAACGGCCGCACAAGGCGACCGTTTATCGAAACACTATAGTCAATTACGCAATTGGCTCTAGCTGGTCAATAGGCCAACGCGGTGTGGCATGAACAGACAAATCAGCCGTTTCGCCATTCTTCAGGCGCTGCATGCCCGCATAAGCGATCATCGCACCGTTATCTGTACAGAACTCAGTGCGTGGGTAGTACACCTCACCACCGATTTTCTTAGCCAATGCCTCAAGCTCAACACGCAGTTGTTTGTTGGCACTTACACCGCCAGCAATCACTATACGTTTCATGCCCGTTTCAACCAAGGCACGCTTACACTTGATTACTAAGGTTGCACAAACGGCTTCTTGGAACGCGTAAGCGATATCAGCGCGAGTTTGGTCATCATTATCGTTATCACGAATGGTATTCGCTGCGAACGTCTTCAGACCAGAAAAGCTCATATCTAAACCCGGACGATCGGTCATTGGGCGCGGGAACTTAAAACGGCCCGGAGTGCCTTTTTCCGCCAAACGAGATAGCAGTGGACCACCAGGGTAATCTAAGCCCATCAGTTTCGCGGTTTTATCAAACGCTTCACCCGCTGCATCATCAATCGATTCACCAAGGATTCGGTATTCACCAATACCTTTCACTTCTACCATCATGGTATGCCCGCCAGAAACCAGCAGAGCCACAAATGGGAATGGAGGAGGGTTGTCTTCTAACATTGGCGCAAGAAGGTGACCTTCCATATGGTGAACAGGCACAGCAGGCACGCCCCACGCATAAGCAATACTGCGACCAATCGTTGCACCTACAAGCAAAGCACCCACTAAACCAGGGCCAGCTGTGTAAGCCACACCATCAATGTCTTTCGACGTTAGGTTAGCTTCAGCCAATGCCGCTTTAATAAGAGGAATTGTTTTTTTCACGTGGTCACGCGAAGCTAGCTCAGGCACCACACCACCGTAATCGGCGTGCAGCTTTACTTGGCTATATAATTGATGAGAAAGCAGCCCTTGCTCATCATCATAAATCGCGATTCCTGTTTCATCACAAGAGGTTTCAATACCAATAATGCGCATAATTTTCTCGGCACGCTTTCGTCTAAAATGGGAAATTAGCGCAATATTACCCTGCCTAAGCTCTTCAAACAAATATTGTACAGACTATAATCGACAAAGTGCTTTACAAAGCCACTGTGATCGGATTAAAATTCCGCACCATTTTTGATCAAGCTGGTTAATGGCCAAACGCAAATAGAGAGTTAGCTCGATGGGTAACTTCTCTGATTTGGTACTGAGTGGCCAGCGATAATGAATAACCCCTGAGGTGAAAGGCATATGCCAATAGTTAAAGTACGTGAAAACGAACCGTTCGACGTTGCACTACGTCGTTTCAAGCGCTCTTGTGAAAAAGCAGGTATCCTTTCTGAAGTTCGCCGTCGCGAGCACTACGAAAAGCCAACTACAGTTCGCAAACGCGCTAAAGCAGCAGCTCAAAAGCGTCACGCTAAGAAGCTAGCTCGCGAAAACGCACGTCGCGTTCGCCTGTACTAATAACTTAATCCATAAGGACTGAGTTATGGCTCTTATTGAACAACTCAAAGAAGAGCAAAAATTAGCGATGAAAGCCAAGGACAAACCGCGCCTTGGCACTATCCGCTTAGCTCTTTCAGCAATTAAGCAACGTGAAGTTGACGAACGGATCACTCTGAACGACGACGACATTCTTGCTGTATTAGTTAAAATGGTTAAGCAACGTCGCGATTCTGTTGCTCAATATGAATCGGCAAATCGTCAAGATCTTGCTGACGTGGAAAAAGCAGAAATTACGGTACTTGAAGGCTTTATGCCTCAACCGCTAACTGATGAAGAAGTTATTGCACTACTTGATAGCGCAATCGCCGAAGCTCAACCAGCGGGCATGCAAGACATGGGTAAAGTAATGGCTATCTTGAAACCACAAATTCAAGGGCGTGCAGATATGGGTAAAGTTAGTGGTTTAGTTCGTTCTAAACTCGCTTAATCCCAAATCAAATTGCAACAAGCCGTGCAATCCTTCGGAACGCACGGCTTGTTTGTATCTGTAACCTATTCAAACTATTATTATCCACACTCTCAGTTAGTGCATTTTTCTAAGGTTTTATGGCAGGACACATCCCGCGTAGTTTCATCGATGATCTCCTAGCGCGTCTCGACATTGTCGACATTGTGGACGCACGCGTGAAACTTAAGAAAAAAGGCAAAAACTATGGTGCTTGTTGCCCATTCCACAACGAAAAGACCCCTTCTTTTAGCGTAAGCCAAGAAAAACAGTTTTATCACTGCTTTGGTTGTGGCGTACACGGTAATGCTATCGACTTCATTATGGAGTTCGAACGTCTCGATTTTGTTGAAGCTATTGAAGAGCTAGCCTCTTTCTTAGGCCTCGATGTTCCTAGAGAACAGCGCAGCGGCGAGATATCAACAGCACCAAGAGCCAACAGCGAACAAAAACGTAACCTCTACGATTTGATGGGTGGCATCAGTAATTTTTACCGCTCTCAACTGAAAATATCAGCCAACAAACCTGCGATTGATTACCTAAAGAATCGTGGCCTTTCGGGCGAGATCGTCCAGAAGTTTGGTATTGGTTATGTGGCCGATGAGTGGGACTTAATTCGTAAGAACTTTGGCCAACAGAAAGAAGCCCAAGACATGCTCGTGACTGGCGGCATGTTAATTGAGAACGATAAAGGTAACCGATACGACCGATTCCGTGGACGCGTAATGTTCCCGATTCGCGATCGTCGTGGCCGTGTGATTGGTTTTGGTGGTCGTGTATTAGAAGACGGCACTCCAAAATATCTCAACTCACCAGAAACGCCTATCTTCCATAAAGGTAAAGAGCTTTACGGCCTTTATGAAGTGCTGCAAGCCTACCGTGAACCGCCGCAAATTCTTGTGGTTGAAGGTTACATGGATGTCGTGGCTCTCGCGCAATATGGTGTCGATTACTCAGTAGCATCACTGGGCACCTCGACAACTGGCGACCACGTTCAAATGTTGTTCCGTCAGACCAGCACTGTGGTTTGTTGTTACGATGGTGACCGAGCAGGTAAAGAGGCCGCATGGCGCGCACTAGAAAACGCACTTGAGTATCTGAAAACCGGTAACACGCTTAAGTTTCTGTTCTTGCCCGACGGTGAAGACCCAGACAGCTATATTAGAGAGCATGGTAAAGCCGCTTTTGAACAGCTAGTCCACAATGCGACGCCGCTTTCGACCTATTTGTTCGATAACCTGATTGAAATACACAAGTTAAACTTGGGAACAACCGAAGGTAAATCAGCACTGCGTGCACACGCCAGCGCCTTGATTAACAAAATTCCTGACAGTTACTTCCAAGAATTGCTCGAAAAACTGCTCGATGAGCGAACTGGATTTGATAACCAATTGCGACGTGCGCGTGTTCATACACAGAACCCGACACCTCAACCGCATAAAGAGCTCAAGCGCACTCCAATGCGTGAAGTTATCGCTTTGCTTATCCAAAATCCGAGCTATGCTGATATGGTACCGGATTTATCAAGTGTCAAAGGCTTACAGTTGCCTGGACTAAGTTTATTCGTCGAAGTACTTGATAAATGCCACGCGCATCCCCATATCAACACAGGCCAATTATTAGAGCATTGGCGACACAATAAACATGAGGCTCTTCTGTCTCGTCTCGCGAGCTGGGAAATCCCCCTCGACGAAGACAATCAAGAAGACATATTTTTAGACTCATTGGACAACATACTTGCCCAGTGCGTTGAAAAACAAATTGAAAACCTGCAGGCCAAAGCAAGAAGCGTCGGTTTATCAGCCGAAGAAAAAAGGGAGCTACTAGCTTTAATGCTAGATCTAAAAGCGTAACCCTGTTTGATTAGTCAGCATTTAATAAATTTGTTAACATAATTGGTTTGCATTTGAGAATGCAACGTCCTTCACCAGACCTGAAGTTGGATATCATCTATGGATCAAAATCCGCAGTCACAGCTTAAATTACTTGTTATTAAAGGCAAGGAACAAGGCTATCTGACCTACGCCGAAGTAAACGACCACCTACCTGCAGAAATCGTGGATTCTGAACAGGTAGAAGACATCATTCAAATGATCAACGACATGGGTATCAAGGTAGTTGAAACTGCACCTGATGCTGATGATCTAGCACTTAATGATGACGATGCCAATATAGATGAAGATGCAGCCGAAGCTGCAGCTGCTGCGCTTTCAAGCGTAGAAAGCGAGATTGGCCGTACTACTGACCCAGTTCGCATGTACATGCGTGAAATGGGTACGGTTGAACTACTGACTCGTGAAGGCGAAATCGACATTGCGAAACGTATTGAAGATGGTATCAATACAGTTCAACTATCGGTTGCTGAGTACCCAGGCACTATTCCATACATCTTGGAACAGTTTGACCGCGTACAAGCAGAAGAGATTCGCTTAACAGACCTAATCAATGGCTTTGTTGACCCTGACGACGATGGCACAGCTGCGCCAACGGCGACTCACATCGGTTCAGAACTTGCTGAAACTGATCTGGAAGACGAAGACAAAGAAGACGCTGAAGACGACGAGGAAGAGGAAGAAGAAGATACAGGTATCGATCCTGAGCTTGCTCTTGAGAAGTTCACAGCGCTTCGTACTAGCTACCAGAACCGTCAGCTAGCGATCAACGAGTACGGCCATGAAAGCCCGAAAGCAACGCTTGCAACGACAATGATGCAAGACGTATTCAAAGAGTTCCGTCTAACACCAAAACAGTTTGATTACCTAGTAAACGAACTGCGTAACTCTATGGATCGCGTACGTACTCAAGAGCGCCTAATCATGCGTCAAACGGTTGAGTACGGCAAAATGCCGAAGAAATCTTTCATTGCTCTATTTACTGGCAACGAATCTAGCGAAGCATGGTTGGATGAAGTTCTTGCTTCAGACAAGCCATACGCAGAAAAGATCAAACGTAACGAGCACGACATCCGTCGCTCTATCCAAAAACTGGATATGATCGAACGTGAAACGTCTCTTACTGTTCAAAGTATCAAAGATATCAGCCGTCGTATGTCTATCGGTGAAGCGAAAGCTCGTCGTGCGAAGAAAGAGATGGTTGAAGCGAACTTACGTCTAGTAATCTCGATTGCTAAGAAGTACACAAACCGTGGTCTACAATTCCTGGATCTAATCCAAGAAGGTAACATCGGTCTGATGAAAGCCGTAGATAAGTTTGAATACCGTCGTGGTTACAAGTTCTCTACTTACGCTACTTGGTGGATCCGTCAAGCAATCACTCGTTCGATTGCCGACCAAGCTCGTACTATCCGTATTCCGGTTCACATGATCGAAACGATCAACAAACTAAACCGTATCTCTCGTCAAATGCTACAAGAGATGGGTCGTGAACCACTTCCGGAAGAGCTAGCTGAACGCATGCAAATGCCTGAAGACAAGATCCGTAAAGTACTGAAAATCGCTAAAGAGCCAATCTCAATGGAGACACCAATCGGTGACGACGAAGATTCGCACCTAGGTGATTTCATCGAGGATACAACGCTAGAACTACCTTTAGACTCTGCAACGGCAACAAGCCTACGCGGCGCAACTAAAGACGTTCTTGCAGGCCTAACACCTCGTGAAGCTAAAGTACTGCGTATGCGTTTCGGTATCGACATGAACACTGACCACACTCTTGAAGAGGTTGGTAAACAGTTCGACGTAACTCGTGAACGTATCCGTCAGATCGAAGCAAAAGCACTGCGTAAACTTCGTCACCCAAGCCGCTCAGAAACTCTGCGTAGCTTCCTAGACGAGTAATCGCACACTCAAGTGTGGTTAGCTTTTAAGCATAAATAAGAAAAGGTGAGCGTTGGCTCACCTTTTTTTTATCTGTGTGATTTAAGTGGCTAAGATGTAAGCGGAATTGCCCCTTATAGTGTCTAGACACCATTGAACGCTTCCCCTATAATCTATGCCCTACGGCCCCTTAGCTCAGTGGTTAGAGCGCACGACTCATAATCGTTCGGTCCCCAGTTCAAATCTGGGAGGGGCCACCAAATTAGAAAAGCCAGAACAGTTCATGCTGCTCTGGCTTTTTGCTTTTCTATATCTGTACAACTTACGCCCTGCACTTCCTAACCAATAACGAATCGTCCCGCACACAATTCCAATTGCCTCTCTGTGACTAAGCATACTTTTCTTTTATAAAAAAATCGGCAATATGAGTGTACACAAATCATTCAATAGTTCAGGGAAGAAACATGAAAGACGAAACACTCTCGATTCACTTCGGCTACGAAACTGATCCAACAACCAAATCGGTTGCCACACCTATTTACCAAACCGTCGCTTACGAATTCGATGACGCACAACATGGCGCCGACCTGTTTAACCTTGCGGTGCCGGGTAATATCTACACACGGATAATGAATCCAACCAATGATGTGTTAGAAAAACGCATGGCAGCCTTAGAAGGGGGGATTGCAGGCTTAGTGGTAAGTGCGGGCAGTGCTGCGATCAACTACGCGATTCAAACCTTGGCACAAATCGGTGACAACATTGTTTCAACGCCTCAGCTTTACGGTGGTACTTACACCCTATTTGCTCACATGCTGCCAAACCAAGGAATTGAAGTTCGTTTTGCTAAAGACGACAAACCAGAAAGCTTAGCGGCACTGATCGATGAAAAAACTAAGGCGGTTTACTGTGAAAGTATTGGTAACCCAGCAGGTAATATTATCGACTTAGAGCGTGTTACAGAACTTGCTCACGCACAAGGTGTGCCTGTGATTGTTGATAATACGGTGGCGACGCCTGTGCTGTGTAAACCTATCGATTTTGGTGCTGACATCGTGGTGCACTCGCTCACCAAATACGTGGGTGGTCACGGTACAACCTTAGGTGGCGTGATTGTTGACTCAGGTAAATTCCCATGGACAGAACACAAAGATCGCTTCCCTGTGTTTAATCAGCCAGAGCCTTCTTACCATGGTGTGGTTTATACCGAAGCCTTTGGTGAGGCTGCATTTATTGGTCGAGCTAGAACGGTTCCCCTACGTAATACAGGTGCAGCACTGTCGCCAATGAATGCTTTCATGTTGATGCAAGGCTTGGAGACATTGTCGTTACGTATGGAGCGACACACAGAGAATGCATTGAAAGTGGCAGAATACCTCAGCCAACACGAAAAAGTCAGTTGGGTAAGCTACGCTGGTCTGCCTAGCTCGGAATTCTACCCGCTTGCTGAAAAATACATGCAGGGTAAGCCATCGGCTATTCTATCTTTTGGCTTGAAGGACGGTTATGAAGCTGGTGTCCGCTTCTACGACGCGCTACAAATCTTCAAGCGCCTAGTGAACATTGGTGATGCCAAGTCTCTGGCTTGCCACCCTGCTTCTACAACACACCGTCAGCTAAGCGAAGCAGAACAAAAGCAAGCCGGTGTATCACCAGAGATGATTCGCCTCTCAGTAGGTATCGAGCACATTGACGATATCTTGGCTGACCTAGAGCAAGCACTTAGCGCTTAATGACGCTACAGCTTTAAGTAACAGACATAAAAAAGCCCATCACAGGATGGGCTTCTTATTATCTATTTCTTAGATAAGCTGTCGATTACTCAACCGTTACCGCTTTCGCTAGGTTACGAGGTTGGTCAACGTCGGTACCTTTGATTAGCGCGACATGGTAAGACAGCAGCTGCATTGGTACTGTGTAGTAGATAGGTGCTGTTACTTCACTTACGTGAGGCATCTTGATGATCTTCATGTTCTCATCGCTTTCGAAACCAGCAGCTTCATCTGCAAATACATACAACAGACCGCCACGAGCACGTACTTCTTCAACATTTGATTTCAGCTTTTCTAGCAAGTCATTACTTGGCGCAATAACGACAACAGGCATATCTGCATCGATAAGCGCCAAAGGACCGTGCTTAAGCTCACCAGCAGCGTATGCTTCTGCGTGGATGTAAGAGATCTCTTTCAGCTTAAGAGATGCTTCCATCGCGATTGGGTAGAACTCACCACGACCTAAAAACAGAGTATGGTGCTTATCAGCAAAGTCAGGTGCTAACGCTTCGATCTCTTTATCAAACGCGAGTGCTTTCTCGATATCAGCAGGCAGTTGGTGAAGTGCTTGAACGATTTCCGCTTCTTTCTCTTCATTGATACGACCTTGTAGACGACCAATTGACGTTACCATCATCAGCATCGCGGCTAGTTGAGTTGTGAACGCTTTCGTAGAAGCAACACCGATCTCCGTTCCTGCGCGAGTCATAAAGGCAAAATCAGACTCACGAACAAGCGAAGAACCTGCTACGTTACAGATGGTCATTGCTGACATGTAACCCTTCTCTTTTGCAAGACGAAGTGCAGCAAGCGTATCAGCCGTTTCACCAGACTGAGACAGAGTCACTAAAAGGCTGTTCGGGCGAACAACGAAATCACGGTAACGGAACTCAGAAGCGATCTCTACATCACAGCTTACGCCTGCTAGAGACTCAAACCAGTAACGAGCTGCCATGCCTGAGTTGTAAGACGTACCACATGCGATGATCTGCACGTGTTCTACCTTGCTTAAGATCTCTTCAGCTTTAACACCGATTGCATTAGTGATTACAGAGGTGTCAGAGATACGACCTTCCATCGTGTTGATTAACGCTGTTGGCTGTTCAAAGATCTCTTTCTGCATGAAGTGACGGTATTGACCTTTATCACCCGCATCGTGTTCTGCATTTGACTCAACGATGTCACGTTCAACACGCTCACCCGCTACATCAAATACCGTAACATCACGACGAGTTACCTCAGCAACATCACCTTCTTCAAGGTACATGAAGCGACGAGTTACACTTAGTAGTGCCAATTGATCAGATGCTAGGAAGTTCTCACCAACACCGAAACCGATAACAATCGGGCTACCAGAACGAGCCACAACAATACGGCTAGGATCTTTACGATCAACCGCCACCGTGCCGTATGCACCGTCTAATTGTTTCGCTGTCTTTTGAAGCGCTTCAACCAATGAATCAGAAGTGCGAAGTTCCCATTCAACTAAGTGAGCGATAACTTCAGTATCCGTTTGTGAAGTAAACACATAACCACGCTCTTGAAGAAGAGCACGCAGTGCTTCGTGATTTTCGATAATGCCGTTGTGTACAACTGCAATATCACCAGACATATGTGGGTGTGCATTCGCTTCAGATGGTTCACCGTGCGTCGCCCAACGTGTATGAGCGATACCAGTACCGCCAATCACATGTTGCTGATCGACTGCGTCTGCTAGCTCTTGTACTTTACCAAGGCGGCGCACACGAGTTAGGTTAGATTCAGTATCGACTACAGCGACACCTGCTGAATCGTAGCCACGGTATTCTAGGCGACGAAGGCCTTCTACTAAAATTTCAGCTACATCACGCTGTGCTACTGCACCAACAATTCCACACATAGTTTCACTCCATCAATTTTTTTATTCCTATTGGCAGCAAGCAAAGGCCATATCTTTATTAAGATCAATTATAGGAAGGTAAATGCATAATATTTTAATTTGTTTTTACGCTGGATCAGTCAGGATCACGCGAACATCATGTGATTCGATACTTGCTTTAGATTCTTCGCCCAAGTCTGTATCGGTAATTAAGATGTCAATGTGTTCCCATGCCAGCTCTAAGTTCGGGATCTTTCGTCCCACTTTTTCCGACTCAACCATCACGATCACTTCTCGTGACACTTCAGCCATTACTTTGCTCAGGCCAACCAGTTCGTTAAACGTAGTTGTGCCTCTATCAAGGTCGATACCATCTGCCCCGATAAATAGTTGGTCAAAATCGTAAGCGCGGAGCACCGACTCTGCGACTTTGCCTTGGAAAGAGTCCGAATGGGTATCCCAAGTGCCGCCAGTCATTAATAACGTCGGCTCGCTTTCAAGCTCATTAAGCGCATTAGCGACGTGCAATGAGTTGGTCATCACAACCAAGCCACGCTTAGCATTAAGCTGCTGAATTAGGGCACCGGTAGTACTGCCACTATCGATCACGATACGGTTATGGTCGCGAATTAAATTTGCAGCGGCTTTTGCCAATGAAACCTTTCGAGTCGAAACTTTTTGACCCAGTTCTTCGTTGACAACCTCTTTCGGTAACGAAATCGCACCACCATAACGGCGTAAAAGCTGACCGTTTTTCTCTAAAGACGCCAAGTCCTTTCTAATAGTGACCTCTGAGGTTTCGAACTTAGCGGATAATTCATCAACACTAACCTCCCCCTTTTCATTCACTAGGTTAGAAATTGCATGTCTTCTGAGCTGGGTGTTTCGTTTCGACATTTAAAAAAGGCCATTAAGTTTCGATATGAAACATATTATAGTTACAACGAAACTATTTAGTCCATTTATTTCGATCCAAAAAATTAATAAATAGCGATAAAACCTTGTCCTAAGACAATTGTTAAGCAGTGATATTGAACTCATTAGGTGGTAGAATCCGCACCCGAAAAGAAAAAAAATTACAAAACTGACTGTTATTTTTTTGCAACTTACCCCCTATATAGTGGGGTAAGTCACATAAAACCGATATTGAATCAAAATCTTTTAGTCATAAAATGACTAAAATTGATGAAAGACTTACAACTCTGAAGGACATATTGGAAGTCCCGCGCTTTTACACAACAGGCACAAAATGTTGATGTAGCGGACCAATCTTCAGAACTTAAATAAATTTCAAATTGTAACAATACTTACCGGAGAGTACCTTCCATGAAAAAGACCAAAATCGTATGTACGATTGGCCCTAAAACTGAATCTGTAGAGAAGCTAACTGAACTAGTAGATGCTGGCATGAACGTTATGCGTCTTAACTTCTCTCACGGTGATTTCGCAGAGCACGGCACTCGTATCGCGAACTTCCGTAAAGTAATGGAAAACAAAGGTGAGCAACTTGCTATCCTTCTAGATACTAAAGGTCCAGAAATCCGTACTATCAAACTTGAAGATGGTAACGACGTAGATCTAGTAGCTGGTCAAGAGTTCACTTTCACAACTGACGCAACAGTTGTTGGTAACAAAGACGTAGTAGCAGTAACTTACCTAGGTTTCGCTAAAGACCTAACAGCGGGTAACACTATCCTTGTTGATGACGGCCTAATCGAAATGGAAGTTATCGCAACAACAGAAACTGA
Source organism: Vibrio splendidus 12E03 (assembly GCF_000272105.2). Lineage (GTDB taxonomy): Bacteria > Pseudomonadota > Gammaproteobacteria > Enterobacterales > Vibrionaceae > Vibrio > Vibrio splendidus_I. The sequence continues at coordinate 28,714 of NZ_AJZD02000032.1, forward strand.
AGTTAAGTGTAAAGTTCTTAACAACGGTGCTCTAGGCGAAAACAAAGGTGTTAACCTTCCTGGCGTTTCTGTTCAACTTCCAGCTCTTTCTGAGAAAGACAAAGCTGACCTTAAGTTTGGTTGTGAGCAAGGCGTAGATTTCGTTGCTGCTTCTTTCATCCGTAAAGAAGAAGACGTTAAAGAAATCCGTGAGCTTCTAAACGCTAACGGCGGCGAGACCATCCACATCATTTCTAAGATTGAAAACCAAGAAGGTGTAGATAACTTCGATTCAATCCTTGAAGCTTCTGACGGCATCATGGTTGCTCGTGGTGACCTAGGTGTTGAAATCCCAGCTGAAGAAGTAATCTTCGCTCAGAAGATGATGATCGAGAAGTGTAACCGTGCACGTAAGATGGTTATCACTGCAACTCAAATGCTTGACTCTATGATCAGCAACCCACGTCCAACTCGTGCTGAAGCGGGTGACGTTGCGAACGCAATCATGGATGGTACTGATGCAGTAATGCTTTCTGGTGAAACTGCTAAAGGTAAGTACCCAGTTGAAGCTGTTACTATCATGGCTCAAATCGCGAACCGTACTGATTCAGCTCTTAAAGCTGAGCTAGGTTCTCGTCTAGACAGCCCACGTCTACGCATCACTGAAGCAGTATGTAAAGGCGCTGTAGACACAGCTGAGAAGCTAGCTGCTCCTCTAATCGTTGTTGCAACTGAAGGCGGTAAGTCTGCACGTTCAGTACGTAAGTACTTCCCAACTGCAAACATCCTAGCTCTAACAACTAACGAAAAGACAGCTGCACAGCTAGTTCTTACTAAAGGTGTTAAGCCAGTTCTTGTTGACTCTATCGAGAACACAGACGCGTTCTACATCAACGGTAAAGAAATCGCTCTACAATCTGGCCTAGGTAACAAAGGTGATATCGTAGTTATGGTTTCTGGTGCTCTAGTAGCTTCTGGTACTACAAACACGGCATCTGTTCACGTTCTATAAGAATGAACCGATTCGCATAAAATATAAAAGAGGGCTTCGGCCCTCTTTTTTTATGAAACAAAATCTTGCCTAACTTTTCAGTACGCTGTATTATCAATCACAATAGAACTACGTACTGTTAACTTCCAATTGGCTCTTTCTAAGAGACGGATTAGCAGACTAGAAATCATATATAGATGAGGTTTGTAATGTCTAGTCCTACGCTCACTGACAAAGTATCAAAGATGATTCGCCAAGATATTCTTAATGGTGAGTTAACCCCAGGCCAAAAGCTCGTTGTTGCAGATCTAAAAGCACGCTACAACGTCGGCGCATCACCTATTCGCGAAGCCTTGGTACAGTTATCTTGGAGCAAATACGTAAAGCTAGAGCCACAAAAAGGCTGTTGGGTATCTCCTGTATCAAAGAAAGAACTGAATGACCTATACGAAAGCCTTCGTGTTGTATCATCGGTTCTGCTTAAAAAAGCGATTTCAGCGGGTGATGAGAGCTGGGAACTGGATGTATTAACGTCTTACCATAAACTGTCGCGAGTACAGTACGTATCTGAAGAGTTTGACTGTGTTGAATGGGAAGAGCGCCACCAGCAATTCCATGTCGCACTGCTTGAAGGTGCAGACTCAGAGAACATGTTTAAGTTCTTTGATGACCTAATTAACCAAGTGAAACGTTACCGCTTCCTCGCTATGTCTGCAGAAAGCGCATCTGATGATCTGTTCAATATTGATGAGCATGAAATGATCATGAAACTAGTACTCTCTAAGAATGTAGAACAAGCAACAGAACTACTTGATCAACACTTACTAGGTTCAATGAAACGAATTGAAGAAGTTATCGAAGCGGCATGATGCCAAGATAGATTCTAACCAAATAAAAACGGAGCCCAACGGCTCCGTTTTTTTGTCTCCAGTACCACGACTGAACTACCACCCAAAAAACTCTTTGTGGTGAGTATTGAGTAGCACAACCATAGGTAAAAAATACAATGCACTAAGCTGAAAGCCAAGAATGGCTAATGTGCCTATGGTTAACCTCACTAAAAAATCGACAAACATACCACGCCTCTTTTAACCAGACTGTATGATCCCCAAACTCTTGCTCCAGCTAACCTAATTCTACTGCTGCCTTTCAAGTTATTAATAAGGCTAGCTAACCAGCTGAATTAAGTTAACGGTGTCATCCTTTTACATCTGGTAAACACTCTATTTATTACATCGTTTTACACGATGTAATCTGAAGCAAAGTAGTTTACTTACCGTTCATTTTAGCTCAAATTTCCACCAACATTAGACTTTAGTCTAACTGTATAGATTTTGTGACACAGGTCGCTCAAAAGTGAGATTCCTAATAAAAAGAGGGAAAGGAAAAAGGAGTCGGGGCGCGACTTGAAGAGGTGAAGCAAATAGAAGGCAGGACTAGATAGAAGCGAACCTAAGCGACATCATCGTAGCTAGGACACATAGAGACCGTATTACGGCCAGAGGATTTAGATTCGTAAAGCGCAACATCCGCACACTTGTATGAGCGAGTGCTGTTACTGGTTAAATCCGTAAAGCCAACACTCACTGTTACCTTAGTTCCGGCCGCTAGTTCAATCTCGATTCGTAAGCGATCCAATACGCGTTTTGCTTCCGGCAATGAGGTGTGTGGCATCAAGAGTGCAAACTCTTCTCCTCCGACACGTGCAACAAAGTCCGTCCCACGAAGGCTATCTTGCAGAAGCTTAGCAACACCAGCGATCACACGGTCACCTTCGTCGTGGCCAAGTTCATCATTGATTCGCTTGAAGTTATCGATGTCGACTAAGGCTAAGCAAGTGGTCGCTTCGTTCGGGTAACGCTCAACTAAGCGAGAATAATAAGCCAGCTGCTCTTCGAATTTTCGTCGGTTCCAGAGGTTACTCAAAGAGTCACGTTCACTTAAGATCCTCAAACGCACCTCTAGCTCCTTCCTTACGGAAATATCAACCAACGAGGTGATGTAGTAACTGACTTTGCCCGAATTGTTTTTGACCGCATGCACTCGCATGATCGCAGTAAAAGGAATACGCAGCTTGTTCTTACACTGAACTTCCCCTTCCCATACTTCTTCTTGCTCTAAATGACTCCAAATAGCCGAACTTGAGAGCACTTGGTCGGTATTCTCAAGCAACAGTTGCAATGCATTCTGACCGATCACCTGTTTTTTGCAGTACCCAGTCATGTTCTCAAATTCGTTGTTGATCATCATTGTGCGGTGCTGCTTATCAGAGATCATCACTGCCGACATACCATTCAATGCGGCGCGTGCCAATTTACTCTCTAGGCTTCGGCGTCGGTAGTGCGTCACCAGGTAAGCAAACGGGAAAGCTAATATCAGCACCGTAATCAGAACAATGATCTCTTCATGGGCCAAATCACCTAGATCACGCTCAGCCCGATCCATCAGTTGCTTTTGATTAAGTTGAATCAGTAAATGGACCTTTTGACTGTTCGCGAGCATAACCGTGTTAAAGGCAAACAAATTACCATCTTCAAAAACGTATCCCACCTGATCATTGGAGATCGCATCCCACGTCTTCGGCGCGATACTTTTCAGGTTGTAGCCTTTTCTTTCAGGAATAGAGTCTCCGAACAACTTACCGCTGTTGTTACTCGCGATGAAGTAGCCCGCTTCATTGAGAACTTCTGCTCTAAGATCGTTATCTGGTGAAAAACTAAGACGCGACGATAGGCCCCATACATCGAGATTGATAACAAGATAGCCTACTCTTTTGTCAGGGGTTTCTACAGGGGTAAAAACACGAATTACCGGCGAATAAGGGAAGGTGACTTCACCATACTCCGTTTCAAGCTCAATACCCCAACCGCCAATCTGTTCGGCTTCTAGTTTTTGAGCGTATTGGAAGTAGTTAGAATCCGACCTATCTTGCAGTTGCTTGGGTAACGTCACCCTACCGGTATCAGAGGAATAGTTAACACGCACCAATTCTTTGCCAGTGACATCTAACAGATGAATTTGTGTATACCACTTCTGGTTCACGAGAACAGATTGCCAGACCTCTTCAAGTAAATGTTTAGTTTGGTCTGAGGGAGAAGAAGCAAAGTTAACCAAGCTCTGGCTATGACTGAGTAGCTCCATTACCGAGACTAACTGAGTCTTGAGAAGATCATAATCTCGCTTGGCATACACCAACTGATGAACAGCTTGCTTAGCTGAGTAGTCAAAACTCTGCTGTTTTACTTCTTTGTAACGCTGCAAATAATACAGACATACTGCAGAAGACAATATGATAGAGATAATCAGCAATGTAATTATTGATTTTTTATTTCGCATTGCTAACTCAAATGAATGGAAGTGCAGCGCGGGATTATAGCACTCTAAAAAATTAACAAAATAAAAGCCGCTTAAAAAAGCGGCTTTAAAGTTATTTTTTAAAGACTTATCGTCTAGGCTTTCAACGCACGTTCGCCTCGTGCGATGCCAACAACACCACTTCGAGCTACTTCAAGCACTTCCGTCACTTCAGACAGTGCCTGAATGAAGGCATCCAGTTTCTCGCTCGTACCCGCCATTTGAACCGTATATTGAGAAGCCGTGACATCAACGATCTGACCACGGAAGATATCTGCTGTGCGCTTCACTTCTGCACGAGCAAAGCCGCTCGCACGTACTTTAACCATCAACAGCTCACGCTCAATGTGCTCAAGTTCAGACACTTCTTGTACTTTAAGTACGTCGATTAGCTTATGTAGCTGTTTCTGGATCTGCTCAAGCTGCATTTCGCTCGAGTTAGTGGTTACGTTCAAACGAGACAGCGTCGGATCATCGGTTGGAGATACGTTCAAAGACTCGATGTTGTAGCCACGCTGAGAAAACAAGCCAACCACACGAGAAAGCGCACCAGGTTGGTTTTCCATTAGTAGTGAAATAATGTGTCTCATATTATGTTCTCTCCGTTTTGCTTAGCCACATGTTATCCATACCCTCGCCTTTGATCTGCATTGGGTATACGTGCTCGGTGTCATCCACACTAATATCGACAAATACCAAACGGTCTTTCATCGCTAGTGCTTTTTCCAAACCTGATTCCAGTTCATCCGGAGATGAAATGCGCATACCAACGTGGCCATAAGCCTCAGCGATAGCAGCAAAATCAGGAACAGAGTCCATATATGAGTTAGAGTAACGGCCTTGATAAACAATGTCTTGCCACTGTTTTACCATGCCGAGGAAACGGTTATTAAGGTTAATAATCTTAACCGGGATATTGTATTGCAGCGCAGTCGACAGCTCTTGGATATTCATTTGAATACTGCCGTCACCGGTTACCACAACCACTTCTTCGTCTGGCTTAGCAAACTTAACGCCCATACCAGCTGGCAGACCAAAGCCCATCGTGCCTAGACCACCAGAGTTAATCCAACGACGTGGCTTGTTAAACGGGTAGTACAAAGCAGCAAACATTTGGTGTTGACCTACATCAGAAGCAACATAGGCATCGCCATTGGTTACTTTATGCAGTGTTTCAATAACTTGTTGAGGTTTAATGCGCTCAGACGATTTCTCATAAGCTAGGCAATCACGCTCTTGCCACTGCTTGATTTCACTCCACCAGCTTTCAATCGCTTCTGCATCGTTAGTGCCGCCTTGCTCAACGAGCAAGTTCACCATGCTCTCTAGAACCTTTTCAGCAGAACCTACAATCGGCAGATCCACTTTTACGTTCTTAGAGATCGAAGATGGGTCGATATCAATGTGCATGATCTTCGCATCAGGGCAGTACTTATCTAGGTTATTGGTCGTTCGATCATCGAAACGTACGCCAATACCAAAGATCAAGTCCGCATTGTGCATCGCCATATTAGCTTCATACAAACCATGCATGCCCAACATACCCAAAGAGTTCTTATGGGTGCCAGGGAAAGCGCCAAGCCCCATTAGGGTGCTTACCACAGGTAAATTCAGTGCCTCTGCTAATTTTAACAGCGGCTTATCTGCCTCAGAAATAACCGCACCACCACCGACATAAAGTACCGGCTTCTTCGCTTCAAGAAGGGCTTTTAGTGCCTTTTTGATCTGACCTTTATGACCCGTAACCGTTGGGTTATACGAACGCATTTTGATCGTTTCTGGGTATTCATAAGGAAGCTTGATTTGTGGGTTTAAGATGTCTTTCGGAAGATCAATAACCACAGGACCGGGACGTCCTGTCGTTGAAATATAGAATGCTTTTTTAACGACTTCAGGAATATCTTCCGCTTTCTTAACTAAGAAGCTGTGTTTAACGATCGGGCGTGATACACCCACGATGTCACACTCTTGGAAGGCGTCATTACCAATAAGGTTATTTGGTACGTTACCAGAAATAACAATCATTGGGATTGAGTCCATGTAGGCGGTTGCAATACCAGTAACGGTATTGGTCGCACCTGGACCAGAACACACAAGTACTACACCCGGTTTACCGGTAGAGCGAGTATAGCCATCTGCCATGTGGGTAGCGGCTTGTTCGTGTCGTACTAATACATGTTTAATTTCAGCAGTTTTAGCATGCAGCGCATCATAGATATCAAGTACAGAACCACCTGGGTAACCAAAGATTTGTTCTACACCCTCTTCAATTAGAGACTGCACCACCATCTCAGCGCCGGATAACATTTCAGCGCCGGATGACATGGCTGTTTCAGGTTTTGTTGTCATATTGCTCTCCTCACCAGTTTCCAATCATATTTGGTGAACATGTTGGGCTGGTTTTTCATAGTCTAGGGCTTATTCGTAGCCTAATTCGAAATACTTCCACTTTTTCGGCTATGGCTGTCTGTCGTGATAACAACAAACAGTAATACGAAACAACTTTAACGCTTTATTATCATCTGGTCTAACACCTGTTATTCGGCAACTATGCCAAAAAACCAACTATTAGCTCAAAGCATCAAATAAAACCCAAACCAACCTTAACAACTAGTTTTAAACACTGGATGACAGATAAAAAAAAGCACTTAATATTTCAATAGATCGCTATTTATCGATAAACCACGAGCTTACTGGTGTGCGCTTTCGCACATTATGCTGTGTCATTAGATACAAAAAATCCCCCTAAAAATGCAATCACATTCGTAGGGGGATTTTTAAACAACTGAAAATTTATCTAAGCAGAAAACTACTTATCTTTAGGCTTTTCGTTGTACATTTCTTCGATTTCGTCTTGATACTTATCGTTGATAACTTTACGACGCAATTTCTGAGTTGGTGTCAGTTCACCATCATCCATAGAAAATGCTTTTGGTAGCAGTTTGAATTTCTTCACTTGCTCAAACTTAGCCAGTTCTTGCTGTAGGTCATTCACACGCTTTTCTAGCATCTCGACGATTTGGTGATGCTTAACAAGTTCAACGCGATCGTGATACTTGATATTAAGCTCTTTGGCATACTCTTCTAGCGAGTCATAACAAGGAACAATCAGCGCAGAAACGAATTTGCGCGTATCAGCGATAACAGCAATCTGTTCGATAAAGTGATCTTTACCAATCGCGCCTTCAACCACTTGCGGTGCAATATACTTACCACCAGAGGTTTTCATCAGCTCTTTGATACGATCAGTAATGAACAGGTTACCATTTTCATCAAAATGACCCGCATCACCGGTTTTCAAGAAACCGTGCTCATCGAATGTCTTAGCCGTCTCTTCTGGCATCTTGTAGTAGCCACGCATCACCATTGGACCACGAACAAGAATCTCGTCCTTCGCACCAATTTTCACTTCTGCGCCCGGCATCGACATACCAATCGAATCTGGGTTAAAACAGCGGTCATCCCAACAAGATACGGTTGCTGTAGTTTCTGTCATACCGTAGCCAAGTTTTACGTTGATGCCGATAGCATGGAAGAAGCGACCAATCGTCTCATCAAGCTTCGCGCCACCACATGGCATGAAGTTGATGTTACCGCCGAGTAGAGCACGCAGTTTAGATAGCACCAGCTTATCAGCTAGCGCATGGCTCTTCTTCAGCATCAACGATGGAGTACGACCTTCTTGGTGACAAACTGAAAGCTTTGCTCCCATGTTCACCGCCCAAGTAAATAGCACTTTACGAATAAATGGTGCTTTAGATACCTTCTCGTGAATCGCAGAGAAAATCTTCTCATAGAAGCGTGGAACCGCACACATTACGGTAGGTTTCACATCACTTAGCGCATCACGTACTTGCATCGTGTCTTGCAGATAGCAGTTGGTTGCGCCTTTATAAAGGACATAGAACGTCCAAGCACGCTCAAATACGTGTGATAACGGTAGGAAACACAATGAGACATCGTCTTTGCTTAAGCTAAGGCGCTCATCGTGGCCTTCTAACTGGTAGCCAATGTTGGTGTAATCAAGCATTACGCCTTTTGGCTGACCTGTAGTACCAGAGGTATAGATAAGAGTTAGTAGGTCGTCCATGCTTGCATCAGCAAGACGCACGTCAAGTTCAGCTTGTTGTGCTTCAACGCCACGCGTCATGAAGTCATTCCAAGAGACGGCAAAGCTGTGTCCTTGTAGGTCGATGTCATCAGACATAGCCACAACAACTTCTAGCTGTTCGCACTCTTCAAACAGGCTAACCGCCGCATCGAATTGAACTTGCTCACCAACGAATAAGATCTTCACATCTGCATTTTGGATGATGTAAGAAGACTGTGCTGCTGTGTTCGTTGGATAAATCGGCACAGTCACAAGGCGTGCTTGTAACGATGCAAAATCTGCCACGGTCCATTGAGGCATATTGTTCGAATAGATACCGATCTTATCCTGAACTCTCAGTCCTTGAGCCAACAGTGCTAATGAAAGCGTATCGATTTGTTGTCCAAACTGTTCCCAGCTAATGCCTTGCCATACATTGTCTACTTTGTGCTTCAAAGCTGTACGGTTGCCGCCTTGGGCAATTTGGTCACGAAGTCTTTTTACGATATGAAAATCTAAATTGGCCATCTCTTTACCTTTGGCTTACACCTGTAAGCTTTTTTGAGCGCACAAGTGTACCTCTGATCATGGAAAAGGCAACTGATGAAGCTCAAAGTTATCAGTAATAGTACGTCTAACGCTAAGTTTTCTACCTACTAAAATAGCGCGCATAAAAAAGCCCCAAGCCAGACTCCTAGCTTAGGGCTTATAAATCATAGGGATTAGTGTCTAGTTAAGTGCCACTACTTCGCCACAGATCATCATTAACTGATCTCGTAACCAAATGTGTCCTTTATCCTTTTCACTTGATTCGTGCCAGCTTAGGAAGCCAGAAATCGCCGCATTATCGAATGGGAAATCTAGAATCTGAAGCTGCTCTTTGTTTGCTGCATGTTCTACCATCCAACGAGGAGCAATTGTTACTAGTTCAGATTGGCCTACAACGTAAAGAACGTTGCTCAAGCTCGTACCTTCGTAGAAAGGCGTGCAATCTAGGTCACGGTAAGCTTGCTCAGAGAAGCTACGTTGACCGTGGATGCGAGACAGTTTCGCGTGCTTTTCATTAAGCAGCTCTGCCGCAGAAACTTCACCGTTGATACGTGGGTGAGAAGCAGAAGCAACCACAACTAATTCGTCTTGGAAGATTTCAGTGCTTGAGAAGCCTTGCTCATCAAAACGAGCGTAATCAATAACGAAGTCGATTTCTTGGTAGCGCATACGCTCAGAAAGTTGACGATCGAATTCAGCATCCATGTGCAGTTTAACGCTCGGTGCTTGGTCGTTGATTGTCGACATAATCTTAGGAGCAAAACGCATGTCACAAGGGCTGCAAATCGCTAGTTTGAACAGGCGAGAAGACGACTCTGGAGAGAACACAGAACTTGGTAGTTCGTTGCGTACTAATTGTAGCGCTTGGCGGATTGGACCAAACAACTGACGAGCACGTTGAGTCGGTTGAATACCACGACCTTGACGCATGAATAGTTCGTCGTTAAACATCACTTTTAGACGAGCAACAGCGTTACTTACAGCAGGCTGAGACATACCCAGATTGTGAGCTGCACGTGTAATGTTTTGCTCTTGCATAACTGCATCAAATACAGTTAAAAGATTTAAGTCGACTCCACGAAGTGTGCTTTCCATTCTGTAGCTTGCAATAGCACTCATTGCGTCTTTTTTATCTAACATTCAAGTTGCCTCTTGTCGGTTCGACAGCGTTAAATTGGTAATGGTATGAGAATAGATAACCACTAATTCTTATATTTATCAGACCGATGTTTTTCGGATTGACATTACTATTAACCACTACATCTCGAGCTACCAACAAGATTGATAAAGAATAATTTTATTTTACCTTAATGATTAAATAACACATAAAAATCAATTGTTTATATAGTTATAAAAAAACATAAAACGCGTCACTTATGAGTTTCCTTTCGACTTATTTAGCTGTTCTATCGTTTGGTTACATTTGTTACAATTTATTGAACTCGTGAATTATTCAACCAGTCAATTCAGAAATAGTACTTATGAGTTAGGTGAGCGATGCATAACTTGGAAAGTCGACCTTGTCCCAAAGTTGCTTTCTTAAATCATCTTGATTAGACCAATTCCCTGCTAATACCCACTCAACGAGTGCACTTGCCACGTCTGGATAGGTGACCACTTCGGCCTGTTTTTCACTGAGCCAAGCACGCAAGATTGCCGCATCTAAAAAGGTCATGGTTTGAGCTAATCCAAGAGCCTCTAGCGTCGCCACATTGCTCTGTTGTTCGAACTGCCCTTCGAGTGGTTTGAGAAGCAATTTCTTCCCCAAAGTGAGGGCTTCAGATGGCAATTCAAAGCCGCCATTTGCGACTACACCAGAGCACTGATTGAGGTCGAATTGAAAGCCCGCATGACTGAGTGGTTTGAACTCAATATTTTCAACTCGGCTATGCTCAATCACATCCGGGTGGTAACAGACAAAGTTGTGAGAAATAAACTTCATCAGCAGCTCTGAGATCGACTCAAGATCCTCAAATGGCAAATAGACCAACGTAAAATCTTGTGTTGTTTTTGTTTGTTGATCACCAACCAGCGTGTGAACGATAGGCGGCAAAATCGGCTGTTCAAAGTGATACCAGTGTAAGCCAATAGAGTGCTCGGTTGGGGCGAAATGTTGAATCACTGAATGTTCAATCCAGTTCCCTCCTTCTTTGGGTACATCATAACGAAATGCATTCTGATGGCTTATCCCAATGCATGGCACACCTTGCCTCTTAGCCGCCCATGCCGTCACAGGCTCAAAATCATTAATCACTAAGTCATAAGGCGTAAGATCGATCTGGTTAATCTCACGGAGAAATCGCCAGATGTTGTTCTTCATGAATGTTTTGCCGTATTTAACCTGCCCCTGCTCGCTGTAAAAAGTTAAGCCGCTGCGAGTCTGATAGTTGCCAAACGCTTCCATCGAGAAGTATTTGCTCTCGTCTCGCCCTGAGAACAGAAAGTCGACATCAATATTTTGCTGACGAAAAGCGACGGCCATTGCTCTCGCTCGAGCGATGTGCCCATTCCCTGTGCCTTGTACGCCATATAAAATTTTCATGCATGTTCCTTTAAGTTTGCCACTTAAACTCGGCAGTGGTTGCCATCAAAATAATTACAGAATGAAGCTGATAGCGAGGCTAGTACAAGCGATGCCCAAGGCTGCGCCAATCAATACATCCGTTAAAAAGTGCACTCCGAGCAGGATTCGAGAGCCTGCAATCGCAGTTGCCCACACCAAGCTAAAGAGGTACAAGCTCGGATAGAAATGTCCAATTAAGGTCGCCATAACAAAAGCAGCAGCGGAATGCCCTGAAGGCAGGCTGTATTTATCGGATGGCACAATATGAGAGTGAAGCAGTGAAGAGAATTCAGCTGGTCTGCGTCGCTTGAGGGTGTTTTTGGCAAACCAGTAAATAGGCAACTCGATTGCGAAGGCGGTTAAGCCCACCAATAGAAAGTCTCGACCGGTGTTGCTATCGGCCAGCAGTGCAATCAAGGCAATCAAAACATAAAGGTGTCCATCTCCAGTATGAGACACGGCTTTACTGAGCGTTGCATGTTGCCCGCCATAGCGGTTGTTTAAACAGAAAACAGAAAATGCCACATCCCAGCGGACAATAGGTTCGATAGTACGCATACGATCTCCTTAACAATCCTTATTCAGTTAAGGCTCAAGTTATGCTCAACAAATGACAGTTAAGTGACGTTTTGAATGAACTAAAATGAAATTTCCCATGCTTGATAGGCAGGTCAATGGACCAAGTCAGGATAGCAATTGAAGCGACCGATAAAAATAAAGCGGCCCAAGGCCGCTTTATTCATCTATGTTTTTACTTCTTTATATAAGCAAGCAAACACTACTTCTATCGTGTTAATGGTTATAGCGTTCGCTAATGATAATAGAGCTAGCAAATAATTAAGTGTTAAAGGCTATAGCGCTAATGGCTCATGCTTTTTCACCAAACCGAAATCCGCCAATATCGCGTAGGCCGCTGGGATCATAAACAGCACCAGTAAGGTCGAGGCAAATATGCCAAACACGATCGAAATAACCAATGGCTGGATAACCTGAGCCTGTAAGCTGATTTCCGTCAACAGCGGTAGCAAACCTGCCGCTGTCGTCATTGAGGTCAAGAATACCGCTCGGAAACGCTCACGACTGGCTTTCACCACCGAGTCATGCACACTATCTCCCTCATCGACATGGTGACGAATGTACTGCACCAACAAGATGGAATCATTAACCACAATACCGGCAAGCGACACAAAGCCCATCATACTTGGCATACTCAAAGAATGGCCAAGTATCCAGTGACCAACTACCACTCCAATAAAGGCGAGTGGAATCGCTAACATCACGACCACAGGTTCTAAGTAGCTTCTGAACTGATAGCTAAGAATCGCAAACACGCCGAATAAGCCGAGCAAGAACCCTTTGCCCATCGAAGCGCCCGTCTTGGCTGCATCCTTGGCCTCCCCTTCGAAATCAAAGCGTAAACCCGGGTACTTCTGAATAAGTTTGGCGGCTTCATCTTTTTGGAACTGAGCCAAAATCGCGGATGAACTCGCTTTCTTATTATCAATATCACCAAAGATACTGATGGTTCTCAGCCCATCAATACGCTGAATTCGCACGTAGTTACGCTGGAAATCTAATGTCGCCAACGTTGCTAGCGGGATCTGACTGCCATCTGCGGTAATGATTGGGAAGTTAGCCAGCTGCTGTATGTCGCCCGCTTGCTCCTTATCAAGACGCACTTCAATCGAGATATTTTCAACGCCGATTTGAATCTCATCCGCCGTTTGCCCAAAGAAAGCCGCTCGTAACTGAGATGCAATCATCTGCCCATTCACATTGTAGGTTTCGGCTCCAGGGCGCAGCTTGACTAAAATCTCTTCTTTACCCATGCGCATGTCATCAAGCACACCATGCACGCCATCAAATTGATTAAGGTACTCCTGAATATCCAAAGAAGCAGATTTCAACGCGCTCAGGTCATCATGTTTAGCACGGATTTCAATAGCACGACCGCCTGGCCCCATGGTAGGTTGCTTGAACACTAATGAAATAGGATCCGCTAAGTCGCCAATATCTTCACGCCACGCATCAATGAAGTCATCGATAACTGTGTTACGGCTCTCTGCTCCGCGTAAATCTAAGCGCACTGTGGCTAAGTGCGGGCCAGATTCATTGGCATCGGCGTTGGCATTGAATTGGCTAGTTATGTGTTCGACCAGTGTATTGCCTTCTTCAACCTCTTCGCTCCATTGCTTGTTCAAGCGCTCAGCAGACGCGACAATTTTGTCGACCACTTTCTCGGTTTGAGACAGTGATGCGCCCGGCGGAAGAATAATACGCGCTTCGGCAATATCACCATCCAGCTCAGGGAAAGGTTGAAACTTAACAACGCCACCAGCAATCAAGGCGACCGAAAGCAACAACAACGTAATCACTCCGCCCATAAAGGCATAACGGAACGTCACGACTTTCTCAACCATGTTCATCAAAGTGGTATTACGAAAGCTCTCGAACTTCTCAAGTAACACAACTTTAAAACGCAGCGCTGGCTTGTCATTCTTTTCTTTGTGTAATGAATGAGATAGGTGATTAGGTAGGATCAAGAAGGCTTCAATCAAGCTCAACGACAGCACCAAAATCAAGACTTGAGGAACAGCCTTAAGCACCGCGCCCATCTCACCATCAAGAAACAGCAAGCTACCGAAAATACACACCGTAGTTAAAAAAGAAGATAAGACTCCGGGCAGCACTTTCTTAACGCCGTTGTACACCGCATCATCAACGTTTTGTCCCCTATCTAAATGGGACGCTATCGATTCGGCGATCACAATGGCGTCATCCATCATAATACCGATTGCCATCAATAGTCCGACCAACGACATAATGTTGATCGACAAACCCAGGTTGGCCATTAAGAACAAGCCACCAAGGAAGGCAACAGGTAAGCCAGCTGCAACCCAGAATGAATAGCGTAAGCTGAAGAACAGCCACATGGTGGCAAATACCAACACAATACCTTGCCAGCCATTGCGAACCATCATGGTAAGGCGATCCCACAGCACAGAGGAGAGATCGTTGGTCATTTGTAGCGTCACGCCATCAGGGGCAATCGCGCTCTGATCTTCAACGAAACGCGTCACGTTCTCTTTGATTCGTAGCGCATCATCTTCTTTGTTTTTACTGATTTTCAACAGAGCCGATGGCTTGCCATCAAACAACACCTTCTGTTCATCAAGCTCAAAGCGGTCGGTTATTTTTGCAATGTCCCTCAGACGGATCACTGATCCATTAGGCGCAGAACCAACCACGATACTTTCCAGTTCAACCGGTGTAATACGTCTCTCGTCGAAACGAATCAGAAAGTTCTTGTCTGGTGTTTCAACGTTACCGCTCGGCAGTTTTACATTTTGACGGCCAATCTGATCCGCAATATCACCGACGCTCAAACCCAGCTGACGAATGGCTTGGGTATCCAGTTCAACACGGTATTGATGATCAGAGAAACCGCTAACATCGACCAGTGAAACATCATAATCAAGCTTCATGATACGTTTGAGGTCTTCAGCGTAGGCCTTAAGCTCTGGCCACGACGTTTCTGCTGTGATGGCGATATCAACAACCGGTTCATTCCAATCCAATTCTTGAACAACAGGCGATTCAATCTCAGTCGGGAAATCATTGATCGAGTTGATTTGAGTTTGTACATCCACCAGCATTCGGCCGATATCCGCTTTCTCATTCAACTTCAGGATTAGACGTGCGCTACCTTCGATCGCTTCACACTGAGTCTCTTCAATGTTAGCTAAGCCGTCTACTGCATCTTCCATTCGTACACACAAGCTTTCTTCCACTTCTTGTGGTGATGCTCCGGGATACACGATGGCAGCCATAATGTAAGGCGGATCATAAGCGGGGAAGGTTTCACGCTTGATGGTTGATAATGAGCTGATACCCATGATCAATAACCCAAGCATCAACAAGTTTGCAGCTGTTGGGTGCCTAGAAAAGAACTTGATCATGACGCACTCTCCTGAGTATCAGATTCAAGCTTAACCTCTGTAGAGTTCGACTCTTTCAGTAACATGCCTTCGATAGCTGGCAGGACGTCATTAAGAACCAATTTATCTCCCGTTTGTAGCTCGCCACTCACAACCACTTGGTTATCTCTGCGATAAAGCACTTCAACACTCACCACTTGCAAGCGCTGATTGTCATCCATCAGGTAAACCTTATCACCGTGCAGTGCTCGCTCTGGAACCACCCAACTTAGATTCGCGACACCTTCAATCTCAGCTTTTACAAACATACCGTTGACCAAAGGGGTCGCATTGCTTGGCTGCAGTTGTGAATAGTCTTGAGCGATCTCAAGAATAATTCCGGCTGTCGCTTGGTTTTCATCAACCGTCTCACTGATTCTTGCCACCTTCGCAGGCCAACTCAGCTTCAGGTTGCCGCTGTTAAGTTGAATCGTCGCTTTGATTGGCGCTTCATAAGGATTAGGGATCCCTGCAGCATCGCGAGGGAACTGGTTGAAACTGGAGGCTAAAGTTTGCATATCGTGAATAGAAAGTTGCGCCTCCACTTCCATGACATTAATTCCGTGAGCAATAAACATCTCTTGTTGAAGATTAACCACTTGATTTTGTTCGATATCAACCTGAGCAATTCGCATTGCCCTTGGCAAAGTGATAGTGGTCTTATCGAGAGAGCGCTGCGCCTCTTTTACCTTAGACACGTTGACCTTAATCACCGCCTCCGCGACACGCTTTTCATCTGGCATTAACGCAATTTGGTTCGCAATATCTAATACCAATTTCTGCTGAGACAATGCACTTTGTTGTTGCAGGTCGACATCAGACTGAGAAGTGAGACCTTTCTTACGCAGATCTTGTTTACGCTGTAGCTCTTTATTGCTGATCACCAAACGATTCTTTTCGATCTTAAGAGTCTGATTGAGGTTATCTTCTTCTTGATTCAATTTCGCTAATGAGGTTTGGCTTGATTTTAGATCCGCCTCTGCTTGTATCAGTTTTAATTCATAATCCAATGGATCAACCTTGAGCACGACCGTTCCCGCGGGGATCACCTGGCCTTTTTCAAGATCTGGATGTCGATACACTATTTGGCCTGTCACCTCTGCAATCGCTTTCCATTCAACTTTCGGCACCACTTTGCCAAAGCCGACCGCTAACGGTGCTATCAGTTGTTGTTCTAGGCTCACTGTATCAACTAAGCGAGCTCTATTCCCCGCAGGTTTGGTTGGAAGATCCGGCTTCAAGTTAATCGCAGCGACAAGGCCAATCACACCAACCGCAAGTGCTGGAAAGAAGAGTAGTTTTTTATTTATTTTCATTATCTTTGGTCCTGCACGGAAGAAGGGCTCGGTGCGTTGATAAAGCCTTCAGTCATCAGTTGAATGTTGTGTTCGATTAAACGATTAAGAAATTCTTCATTCATCTCAATCCCATGGATTGCTAATAAAGGCGGCGGAGCGATGAAAGGAAACACCATCAAGCTTACATACGAAACACGGCACAATTTTGGATCCATGTTCTGTTTTAAGATGCCTTGTTCAACCAACTTTTCAAAAATGACATCTTGGGCTGGCTTTGCAACATCGAGGAAAACCTTTTCGAGCAACTCTCTTTGCACTTCAGAGGGAGGCATATTCATCACTTGGGCTATCAAGCGAGGAAACTTCGGCACCTTGACCATCTCTTTGTAGTAAGTCCGCATTAAATCAAGAAAGTTCTCATGACTGCTTTCTTCAACCAACCTTTGTATTTGCAATTGCATCGGTCGTAACGTTTCACGCAGCATTGCTTCAAACAGCCCGGCCTTACTGCCAAAGTAATAACGGATCATCGCAATGTTCACACCCGCGCGCTCAGCAATCAGGCGCGTCGATACCTTGTCGTATGGTTGAACGACAAACAGATCACGAGCATGCTCAATCAATAACTGTCGAACATCTAAGTTTTTTTGAGGTCGCCCCGCTTTTCGTGCCGTCATGGCAAAAATCCATCTCTATAATTAATCATCTGATTAATTATAGAGATAAACAGGTGTAACAGTAGAAGATTAATTACTCACTATTTAATCAAGTGATTAATTAATTTGGTCACGCTTGTGATTTTTTTGGTGAATCGTTCCATCAAAAAGATTTACTACAAAGTTTTAACCTACACATAAGCCAAACGATAAACTAACCCCCCAATACAAAACCACCAATCAGATGATTTAGCCAATAACACAACACAAAACAGCACAAACCAAACAAAAACGTCGACAATGCACGCTGATATTGGATTTTCTTGTTTGACGCTCAGAATAAATTGCGGTAAATATGGTGTTAACAGTTTATTTACGGATATTTGTGTAATGATTTTTTCTTCTTCTCGACTGCTGAAACTTCTCCTTATCGTGAACCAATCGCGCGGGTAAGTTGTGGGTCAAGAACTACACAAATATTAAAACCCGCGCTGAGCGGGTTTTTTTGTAACTGGCACTTTTAAAAGAACATCATTCTTAATAATAATTTGGATAGCAATCGATTCATTATCGATATAAGGAAGCACCCATGAACGATCAAGTGATAATTTTTGACACGACCTTACGTGATGGCGAGCAAGCGTTGGCAGCAAGCCTTACGGTAAAAGAGAAATTACAGATCGCTTATGCACTTGAACGACTGGGTGTAGATGTTATTGAAGCGGGTTTCCCTGTGTCATCGCCAGGCGATTTCGAATCAGTACAAACCATCGCAAAGAATATTAAAGATAGCCGCATCTGTGCGCTTTCTCGTGCAGTTGCAAAAGATATCGATGCCGCTGCCGAAGCACTAAAAGTAGCTGACCAGTTCCGTATTCATACCTTTATTTCTACATCGACGGTTCACGTACAAGACAAATTACGACGCAGCTACGACGATGTTGTCGAGATGGCAGTGAAAGCGGTCAAGCATGCGCGTAACTATACCGATGATGTAGAGTTCTCTTGTGAAGATGCCGGTCGTACCCCTATCGACAACCTATGTCGTATGGTTGAAGCCGCTATCAACGCTGGCGCAAAAACCATCAACATTCCAGACACCGTAGGCTACACAGTACCAAATGAGTTTGGTGGCATTATCCAAACGCTATTTGATCGCGTACCAAACATCGATCAAGCGATCATCTCTGTTCACTGTCACGATGACTTAGGCATGTCGGTTGCTAACTCAATTGCTGCCGTCCAAGCAGGTGCTCGACAAATTGAAGGCACAATCAATGGTATTGGTGAGCGTGCGGGTAACTGTTCTTTAGAAGAAATCGCAATGATCATCAAAACTCGTCAGGAGCTATTAGGTGTTCATACTGGCTTGGACCACAAAGAGATTCACCGTACCAGTAAGTTGGTTAGCCAGCTTTGCCACATGCCAATTCAAGACAACAAAGCAATCGTTGGTGCTAACGCATTCAGCCACTCTTCAGGTATCCACCAAGACGGCATGCTTAAGAACAAGAACACTTACGAGATCATGACGCCTGAGTCTATTGGCTTGAAAAACAAAGCATTGAACCTAACCAGCCGCAGTGGTCGTGCAGCCGTTAAGAGCCACATGGACGCAATGGGCTACAAAGACAATGAGTACAACCTAGATTCATTGTACGAAGACTTTTTGAAACTGGCTGACCGTAAAGGCCAAGTATTCGATTACGACCTAGAAGCACTAATGCACTTCGCAAATCTACGTGACGAAGATGACTTCTATAAACTTAACTACCTAAGCGTACAATCTGGTAGTGTTATGTCTACCACCAGCATCAAGCTGCAATGTGGTGATGAAGAGAAATGCGAAGCGGCTGTCGGTAACGGCCCGGTTGATGCTTTATACCAGTGTATCTACCGCTTAACGGGTTACGAAATTGCATTGGATAAATTCGACCTTACCGCGAAAGGTGAAGGCGAAGATGGCCTAGGCCAAGCTGATATTATTGCGAACTATAAAGGCCGTAAGTACCACGGTACGGGCGTTTCAACCGATATCGTTGAGGCCTCTGGTCAGGCGCTACTGCACGTTATTAATAGCATTCAACGCGCAGACACCATTGCTGAAATGAAACAGCAAAGAATCGCAACAGTTTAAACACCCAATAACAGAGCCCTAGAGCCGATGTTGTTGGCTTTAGGGACAAAATTTAAAACGAGCGAAAGAGCTCAGTAACAAAAATTAAAGGATTAACATGACTGATAAATCATACAAGATTGCCGTACTACCTGGTGATGGCATTGGCCCAGAAGTAATGCAGCAAGCACACAAAGTGCTAGACGCGATTGAAAAGAAGCACGCGATTAGCTTCTCTCGTGAAGAGTATGATGTTGGTGGTATCGCAATTGATAACCACGGCTGTCCACTTCCAGAAGCGACAGTAACAGGCTGTGAAGAATCTGACGCAGTACTATTTGGCTCGGTTGGCGGCCCTAAGTGGGAACACCTTCCACCAAACGATCAACCAGAGCGTGGTGCCCTACTTCCTCTACGTAAACACTTCCAATTGTTCTGTAACCTACGTCCTGCACAAATCCACAAAGGTCTAGAGTCTTTCTCTCCTTTGCGTGCTGACATCTCAGGTAACGGCTTCGATATCGTTGTCGTTCGTGAACTAACAGGCGGCATCTACTTCGGCCAACCTAAAGGTCGTGAAGGCGAAGGCACAACAGAGAAAGCCTTTGATACTGAGGTTTACCACCGCTACGAAATCGAACGTATTGCAAAGATTGCGTTTGAATCGGCACGTTTACGTAACAAAAACGTTTACTCAATCGACAAAGCGAACGTTCTGCAGAGCTCTATCTTATGGCGTGAAGTGGTTGAAGAAATCGCAAAAGATTACCCAGATGTCACGCTAAACCACATGTACATCGACAACGCGACCATGCAGCTAATCAAAGACCCATCTCAGTTTGACGTAATGCTATGTTCAAACATCTTTGGTGACATCATCTCTGATGAGTGTGCAATGATCACAGGCTCTATGGGTATGCTTCCTTCTGCAAGCTTAAATGAAAGCAACTTCGGCCTATACGAACCAGCAGGTGGCAGCGCACCAGATATCGCAGGTAAGAACATTGCGAACCCAGTCGCGCAAATTCTTTCTGCAGCGCTAATGCTTCGTTACAGCCTAGGCGAAGAAGCGGCAGCACAAGACATCGAATCAGCGGTATCTAAAGCACTTTCTGCAGGCGAGCTAACGGCAGACCTTGCAGGTAAGAACCAAGCACTAACTACCTCTGAAATGGGTGACAAGATCGCTGAGTACATCTTAGCTTCATAAGCTAAATGCTCCGATTAGAAGCAAGTACATAAGAATAATATCAAGCCAAGTCAGCGTAAACCGCATGACTTGGCTCGAAACAAACACTGGGACTGATGCTCCCAAGGAAGAAAAGCTATGTCGACAAACCAGCAAGCAAAAACCTTATACGAAAAAGTTTATGACGCTCACGTTGCGGTTGCAGCGAAGGGCGAAACGCCAATTCTTTATATCGATCGTCACTTAGTCCACGAAGTAACGTCGCCACAAGCCTTTGACGGTCTGCGTGAAAAAGGCCGTAACGTTCGCCAAGTAGGCAAAACTTTTGCGACTATGGACCATAACGTATCGACACAAACTAAAGACATCAACGCTTCTGGCGAGATGGCTCGTATCCAAATGGAAACGCTATCGAAAAACTGTGAAGAGTTTGGTGTCACGCTTTACGACCTAAACCACAAATACCAAGGTATTGTGCACGTAATGGGCCCTGAGCTAGGTATTACGCTACCGGGAATGACCATCGTATGTGGTGACTCACACACGGCTACACACGGTGCATTTGGCTCACTAGCATTCGGTATCGGTACTTCAGAAGTTGAGCACGTTCTAGCTACGCAAACACTAAAACAAGCTCGTGCTAAAACGATGAAGATCGAAGTAAAAGGCAAGGTTGCTCCAGGCATCACTGCAAAAGATATCGTGTTAGCGATCATCGGTAAAACTACAGCTGCAGGCGGTACTGGCTACGTTGTGGAATTCTGTGGTGAGGCAATTACAGACCTTACGATGGAAGGTCGTATGACGGTATGTAACATGGCTATCGAGCTTGGCGCTAAAGCAGGTCTAATTGCCCCTGATGCAACGACATACGAGTACATCAAAGGTCGTAAGTTCTCTCCACAAGGCCAAGACTTAGAAGCGGCAATCGAATACTGGGACACATTGAAAACCGATGCTGACGCTGAATTCGATGCAGTTGTTACATTAGAAGCCGCAGACATTAAACCACAAGTTACTTGGGGTACTAACCCAGGTCAGGTTATCTCGGTAGACACACCAATCCCTGCACCAGAAAGCTTCGCTGACCCTGTTGAAAAAGCATCTGCAGAAAAAGCTCTGGCTTACATGGGCCTTGAAGCCGGTAAATCTCTATCTGATTACAACGTAGATAAAGTGTTCGTGGGTTCTTGTACTAACTCGCGTATCGAAGACATGCGTGCAGCAGCAGCGGTAGCGAAAGGCCGTCAAGTAGCGAAACATGTTCAAGCGCTTATCGTTCCGGGTTCAGAGCAAGTTAAAGCACAAGCTGAAGCTGAAGGCCTAGATAAGATCTTCATCGAAGCAGGCTTTGAATGGCGTTTACCAGGCTGTTCTATGTGTCTTGCTATGAACAACGACCGTCTAGGTCCACAAGAGCGCTGTGCTTCTACATCAAACCGTAACTTTGAAGGTCGCCAAGGCCGTGATGGTCGTACGCACCTAGTTAGCCCAGCAATGGCAGCCGCAGCGGCAATCGCTGGTCACTTTGTCGATATTCGTGAACTTTAATTAGAGGATTTAACATGTCAGGTTTTCAACAACACACCGGATTAGTCGTTCCTCTAGATACGGCCAACATCGATACTGATGCGATCATTCCAAAGCAGTTTCTACAGAAAGTAAACCGCATCGGTTTTGGTAAACACTTGTTCCACGATTGGCGCTTCCTAGATGACGCAGGCCAACAACCAAACCCTGAGTTTGTAATGAACGAAGCTCGCTACCAAGGCGCTTCAATTCTTCTAGCTCGTGAAAACTTCGGTTGTGGCTCATCTCGTGAACACGCACCTTGGGCGCTTGCCGATTATGGTATCCAAGTAATGATCGCACCAAGCTTTGCCGACATTTTCTACGGTAACTCGATCAACAACCAAATGGTGCCAGTTCGATTGACTGAGCAAGAAGTGGATGAGCTATTCCAATTCGTTGAAGCGAATGAAGGTGCAGAAATTACGGTTGATCTAGAAGCAATGAAAGTCAGCGCGAACGGCAAAGAGTACTCGTTTGAAATTGATGAGTTCCGTCGTCACTGCTTACTGAATGGTTTAGATAATATCGGCCTTACACTTCAACACGCCGATAAGATTTCAGAGTTTGAAGCTAAGATTCCTAGCTTCCTAAAATAATGAGACGTTTCTGAATAAATCTAAAGGTTGGCCAAGTGCCAACCTTTTTTATTTGTCTAAGCTTTTAACTTAACTTCATATGTTTATTTAAATGAAGAGCAATGAAAGAAAATGGTAAGCCATAAGGTCTTAGTAGTCAGTCATCAGGAGAATGCCATGAAACAACTACTTTTTATTGTCAGCCTACTTTTCTCAACCTTAGCTTGGTCTGCGCCTAAATCCGATCTTTGGCCATACTGGAACCAAAGCGACGAAACCAACCTAGAACAGGTATCTCATCAAGATTGGCAGCAACTCCTCGATAGCTACTTGGTTAAACAGGGGCAAAATACGTTAATTCGCTATAAAGCGGTGAACACTGCCGATAAGACAAAACTTAAGCAATACATCAAGCAACTCGAACAGGTGAATCCGCTCAACTATTCAAAAGCGGAGCAGTATGCCTACTGGGTTAATCTATATAACGCCGTGACTGTCGATTTGATTCTTGATGCCTACCCGATCAAATCCATCACTAAACTTGGCGGACTATTTAGTTTCGGGCCGTGGGGAGATGATGTAGTAGTCGTTAACGGGAAATCACTGACACTCAATGACATTGAACATCGAATCCTCAGACCGATTTGGCAAGACCCTCGTACGCATTATGCAGTGAACTGTGCCAGCCTAGGTTGCCCTAACTTACAACCTGACGCTTTTACCTCTGACAATACTGAAGCCTTGCTAGAGCAAGCTGCAACTGAGTTTGTAAGCAGTGACAAAGGCGTGATGGTTACAAACAATAAGCTTCAACTATCATCGATTTACGAGTGGTTTGCTGTGGATTTTGGTACGAAGAAACAACTTATTCAGCACTTAGAACAATATCGAATTGAAGCAGTAACCGATACTCAAAACATCAGTTATGAATACGATTGGTCGCTCAACCAAGCAAACTAGCTCTAAGGCTAAAATTCATTACTAAAGTAAAAAAAAGAGGCGAGAGGTTTTTATTTACCTCTAACCTCTTCTCAATTCTTTGACCGTATTTCTACGATTAAAAGCTTGAGCCCGGTTGCTGCAAGAATTCCACTTCTTCAGACGTTGAAGTTCGCCCTAGCACTTCATTACGATGAGGGTAACGACCAAAACGCTCAATGATAACCTTGTGCTTAAACTCAAAATCCAAATTATGTTCTAATCCCGTTTGAGAAAAGAGCTCCACGGCTTGTTCATGGACTAACAAAGACTCACTATGCATATAAGGCATATACAGGAAGCTTTTTTGTTGCTCGTTAAGTTGGTGATCAAAACCACCCGCTACCGCCTCTTGGGCTAGAGCCAACGCCATCGGATCAACCGAAAAAGCTGCCGGACTGTTTCTACCAATATTGCGAGAAAACTGATCAAGCACGATAATCTCTGCCAATCGTCCTTGTGCGTTTTGTCGCCATTCAAATAGCTCACCTTGAGCTGCTGATCGGTGTAAGTCAGAAAAGCGAGCCTCAATCAAAGCATCAATTTCTTCGCCGCCAGTAAACCAGTCTTTTGGCGTCAATTCATCGAACCAAAACTCTAGAACATCCTGATACGTTACCGTCATATAATTCCCTTTAATAAAAAACCGAGTCATTTAATGTCATGGCTCGGCTTATGTTCTGTTACTTAAAACCTTTAACTTTTTTTATCAAGTCATAAGCATTTTGAATTTCTTGCGATTTCTCTTTCGCAACATTCATCATCTCTGGCGGTAAACCTTTCGCCATCAGTTTATCTGGGTGGTGCTCATTCATCAGTTTGCGGTAGGCTTTCTTCACCTCTTTACCGTCAGCACTTTCACTCACACCAAGAACCTTATATGCGTCGCCTAGCTGGTTCTGTTGTGAAGCCTGTTGCCAACCTGATGATTGCCCATGGCCTTGATGGCCACCAAAGCTTCCACCTTGCTGTTGGAAACGGAACGCTGCTTCCTGCATCTGCAAGCGGCGCTCTAGTTGCTCTGCCGAAAACCCTAGGCCTTGCGCTATTTTATGCAGAACTTGGCGCTCACTCGGGTGCAGGCTTCCATCAGCGAATGCAGCTGATACTTGAAGCTCCAAGAAGAACTGAAGAAGATCAAAACGACCACCCGATGAGATTTTCACTCGCTCAAGTACTTCGCTCAGAGGGAAGTCGCTCTCTTTGCCGTCACGGAATGCATCTTGCGCCGCTTTGCGTTGTTCGCCATGCAGGTTCATGCGTTCCATCATGGTGGAAGCGAGTTGAATCTCTTCTGGCGTTACCTGTCCTTTCGCTTTAGCAACGTGCCCCATAACCGCAAAAGCGGATTTAAAAAACTCGTTCTGTCTTTCTGCTTGGCTTGGACCTCGACCAAAACCAGAGCTATTGAAGCCTGATTGGTTCAATCGGCGAGCTTTATCGAATTGGTGTCCTAAAAACAGACCAAAAACTAAACCGAGTGGCCCTCCAAATAAAAAGCCAAAAAACGCGCCCAAAATTTTGCCAAATATTTGCATTATGTGTTCTCTATCTATGAATTTTATCTGAGTAATGCTGTCTGATGATGCTGAATGCTATTATTTCCTTTATCATAAGGAGAATGCTTTATTAATTGGATTGATACTAGATCAACCCTTCATCTAGTGACACAGGATAGTTCAACTTCATGCAATCTTTTTCCCGCACCTTGTTAGCCGCGTCTATAAGTACGGCGTTATACGTGTCGACAACTCAAGCTGAAACAATCACCGATAGTAGTGTGCAGGAAATGCCCTCTATAGATCAATGCTTGATCGAGCCCGCTGCAGAAAACGAGACACAGCTACCCGCTCATGTTGAGTCAGATCGCTTAGAAGCTATCAATGGTGACAAGGCAATATATTCAGGTGACGTAGTCGTTACGCAAGGGAACAAGACCATCCTTGCCGATAACGTAACCCTGCACCAACAAGAAAATATCGTTGTAGCTGAAGGCAACGTAAACTTTAGTGACGGTCAAATCAAATCTATCTCAGACAGAGCGACCAATAATCTGACTACAGATGAAATGACGCTTGAGAACACCGATTATGAATTCCTTTGCGAGCCCGGTCGAGGCGATGCTGTTTATATCGCAAAAACAGGTAAAGCGGTTTATGAGATTGAAGATGGTTCGATTACGTCTTGCCCAATTGGCGACAATGCTTGGCGTCTAAGAGCATCAAGTATCAGTGTCGACCAAGACGAAGAACAAGCCACCTTTTATAATCCACGTTTTGAAATCCAAAGTGTTCCCGTCTTTTACTTACCTTACTTAACGGTACCGGTGGGTGATACACGTAAAACCGGTTTCTTGTATCCAACAGTTTCGTATGGTTCAAGCGATGGTTTTGAAGCTGAAATCCCAGTTTATTGGAACTTAGCGCCAAACTACGACTTGGAAACCACTTTTAAGTACATGCAGGAGCGTGGTACACAACTTAACAGTAAATTCCGTTACTTAAGCGATTTTGGCTCAGGTAGTATCGAGTCTGAATATTTACCGGATGATAAAAAGTATTCCGAAAAAGGCGACCGTTGGGGGGCTCAACTCCAGCACTCAGGGATATTCCAGCAATCGTGGTTATTTGAAATCGATTACTCAAAAGTCAGTGATATCGACTACTTCACTGACGTTAGCGGAAGCAGCATTGGTAACCGTGAAGACGGCCAACTATTACAGGAAGGCCAGGCAACTTACCGTTCTCAAAACTGGGATGCTTCTGTGCTTGTTCGAGATTTCCAAGTTCTTACTACAAGCAACAATCTACCTTATCGTCTGATGCCACAGTTAGAGTACAATTACTATGCTCCTGAGGTGATGGAGTACTTAGACTTCGACATGATCAGCCATGTATCTCTGTTTGATACAGATGCTTCAGGTAAACCTTCTGCGACTCGTGTTCACGTTGAGCCAGGGATCACGATCCCTGTAGGAAATACCTGGGGCACATGGACAACAGAAGCTCGACTACTTGGTACTTACTATCAACAAGACCTTGATGGCGTTGATACCGGCGCAGGCTCTGATTATGAAGGCTTGGAAGAATCGGTAAGCCGAATTGTTCCAGAGTTTAGAAGCCACGCAGGTATCGTTCTGGAGCGAGATACCACTATTGTGGGCAATTACACTCAAACACTAGAACCTCAAGTTCAGTATCTTTACGTACCAGAAGAAGATCAAAGCGACATTGGCCTTTACGATACAACGCTCCTGCAGACAGACTACTATGGTCTGTTTAGAAGTCGCAAATACAGTGGTGTAGACCGCATAGCTGCTGCAAATCAAGTCAGCTACGGTGCGTCATCTCGCTTCTTTGATGACGAATACAAAGAACGTCTCAACATATCTTTCGGCCAAATTTTTTATATCGACAAAGAGACCAAACAAAACTTAAACACCAATGAGGCAGATAAGAACTCTAACTACTCATCTTGGGCAGTAGAAGTCGACTTCAACTACGACGATTATCTGTTTTATCACGGCGGTGTGCAGTACGATATCGACACATCAGCGATGCAGCTTGCAAACAGTACGATTGAATACCGTTTTGCAGGCGGTTACGTACAAACTAACTACCGTTACGTTACCAAAGAGTATATTGAAGATACCGTCGATTTTAATGTTGGCTCAATCACGAAAGAAGGTATATCTCAAGCAGGCTTACTCGGCGCTTACCAAATTTCGCCAAAGTGGAATGCAAGCGCTCAATACTTCTATGATCTAACAACAGAAGAAGAGCTCGAATGGTTAGCTCGACTCAATTATAAATCGGATTGCTGGTACATCGGCTTTACTTACAGTAACCAGCTTCGTAGTTGGGAAGGCGATTACATCAACACATCAAACGCGACGCCAGTTTACGAAAATAACTTCAGTGTGAATTTCGGTATTGTCGGCTTCGGTACCAATATCGGTTCTGACTCAGGAGCCGTTGGGGATAGCAGCTCTGACAACTCTCTAAGCTATGGTCGCCCATTCTTCTTAAACAACTAATTTTCTTTATTGATAAAACATCAGTAAATTTAAAGGATTACACATGACATTGTGGAAACGCACATTAATTGCTATCGCAGCGACTTGTACTTTATCAACAAGCTTTGCAGCGCCAGTCGAGCTAGACAGCGTAAAAGTTATCGTTAACGAAGGCGTTATCTTACAAAGCGACATCGATGCTTCGATGAAGACGCTGCGTGCAAACGCTAAGAAAAGCGGGCAAACATTGCCATCGCAAGATGTGCTCAATGAGCAAGTACTAGAAAAACTGATCATCGATACTATTCAAACTCAAGAAGCGGAACGTATTGGTGTACGTATCGATGATGCTCGACTTGATCAAGCAATCGAAGGCATCGCGAAAGACAACAATCAAACAGTTGAACAACTTACCGCATCGGTTGCTGAAGAAGGCCTTAGCTACAATGCATTTCGTGAGCAAGTAAGAAAAGAGATTGCAGCAAGTGAAGCTCGTAACGCCTTAGTTCGTCGTCGTATCAACATTCTTCCTGCGGAAGTCGATAACTTAGCGGATATCTTAGCGCAAGAGACTAATGCGACCGTTCAATACAAAATTGGCCACATTCAACTGCGCTTTGATGATGACCAAACCAAAGAAGAGCTAGAAGCGCAAGCTACTGAACTAGTCGAGGAACTGAACTCAGGCAAAGATTTCAGCACCATGGCATATACTTACTCTAAGGGTCCTAAAGCACTGCAAGGTGGCGATTGGGGCTGGATGCGTAAAGAAGAGATGCCAACCATT
Organism: Vibrio splendidus 12E03; assembly: GCF_000272105.2. GTDB lineage: Bacteria > Pseudomonadota > Gammaproteobacteria > Enterobacterales > Vibrionaceae > Vibrio > Vibrio splendidus_I. Next base: position 57,403 of record NZ_AJZD02000032.1, read on the forward strand.
TTTGCTGACCAGATCAAAATGCAAAATAAAGGCAGTATCATTGGCCCTTTCCGTAGCGGTGTAGGTTTCCACATCCTGAAAATTGAAGATGTGAAAGGCCTAGAAACTGTTGCGGTAACTGAGGTGAATGCACGTCATATTTTGATTAAGCCTACAGTGATCCTAAGTGATGATGGCGCGAAGGAGCAACTTGAAGAGATCACGCGCCGCGTAAACGCAGGTGAAGCGAGCTTTGGTGACCTTGCGCAGCAATACAGCCAAGATCCAGGTTCTGCAGTACAAGATGGTGAACTAGGCTACCAAACACCAGATTTGTATGTACCAGAGTTCAAACACCAAGTAGAAACGCTACCTGAAGGCAAAATCAGTGCACCATTCAAAACCGTACACGGTTGGCACATCGTTGAAGTACTAGACCGTCGCGAAGTAGACCGTACCGATTCAGCTTTGAAAAATAAAGCTTACCAAATTCTATTTAACCGTAAATTCAACGAAGAAGCTGGCGCCTGGCTACAAGAAGTAAGAGCAAGTGCCTTTGTTGAAATGGTTGAGGACGACCAAGATGACAACAACTAAACGTATTGTCATAACCGCAGGTGAGCCAGCTGGGATAGGACCAGACTTAACTCTGGCTCTATCTCAAGAGAGCTGGCCTCATCAACTCGTGGTTTGTGCCGATAAAACACTGCTAGCCGAGCGAGCCAAAATACTTGGTATCGAAGTCGATCTGCTAGATTATGACGCAAACGCAACTAAGCAACCGCAACGTGCTGGCACACTGGTAGTGAAACACGTTCCACTTGCTGAAACGGCAGTTGCAGGTCAACTCAACGAGGCTAATGGTCATTACGTATTAAATACTTTAGAAACCGCAGCAATTGGCTGTATGAATGATGAATTTGATGCTATTGTCACCGGCCCTGTTCACAAGGGTGTAATTAACCGAGCTGGCGTTGCTTTTAGCGGCCATACCGAGTTCTTTGCAGAGAAGTCCAATACACCACTAGTGGTGATGATGTTGGCAACAGAAGGGCTGCGTGTTGCGCTAGTAACAACGCACATCCCACTAGCTTATGTATCTCAAGCTGTGACCGAAGACAGATTAGAGCAAATTATTGCTATTCTGAATAAAGATTTGGTTGAGAAATTTGCTATTGAGAAACCAACTATCTACGTATGTGGCTTGAATCCACATGCTGGTGAAGATGGTTGTTTAGGGCGTGAAGAGATTGAAACCATCACCCCGACGCTAGAAAAAATTCGCCAAAAAGATGGCATCAATTTAGTTGGCCCATTGCCAGCAGATACCATCTTTAATGAAAAATATTTGCAAGATGCAGATGCTGTTTTAGGTATGTATCACGACCAAGTACTCCCGGTATTGAAATACAAAGGGTTTGGTCGCTCAGTGAACATCACGCTTGGCTTACCGTTTATTCGTACATCAGTCGACCACGGTACCGCCTTAGACTTGGCAGGGAAAGGCCAAGCCGATACAGGGAGCTTTAGAACAGCGCTCACGCACGCCATTGAATTAGTAGAGAAAAAGCAATGAGAAATGATGTCCACTTAGGGCACAAAGCGCGTAAACGTTTTGGTCAAAACTTCCTTAACGATCCATACATTATTGATGGCATCGTATCGAGTATTAACCCACTACCCGGTCAAAACTTGGTAGAGATCGGTCCTGGTCTAGGCGCAATTACTGAGCCTGTGGGTAAGCTTGTCGATAAATTTACCGTTATCGAATTGGATAGAGACCTTGCAGAACGTCTTCGTAACCATCCAGATCTTGCTGACAAGCTAACGATCCGTGAAGGCGATGCGATGAAGTTCGATTTCCAAGAACTGGTTAAGCCGAACAATAAACTACGTATCTTTGGTAACTTGCCATACAACATCTCTACACCATTGATGTTCCACCTTTTTGAATTCCATAAAGACGTGCAAGACATGCACTTTATGCTTCAAAAAGAAGTGGTTAACCGTCTAGCAGCTGGCCCTGGCAGCAAAGCTTACGGTCGCCTTACTGTAATGGCTCAATACTACTGTAAAGTGACGCCAGTGCTAGAAGTGCCACCAACAGCCTTCGTTCCGCCACCGAAAGTAGACTCAGCAGTCGTTCGCCTACAGCCATACGAAGTGCTGCCTTACCCGGCAAAAGATCTGAAATGGCTAGATCGCGTGTGTCGTGAAGGCTTTAACCAGCGTCGTAAAACAGTTCGTAACTGCTACAAGAGCTTAATCGATAAGGAAGTGCTTGAAGAGCTAGGTATCAACCCAAGCATGCGTCCTGAGAACTTAACGCTCGAGCAGTTTGTCGACATGGCAAACTGGTTGTACGACAGTCACAACGCTGACAAATAAATAAAAAAGGCTCCTACACTTCGGTTAGGAGCCTTTTTTATGTAATACTTTAATTACATTAAGTATATCAACAACAAAAGGTGCGAATATGGATATATCTACGCCTTGTATCAAATGCCAAGTTCACTCTAAGTACATAGAAGAACAATCTGAGCCAACGAAGAATCGTTATGTCTTCGCCTACATTATTACCATAAAAAACCTAAGTAAAACAACGGTGCAGCTTATGTCTCGCCGCTGGTTAATTACCGACTCTAACGGCAAGCAACTCACCATTGAGGGTGATGGTGTGGTTGGGCAACAACCCGTGATTGAAGCCAACGACGAATACACCTACACAAGCGGTACTGTCATCGAAACCCCTGTTGGCGTTATGCAAGGTCACTATGTGATGACCGATAATAAAGGAATTGATTTTATTACCGAAGTTGACCCATTCAGACTCGCTATCCCTAATATTCTTAATTAGCCGTACATCCGTATCTACAGGAAATTATTGTGTCGAATTATATTGTCGGAGACATCCAAGGGTGCTTCGACGAACTTCAATTACTGCTTGAAACCATCAACTTTGATAAACACCAAGATACTTTATGGGTCGCTGGAGACTTAGTTGCTCGAGGCCCTAAATCATTGGAGACGCTACGCTTTATTCGTAGCCTTGGTGACGCAGCTAAGGTTGTATTAGGCAACCACGACTTACACCTTTTGGCGGTGTCCTTAGGGCTATTTCCAGCGAAACCAAAAGATAAGACTCAAGCGATTCTTGATGCTGAAGATCGTGAAGTGCTACTCGAATGGTTAAGACAACAGCCTTTGCTTCAGGAACATCCAGAGTTCGTGATGTGCCATGCGGGTATCTCACCTCAGTGGAATATGGAAAGAGCACGTATTGAAAATCGAGAGATCGTATCCTTGCTGAAGTCGGACAGGTGGCAATGGCTAATCGAAAACATGTACAGCAACGCACCTGATTTATGGCATCAGGATTTAAATGATATTGAGCGCTATCGTTATGCGATCAATAGCCTGACAAGAATGCGTTTCTGTTTTGAAGATGGCCGTCTCGACATGGCATGTAAGCTACCACCGAATGAAATTACCGATGAACCATTAGTGCCATGGTTTGACCTTCCGCAACGCATAAAGCTCGATAAAACCGTTGTTTTTGGACACTGGGCTGCGCTTGAAGGCTATAACGGAAAAGACGTAATTGGACTTGATACTGGATGCGTCTGGGGAGGTGAATTGACAATTCTTCGCTGGGAAGATAAACAGTTTTTCACTCAGAAAGCGCTATAAAGATACGAGAAACTTGCGCTACCTTGGTAGGGTAACGCAAGCATTTTTCAGAGACTAGCTATTGATAACCACAGTTAACGCTCGAGAATCACAAACTCCATGTTGTGTTTGTTTTTCTCGTCAGCTTGATAGCTCTCGTTAAAGCTCTGCTTCCAACCTTCACCCCAGTCAGGAAATTGTGTATCTCCATCGACGGCGAAATCGATGTAAGTCAGATACAACTTGTCCGCTTTAGGTAAGCAGCTCTCATAAATAGATCCGCCACCAATGATCATCACCTCTTCAACATCACTGAGTAGCTCTAGAGCCTGTTCAATAGAAGTTACCGTCGTTACACCTTCAATCTTTAAACTCTCATCACGGCTGATTACGACATTCAACCGACCCGGCAAAGGGCGTCCAATAGAATCGTAGGTCTTACGTCCCATCACGACTGGTTTACCCATAGTCGAGCGTTTAAACCATGCAAAATCCGCAGGTAAATGCCAAGGCATCTGATTGTCTTTACCAATTATACGGTTATTGGCCATTGCCGCTATCATGCTGATGATCATAAATCGAAAGTCCTGTCCCTAAAAAGAAAATTAACGCTAAACGATAGGTCTACGGCGATAGAATAACAGCCCTGGCACAGCTAAGCCAACCGCCAACCCTGCGATAATGAACATCGATTTTAAAAAGTTCTCCATCAACATTGCCAACAACTCAGGCGTGTAGCCTGCCCTGTTAATCTCCACCATCGCAATCATCGCCTTGAAGGCAAACACACCTGGCACCATAGGAATTAGAGCTGCAACCGTAAACACCTTCGGATGTGCTAACAGTTTATGTGACCAATGAACCCCTATCATACCAACCACGGTTGCGGCGAAGAACGTCGCCCATTCGATTGGAATACCAAAGTGCATCATCAGATACCGGCTACCATGACCGATAGAACCACCGAGTGCACAATAAACTAAAGCACGTTGCGGAACGTTAAACACCAATGCAAACCCAACAGCAGGAATAGCGGCGAAAAACATATCGTTGAGCAGACCTAAAAACAGTTCGAAAATACTCATTAGCTTGCCCACCCCCAAACATCTGATAGACTCATCGCCGCGACAATGCCCAAGCTCGTCGCCAGAGTTAATAAGCTGGCCATGGTAAAGCGCGCTAACCCCATATTAATATGGCCTTTAAGCATATCAGCGACGGAGTTAATCAGAGGAAAACCAGGTACTAACATTAATACAGATGAAGCCATCACGATCGTGGGTTGGCCGCCAATATTGTAAAGTACGGCTTGAGCTGAAATGGTCGTGGTAACGAATGCTGTGATAGCAAAGTTTAATAGCGGATTGAAATGGCGGTGCCCAATTTCTTGTCTGACGATCATACCGCAAGCTGAAGCAATAAAAGTCATCATGAAGACTTGCCAGTCTCCGCCCGCAAGGTGGCTAAAAGAGGCGCACGACAACCCTATCATCACAACCACTAACCAACGGTTGTAGCGCTCGGGGCTGATGTTTTGAATCTTTTTATACGCCAAATCATAATCGAGAATTCCCTTCTCCATCATGATGCAAATGCGTTGAATGTCGGTGATAACCTGCATGTTAATGCCACGATCAGCACAACTTCGAGTAGTGGTAATACAGTGATCATCCATTACGGTAGTTACAACAAGCGCATTGGCTGACAGTGCGACTTCAACCTCATTCACCCCACAAGCAATACCGATGCGACGCATGATATCGCCGACCAGAGTGCTCTCTGCCCCGTGCGCCAATAACATTTGTCCTGATTGAGCGACGAGTCTTGAGATCGCTCTTTGCTTTGATGCCATGATTTCCTTCCCATAGGCGTTAATTATCTAAAGATAAATTTTGCATAAAAAACAGCAAGACGTCATGATTTAGATACAAAAAAACCGCAATTTTCATTGCGGTTTAATAAAACTATCAGTGTACTCGTAAGAAACGACCGATGCGTTATGAGAAACTAAGAGGATTAGTCACGAACATAGATAACATGGCCGTCATCTTCTTCGTCATCCCAATCGTCCCAATCGTCGTCATCTTCAGTAACAACATTCTTACCGCTCATCGCATCTTTATGGTAGTCATCCCACATAAAGTCTACTTTTTCTTCTTCTTCAACTTCTACAACTTCACGAGGTAAGTTTTCCATAAACTCACCTAGTTTGAAGCAAAGATCTTTGGTGCCGATTTTATTCACAGCAGAGATCTTGAAGTACTCGCCTTCCCAGCCCAAAGCATCGATGATTTCTTGAATCTTTTCGTCTGCTTCGTCTTCTGGCATTAGGTCAACTTTGTTGAACACTAACCAACGAGGTTTCTGTGAAACTTTTTCACTGTATTGCTCAAGCTCATCGATGATCGTTAGTGCATTCTGAATAGGATCAGATTGATCGATCGGCATAATGTCGATCATATGCAGAAGAACACGACAACGCTCAAGGTGCTTGAGGAAACGAATACCAAGGCCAGCGCCATCAGCTGCGCCTTCAATTAGACCAGGGATATCGGCAACAACGAAGCTCTTTTCAGGGACAACACTTACCACACCCAAGCTTGGGATCAAGGTAGTGAACGGGTAATCAGCCACTTTTGGTTTCGCAGCAGATACTGAACGAATAAAAGTAGATTTACCTGCGTTTGGTAGGCCAAGCATACCAACGTCAGCTAATAGAAGAAGCTCTAAACGCAGTTCACGAACTTCGCCTTTAGTACCCATTGTCTTTTGACGAGGAGCACGGTTAACAGACGATTTAAAACGCGTGTTACCAAGACCGTGCCAACCACCTTTACCAACCATTACTTTCTTGCCGTGTTCAGCAACTTCAGCAACGATTTCGTTGGTGTGGATATCAACTGCACGCGTACCAACTGGTACTTTCAGCGTAATGTCTTTACCACGTTTACCAGTACAGTTACCGCCGCGACCATTCTCGCCACGCTCTGCATTGTAAAAACGTTGGAAACGGTAATCGATCAGTGTGTTTAAGTTCTCATCCGCTTGGATGTAAACATCACCGCCGTCACCACCGTCGCCGCCATCAGGGCCACCTTTAGCGACGAATTTTTCGCGCCAAAAGCTTACTGTACCATTACCGCCATCACCGGCTTCTATTTTTACTACCGCTTCATCAACGAATTTCATTTTTTAACTCCGCACTTACGTTGCGTTACCACTCATCAAGGAGTGATATAAATTCTAGCAGATCCGTGTTTAGATCGATCACCTAAGATCTAGGCCGACCTGCAACCAAGGAACAAATAAGGAGAGGTTCTTTGCTTCTTATTTTTTACAAAACAAACGGCTTCTTAAAAACCAAACTGTTTCTCAAAAATAAAACGGCTTCTCAAAACCAAAACAAGAGCGTCTGCTTTTTTATTCTTGCTATAAATAAAAAACCCTGCCGAATCGGCAGGGCTTTTGAATTCAGCTTGAAAGCTAATAACATAATCTAGTTAAAGATTAAATTACTCAGCTTCGATGCTTACAAACTTACGGTTTTTAGGACCTTTAACAGCAAATTTCACTTTACCTTCAGTAAGAGCGAAAAGAGTGTGGTCTTTACCGATGCCAACGTTTGTGCCAGCGTGGAACTTAGTACCACGTTGACGAACGATGATGTTACCTGCAAGAACAGATTCACCACCAAAACGCTTAACACCAAGACGTTTGCTTTCTGAATCGCGGCCGTTATTAGTAGAACCGCCAGCTTTTTTATGTGCCATTGTTAAACTCTCCTAATACTTAAGCGTTAATGCCAGTGATTTTCACTTCAGTGAACCACTGACGGTGACCAGCTTGCTTACGCGAGTGCTTACGACGACGGAACTTAACGATTTTTACTTTATCGCCACGACCGTGTTGTACTACTTCTGCAGTAACCTTGCCACCTTCAACAAGAGGTGCACCAACAGCGATTTCTTCGCCGTTAGCAACAAGAAGAACTTTATCAAATTCAACAGTTGCACCAGTTTCAACGTCTAATTTCTCTAAACGAAGTGTTTGACCTTCGCTTACTCGGTGTTGTTTGCCACCAGATTGGAAAACAGCGTACATATTTTACTCCGCTTTTTCCGCACAGCCTATGGTTGTTAATTGTACAACTCGGGTGTGCGCTAAACTAATCAATAGGGCGCAGATTCTACGGGAATCATGGCGCTATGACAAGCCATATTTTTAAAAAATTGGCGAAAACCTGTTCGCCAAAGAAAAGTGCGGCAATCATGCCCTTTAGCGATGTATTAATCAACGTTTTTTAGTGTATTATTCAACAATTAAATACAACGTATAAGCCTTACAGGGTCTAACTTCAGCCGGATGAACAATGGATTTTAAAGCTATCCAAACGCTTACTGCCAATGATATGGCAAAAGTGAATGAAACAATTCAAGCCCAACTTAATTCTGACGTAAGTTTAATCAACCAGCTTGGTTTTTATATCGTTAGCGGTGGTGGCAAACGCCTACGCCCTTTGCTTGCTCTTTTATCTGCTCGCGCACTTGGTTATCAAGGTGAAGCTCATATCACCTCTGCAGCCTTTATCGAGTTTATTCACACCGCAACCCTTCTTCACGACGATGTTGTCGACGAATCGGACATGAGACGCGGTAAAGCGACGGCCAATGCCGCTTTTGGTAATGCCGCTAGCGTTTTGGTGGGTGACTTTATCTACACACGCTCATTCCAAATGATGACAACACTAGGATCCTTAAAGATCCTCGAGCTAATGAGTGAAGCGGTAAACGTAATTGCCGAGGGTGAAGTTCAACAATTAATGAACTGCAATAACCCAGACACCACAGAAGAAAGCTACATGCAGGTGATCTACTCTAAGACCGCTCGCTTGTTCGAAGCTGCAACGCAAATCGGCGCGATTCTTACTGAGTCATCACCAGAGATCGAAACAGCAATGCAGAACTATGGTAAATACCTAGGCACCGCTTTCCAACTGATTGACGATGTGATGGATTACACTGCAGATGGTAAAGAGATGGGTAAAAACGTTGGTGACGATCTAGCCGAAGGCAAACCAACACTGCCTCTACTTTACGCAATGCATAATGGCTCTCCTGAACAAGCAAGCATGATTCGTGAAGCGATTGAGAAAGCGAACGGCATGGAACGTCTTGACGATATTATGGCTGTAATGAAAGAGACAGGCTCTTTAGAGTACACAACAAATAAAGCCTACGAAGAGGCCGATAAAGCCATCGCTGAGCTTTCTGTACTTCCTGACTCAGAATATAAGCAAGCGCTAACCACGCTCGCACACTTAGCTGTTAAACGCAGTAAGTAAGCAGGTTAATAGACAACTCGCTTCTAGCTTCTATATAAATAACAAAAAAAGAGCCTCAGGGCTCTTTTTTCAGTTTTGAACAAATATTTGTAAGAGCGCCAAATTCAATATCGGCTCGCTTCTAATGATAACGGCAGTTGAGCTTCAATTTCTTCAAGCTCTTCCATTGGCACTGCGTATTGCTCATGCCCGTTGTAAGTCTCTACTAACGCGTACTGCTCTTGCTCATCAATGACCAACACTTTTCCTAAGTGCCCCAAATATTCGACATTCATACCTTTCTGAACAGTAGCCATCACATTTACCTTCACCTTGGTTTTGGAGGTACATACGAATAGCTTTAACTGCAGGATCAAAAAAGCCGATCATAATGACCGGCCCTCATTAGCAATGTTAACCTGAGTTAAATGCTGTATCGCTTATTTAGCGAATTCAACACCAATCTCGATGTCGCCATTTAGCGTTTCAAGCATACTATCTAAAGCGTTACGTTCGAAGTCGCTCAGCTCACCATAGCTAAGGATCGCTTCAGCGCCCTCTTTGCCTAGTTTAACTGGCTGTGCGAAGAATGGAGCGTGCTCACCTTCACCTTCAACGTATGCACATTCAATCACGTTCTCTTCACCTTGAAGCGCTTTCACTAGAGCAAGACCGAAACGACAAGCCGCTTGACCCATAGACAGTGTCGCACTGCCGCCGCCAGCTTTAGCTTCTACTACTTCAGTACCTGCATTTTGGATGCGAGTCGTTAGCGCTGCAATTTCTTCATCAGTGAACTCTACGCCTTCAACTTGAGAAAGCAGAGGAAGGATCGTTACGCCTGAGTGACCGCCGATAACAGGAACACGAATGTCGCCTGGATCTTTGTCTTTTAGTTCAGCAACGAACGTTTCAGAACGAATCACATCAAGAGTCGTAATACCGAATAGGCGACGCTTGTCGTAAACACCTGCTTTCTTGAGTACTTCAGCCGCGATTGGCACTGTTGTGTTTACTGGGTTAGTGATGATACCAACACAAGCAGTAGGACAAGTAACTGCGATTTTCTCTGCAAGAGACTTAACAATGCCAGCGTTCACATTGAAAAGATCCGCACGATCCATACCAGGCTTACGAGCAACACCTGCTGAAATAAGTACAACATCAGCACCTTCTAGTGCTGGTGTTGGATCTTCACCCGCGTAACCTTTGATCGAAACGGGCGTTGGGATATGGCTAAGATCGGCAGCAACACCCGGTGTTACCGGTGCGATATCGTAAAGTGCAAGATCTGAACCAGCAGGTAGGCGGTTCTTAAGTAGTAGGGCTAGGGCTTGACCGATGCCACCAGCGGCACCAATAACAGCTACTTTCATTGTTATTCTCCTTGAGAGCTTTCTCTTATAGATTCTTTGTAGGGTAATTCTTGAGCTAAATCTAAGTTAAAAAACTATATTAATCACAAAGTGATTACAATCAATTAACGCTAGCTTTGCGACTTCGCGCAAGTCAATAAAACCGTGCTACACAGCAAGTTCGCATTATGGCGATAATCGACTGAAATAACAAAATAAGTCGTCGCAAATAACACATTATTCTATTAAATATTTACAGTGATATGACTAACAAATTACAGGGATGTTTTGGCTAAAATTGAATATGTATGCGAGAATATGCAAACATCTTTGTTAATGAATAAGAATGACATATGCGCAATACAGAAAAGCAAGACAACTTAGTTCGTGCATTTAAAGCCTTACTAAAAGAAGAACGTTTTGGCTCACAAGGCGAAATTGTAGATGCCCTAAAACACGAAGGTTTTGAAAGCATCAACCAGTCTAAAGTCTCGCGTATGTTAACCAAGTTTGGTGCCGTTCGAACTCGTAACGCAAAAATGGAGATGGTTTACTGTCTTCCTGCTGAACTGGGTGTTCCGACAGTTTCTAGCTCTTTACGAGAATTAGTACTAGATATTGACCACAACAATGCATTAGTTGTGATACACACTGGCCCTGGTGCAGCTCAGCTTATCGCTCGCTTATTAGACTCACTAGGTAAGTCGGAAGGCATACTGGGTGTGGTCGCGGGTGATGACACTATCTTTATTACTCCAACGTTATCGGTTACCACTAAGCAACTGTTTGATTCTGTGTGCGAACTGTTTGAATACGCAGGATAATTGATCACTGTTTCATAACTATCAGCCTTACTAATGGATCACGAACATCTATTCGCTTCGTGATCCAAATCACATCCTAGAATATCCATACACCCTTCCTGAAATTACACTAAATCATTGATTTTAAAAAACTCAGTAGTAAATTAAACACGAGATCTAGACATCATTTGTTAGATTTTTCAGCTATACCTTTTAACATTCGAGTAATTTTCTGCCAATTTTTGATATTATTCAGACACTTTTTCATCACATGGATTGAAAAAGGTGCCGTTTCCAAATAGGAAACTCCAGAAACAACTACACTTGTTTTTGGGTTAATAATGAATAAAGGAAGGGAAATTCATGGCATTTACCAAACTTATCAAAGTTGGTGCTATTGCAGCTGCTGTAATGGGCGCTGGCGCTGTTAACGCTCAAGAGTTCATCACAATTGGTACTGGTTCAGTAACAGGTGTTTACTACCCAACTGGTGGTGCGATTTGTAAGCTAGTGAACAAGGGCCGCAAAGACCACAACATTCGTTGTTCTGTAGAGTCTACTGGTGGTTCAATCTACAACGTTAACACCATCCGTGCTGGTGAACTAGATTTCGGTGTTGTTCAGTCTGACTGGCAGTACCATGGCTACAACGGTACAAGTAAGTTCAAAGATCAGGGCGAGTACAAAAAACTACGCGCTATGTTCTCTCTACACACAGAACCGTTCAACATCATCGCTCGTACCGATGCTGGTATTAACAATGTTGCAGACCTAGCTGGTAAGCGTGTAAACATTGGCAACCCGGGCTCTGGTGACCGTGCAACTATGGGTGTTGTAATGGACGCGATGGGTTGGACTAACGACAGCTTCAAGCTTGCTTCTGAACTTAAAGGTTCTGAGCGTTCACAAGCACTTTGTGACAACAAGATTGATGCATTCATCTACATGGTTGGCCACCCGAACGGATCAATCAAAGAAGCAACAACGTCTTGTGACGCAAAACTGGTTTCAGCAACGGGTCCACAGATCGACAAGATCGTAGCTGAAAACCCATACTACGCATACAGCACAGTCCCTGCAGGTATGTATCGTGGTACAGACGCTGACGTAAACAGCTTCGGTGTTGCAGCAACTATGGTAACCACTTCAGACGTTTCTGATGAAGTTGCATACAACGTTGCTAAGGCAGTATTTGAAAACTTTGACACTTTCAAACGCCTACACCCAGCATTTGCTAACCTGAAAAAAGAAGACATGGTTAAAGCGGGTATCTCTATCCCTCTTCACCCAGGTGCAGAAAAATACTACAAAGAAGTGGGCCTTCTAAAGTAATTCTACTTTAAGCCTACTACACCAATAAGGAGGCTGGTCCTCCTTATTGGTTTTTCACGTTTTATAAAAATAACTTAAGTGAAAAGAGCAAACCTTTAAGTTTCTCCAATTTGGCGAACTTACCTTCGTATCAAGCCTAAGACAAAGACGAACAAAAAACGCATTTCCCTATCCATTCACTACACTAGATAGGAAAGAAATAACGTCTCGTTGTTCGTAAGAAAGGCGGACCATCAATAATAAGGATAAAGTACATGACGCAGACAACATCACCGTCTCCAGATGTGCAAGAAATGGTGGCACAATCAGACACTGGTGCGCGTAGCCCTCGCGGTATCCAAGGCCGTATTTTATGGTTTGTGCCTCTATGTTGGTCACTGTTCCAACTTTGGTATGCATCTCCGCTGCCGTTCATTTTTAACTTCGGAATTTTAAACGATACTGAAGCTCGAGCAATTCACCTTACCTTTGCTATTTTCCTAGCATTTACCGCTTATCCAGCTATGAAGAACTCGCCGCGGGACCATATCCCGGCAGTCGACTGGGTATTAGCGCTTGTTGGTAGTTTTTCAGCTTCTTATATTTACATTTTCTATACCGAACTTGCTGGCCGTTCTGGTGCTCCAACGACATTCGATATTGTTGCAGCCGTCTTCGGTATGATTTTACTGCTTGAAGCAACACGACGCGCTTTAGGTCCACCTCTTATGGTTGTGGCTGCAGTATTCCTACTTTACACCTTTGGTGGACCACACATGCCAGACGTTATCGCCCACAAAGGTGCGAGCCTGAACAAGGCAATGTCTCACTTGTGGCTAACAACAGAAGGTGTGTTCGGTGTTGCACTGGGCGTATCAACGTCATTCGTATTCTTGTTTGTACTGTTTGGTGCAATGCTTGAACGTGCGGGCGCAGGTGCTTACTTCATCAAGGTCGCATTCTCACTGCTTGGTCACATGAAAGGCGGTCCTGCAAAAGCAGCTGTTGTGGCTTCTGGCTTATCTGGCCTGGTTTCTGGCTCTTCGATTGCTAACGTAGTAACCACTGGTACCTTCACCATTCCACTGATGAAGCGTGTTGGTTTCCCTGGTACAAAAGCAGGCGCGGTAGAAGTTGCGGCTTCAACCAATGGTCAGCTTACACCGCCTATCATGGGTGCTGCCGCATTCCTGATGGTGGAATATGTGGGTATTTCGTATGTAGAAGTAATCAAAGCAGCCCTATTGCCAGCTCTGATCTCTTACGTCGCTTTGATTTACATTGTTCACCTAGAAGCATGTAAAGCAGGCATGACTGGCCTACCTCGTCGTCACACACCAACTATTGTACAAAGCCTACTCTCTTTCACTGGGACCATTTTAGGTCTATGTGTTATCAGTGCCGCGGTTTACTACGGTGTCGGTTGGACGAAAGATGTATTTGGCGAAGCAGCAACACCAATCGTTACTGTGGCGCTATTAATCGCTTATGTTGCTCTGGTTCGCGTATCAGCAAAATACGCAGCAGAAGGCGGCATGGAGATCGATGCGGATCTAAAGGAAGTTCCAGATCCAGGTCCAACGATTAAATCAGGTTTACACTTCTTACTGCCTATCGTAGTGCTAGTTTGGTGTCTGACGGTTGAACGTTTCTCACCTGGTTTATCTGCCTTCTGGGCAACAGTGTTCATGATCTTCATCTTAATCACCCAGCGTCCTTTGATGACTCTGATGAACAAATCAGACGATCTTGCAGAGCAAACCAAAGCTGGTTTCGTTGACCTAGCAGAGAGCTTGGTTTCAGGCGCGCGTAACATGATCGGTATCGGTGTGGCGACAGCGGCTGCTGGTACTGTTGTAGGTGTGGTGACGCTAACGGGTATCGGTCTTGTAATGACTGACTTCGTTGAGTTTATCTCAGGCGGTAGCATCATCCTTATGCTGCTCTTCACTGCGGTAATCAGCTTGATCCTGGGCATGGGCTTGCCAACCACAGCAAACTACATCGTTGTATCAACGCTGATGGCTCCGGTAATCGTTACTCTGGGCGCAGCGCACGGTTTGATCATTCCACTGATTGCGGTGCACTTATTCGTGTTCTATTTCGGTATTCTTGCGGATGATACACCTCCAGTAGGTCTCGCGGCGTTTGCAGCAGCGGCAATTGCGAAATCAGATCCGATTCGTACTGGTATCCAAGGCTTCACCTACGATATCCGTACCGCAATTCTACCTTTCATGTTCATCTTCAATACTCAACTACTACTGATGGGCATTGATTCTTGGTGGCACTTAGCACTGACTATCTTCTCATCTGTGACTGCGGTACTTATCTTCGCAGCTGCAACACAAGGTTGGTGGTTCACTAAGAACAAGTGGTGGGAAACGGTGCTGCTTATTGCATTAACCTTCACTTTCTTCCGCCCTGGCTTCTGGTGGGACATGATTTACCCAGAGAAAGTTCTTTCGCCTGGAGTTGAGATTGCTCAAATCACAGAAAACCTAGATGTGGGACAATCACTTGAACTTAGAGTGGGTGGCGAAAACTTAGAAGGTGACTATTCTGAAAAGACAGTTCGCCTACCGTTTGAAGATTCTGCGACCTCAAGTGAAGATCGTATTGCCTCTATGGGTCTAATGCTGACTGAATCAGAAGGCAAGATGATTGTTGATATGGTTGAGTTCGGTAGCCCAGCAGAAGCGGCTGGTATTGATTTCGATTGGGAAATTAAATCCGTTATCCAAGATGCAGATCGACCAATGAAAGAGTGGGTATTCTTACCAGCTCTGATCATTTTGATTGGTTTAGCGATGAACCAAAGAAGACGTGCTCGTAAGGATGAGATTAGCGCGTAATGGATAAGGCTGAGTAGTGCTTAGCGCTATTTGGCTTTATTACATGGAAAGGATAATTACAGTGCTAAGTGAAAGCTTAGCGCTGATTAAAAAGAGACGAATACATGTATAAACAAATCCTTGTTCCTGTTGATCTTAATGACAAAGGCTTTTCTGATAAGGCAGTCGAACTGGCGGTATGGCACGCAAAACACAGCAATGCTGAAATCCACATTCTGAACGTACTACCAGGCATTCACATGTCGATGGTGGCGTCTTACTTCCCGAAAGATGCAGCGAACCAAATGAAGCTGGATGTTAAAAATCAGCTGAAAGAGTTTGCCGACAAACACATCGACGATGAAGTAGTTTACAAAGTTCATGTTGCTGAGGGTAAAACCTACGCGACGATTCTTGATTACGCAGAAAAGCTTGGCGCCGACCTTATCGTGATGCCTAGCCATAAGCGTTCGAAAATCGACAAAGTGGTACTTGGCTCGGTTGCAAGCAAAGTAGTACAGAACTCACCAATCAATGTATTGGTGGTTAAACCGCAAGGTTAAGTCATTTAATCGACACACAATCTAAAAAGGTTGGCCTACAGGTCAACCTTTTTTGTTTTAATTCATGCTACATAGCTTTAGAGTCAATTCACTATGTTTTGCGGGCGACCCGCAATAAAGCCATCAATATTATCCATTAAGATATCAGACAGTTTTTGAATCGAGCTGTCGCTGCCCCACGCCACATGTGGAGTGAGTAATAAGTTCGGTAAGTGGCTATTAGCCAATAGTGGATTTGAGTTGTCGGCAGGCTCTTGTGTAAACACATCCATACCTGCGCCTGCAATCTCATGTTTTTTCAAAGCCTCAACTAGGGCTTGTTCATCTACTAGACCTCCGCGCCCGGCATTAATTAATACCGCGCTCGATTTCATCATAGTCAGCTCTCGCTCTGAAATCAGATTTTGGGTCGCATCAGTCAATGGGCAATGTAGACTGATCGCATCCGCTTGCTGCAATACCGCATCAAAAGGTCGATACCCTTCTCGACAAGACTCTGCTCCTTTTCGCTCGGCAAACATCACCTTCATACCAATCGCTTTGGCTAACATTGCTGTGGCTTGACCTAAGCTGCCACTGCCCATTAAACCCAATGTACTGCCTGCCACATCTTGAATCGGATGAGTAAAGAAGCAGAACTGCTTGTCCTTTTGCCACTCCCCCGCCTCAATGTCTTTGTGATAACCAACAAGGTTTCGTTTAAGTGCAAACAGCATTGCGATGACATGTTCAGGAACCGATTGAGTCGCATAACCTTGTACGTTTGTCACTGCAATGTTTTTAGATTTGCAGTATTCCACATCGACATTGTTGACTCCGGTCGCCGAAACCGCGATCAACTTGAGTTTTTTAGTACCAGCTAGGTTCGACTCATTGAGCACCACCTTGTTAGTGATCACCACATCAGCTTCTTCAACTCGCTCAGACACTTGCTCAGGAGTGGTGAAGTCATACTCCACCCACTCATGTTCAAAGCTCAGAGGTTTTAAATGAATTTGAGATGGGATGGTTGCTCTGTCGAGAAACACAACTTTCAACGTTGGCATTCTTCTTCCTTGCTTAAACCTATGAATCCATCCATTCTAAGCTTTTAGCTTACTGTAGTCTGGAAGCTCAGGCGCAATTTCAAAGTGCCGTTCGATTTGGGGAAATGCTTGAGGATAAAAGTCACAGGGAACAAAGGCTTTGAACAACTGATTATTCGCTGGATGATAAAAGCTCAACTCACACGCATGCAAAGCCAACCTATCACTGTATTCAAACGCTTCTGGTGTCGCGTAAAACTCGTCGCCCACAATTGGATTACCTATTTCCATGCAATGCACACGCAACTGATGAGATCGTCCCGTGATAGGCAGTAGCTTCAACAAGGTGGTTTGAGTATCTGTTTGCTCTACCACATAACGAGTCTGTGAAGGTTTGCCAGCATCCAAACACACTTTCTGCCGAGGGCGGTTCGGCCAATCACAGATGAGTGGCAGATCGATCAATCCTGCTTTTTGTTCAACCGCTCCCCATACGCGTGCGTAATACAGTTTGTGTGTCAGGCGATATTGGAACTGCTTCTTCAAGTGACGTTCTGCCTGCTTGTGCTTAGCCAGCAACATCAAGCCTGAGGTCGACATATCCAAACGGTGCACCACTTGAATATCAGCAAACTCCTCCCCCAAGCGACTCCACATGCTGTCGTAATGCTCTGGCAATCTGCCCGGTACTGAAAGTAGGCCCGCAGGCTTATTCACCACCAGAATGTCGTCATCTTGATAAACAATATCAATCCAAGGTTCGCGTGGTGGTGTGTACTGTTCTAGCGCCATTGAAGCCTCTTATTTACTAGTGAACAAATAATTCACAGTTAATTTGTTTATTAATAAATACAATTTTTGATGTTTTCGTACATAAAAGTTGACGCATTTACAAAACATGGTATTGATAGAGTAACGGAAAATAACAAGCCAACATCAAAGGAACAATGATGGACAGTACGGTTAAAGCAACCACAACAAAAACCTCAGCTCCCCTATCCAGTTTAATTAAATCTCTTGGCCCGGGCATTATGATGGCTGCAGCTGCAGTCGGCGGTTCACACTTAGTTGCCTCAACCAAAGCCGGAGCTATCTATGGTTGGCAGCTCGCTGCATTGATCATCTTAGTAAACCTATTCAAGTACCCATTCTTTCGTGCCGGCATCCAATATACGCTTGGTACAGGACAAAGCTTGGTTGAGGGTTACTCAAACCTAGGTCGCCCTTACCTAGTGATCTTTTCGATACTAAGTGCTATTTCAGCCGTCGTAAACACAGCCGCACTACTGCTGTTTAGTGCGAGTTTGCTTAGCTACTTCATTCCTTTTGAGCTAGCAACCAGTACGCTTTGTATGATCGTACTTGCGACCTGCTTGATCATCTTATTTGCAGGACACTATCGTGCTCTGGACACCCTTTCCAAAGCGATCATGGCGATCCTTACGATCACCACTCTAGCCGCTGTCGCCATTGCTATCGGCTCACCTGTCGAACCGGATGCTGCTTTTGTTCCACCATCACCTTGGTCATTGGCAGCAATTGGCTTTATCGTGGTGACCATGGGGTGGATGCCTGCCCCTATTGAGATTTCAAGCATCACCTCTATGTGGCTAAAAAGCCAAAAAGAGAAACAAGAAGTCACTGCTCAATCTGCCTTATTCGACTTTAACGTCGGCTACATTGGTACGGCACTGCTTGCTTTAGTATTTGTCGCTTTAGGCGCGCTGGTACTTCACGGTTCAGGCGTGGAACTGTCTCGCTCTGGTGTAGGCTTTACTCACCAGTTAGTTGGTATTTACGCATCGACGATTGGCGAATGGTCTCGTCCACTGATCGCGATCGTCGCTTTCTTCTGTATCTTTGGCAGCACGATTACGGTTATCGATGGCTACTCACGTGTGCTTGCTGAATCACAGCGTCTGTTGCTCAACAACGAATCGAGCCCACGCATGCTGCAAGGTTGGATCATCATTGTCTCTATCGCAGCACTCGCGATTGTGATGTTCTTTAGCGCTGCATTGATGCCAATGCTTGATTTTGCAATGGTACTTGCCTTTGCAACAACGCCATTCTTCGCTCTGCTTAACTTCATTTTGGTGAACAAAGCTAAGCTTCCAGAAGCGCTAGCCATTGGCAGCAAACTAAAATGGCTGTCTGTCGCTGGCCTAATTTACTTATTTGGTTTCTTAGCCGTATTTGTTTGGTGGAAATGGTTAATGTAATCCACCAACCACTGGCGTTTACAAACTCGAGATAAAAATAAGGCCTTCATAATGAAGGCCTTATTTATTGTTCACTAACTAGCTGATATTAGTTATGAGAAACCACAATCAGGCGTAGCGAATCTAATTGAACCTGAGCTTTGCTGATGTAACCGGTTAGTTCATTGATTTGAGCTTCGATTACCTCTAGCTCTTCATCACGAATGTTAGGGTTCACGGCTTTAAGCGCTTGTAGACGCTCTAATTCACCGTTTAGGTTAGTCTGCATGTCTCGTTGAGCTTGTTGACGCACTTCTTCCACTTTAGGAAGAACTTGTGCCTCACCCGCTTCGATTAGCTTGTGAATTTCACCTTGTACCGAGTTAACTAACTTACTTGCTAGATGACGGTTCACCGGGCTCAACTGGCGGTTAAAGCTATCAAATTCAACCTGAGAAGATAGGTCGTTACCACGGCCATCCATCATCAAGCGAATCGGAGTCTTAGGTAAGAACTGGCTAATACCACTGCGTTTTGGAGCTTGTGCATCCACCAGGTAAACCAATTCAAGCAGGATAGTGCCTACCGGTAGCGCTTTGTTCTTAAGTAGTGATACAGCAGAAGTACCCACCCCTTCGCTAAGTAGTAAATCAATACCACCCTGAATCATTGGGTGTTCCCAGCTAATGAAGTTCATGTCTTCACGAGAAAGTGCGGTATCACGGTCAAATGTGATAGTTGCACCTTCATAAGGTAGGCCTGGGTAGCTTGGTACCATCATGTGCTCAGATGGCGTAACGACTAGCGCATTTTCACCTTTGTCGTCTTGGTTCAAACCAATGGTGTCGAACAAGCTCAACGCAAAAGTAACTAGGTTAGTGTCACCATCGGTCGATGCGATCTTCTCTGCTATTTCATGTGCTTTGTCGCCGCCGTTTGAGTGCATCTCTAGTAGGCGATCGCGACCTTTTTCTAGATCCGCTTTTAGGCTTTGGTTTAGCTTAGCTGACTCTTCGATCACTTCATCAAGCTGTTCTGTGTTGCCAGAAGCCAGCATTTCGATAAGTACATCTGAGTACTTGTCGTAAACCGTGCGACCAGTAGGGCAAGTTTCCGCAAATGCATTCAGACCTTCATCAAACCAACGCGCTAGGATCGCCTGTGATGTGCCTTTCAGATAAGGAACATGAATATCGATATCACGCTGTTGACCGATACGATCCAGACGACCGATACGCTGCTCGAGCAAGTCAGGGTTGAATGGAAGGTCAAACATCACTAGTTGGTTAGCAAACTGGAAGTTACGGCCTTCAGAGCCGATTTCACTACAGATAAGCACCTGAGCACCGCCCTCTTCTTGAGCAAAATAAGCCGCCGCTTTGTCACGCTCTAGAATCGACATGCCTTCGTGGAATACAGTTGCACGTACACCTTCACGCTCGCGCAGTGCCTGCTCTAGTTGCAGAGCCGTACTTGCACGCGATGCGATCACCAGGATCTTTTCGCTACGCTTGTCTTGGATCTTTTCAATCAGCCAGTTAACACGCGAGTCGAACTGCCACCAGCTTGAGTCTTCACCTTCAAACTCTTGGAAGATCTCTTCTGGATAAAGCATCTTCATCGCACGAGCTTCTGGTGCCATCTTGCCACCGATCATGCCTGATACACGCATCGACGTGGTGTACTGCGTTGGAATGTCCATCGGCAGTAGGTTTACGTTACGCTTAGGGAAGCCTTTGATAGCGGCACGTGTGTTTCTGAATAAAACACGACCTGTACCATGGCGATCCATAAGGTTGTCAATCAGTTCTTGGCGAGCTAATGCTTGCTCCTCTTCGCTGCTATCGCCTTCGATAACGCGGAATAGAGGCTCAACATCTTGCTCAGAAAGCAGCTCAGTAATCTGATTCTTAGCGCTGTCTTCAAGCTTCACGCCTGAGAATAGTGCGGTGACAGCATCAGCAACCGGCGCGTATTGATCTTCCTCTTCAACGAAGGCTTCGTAATCGTAGAAGCGGTCAGGGTCCAATAGGCGTAGACGTGCAAAGTGGCTCTCACGACCCAGTTGCTCTGGAGTCGCTGTCAGCAAAAGTACACCAGGAGTATTTTCAGCTAAGCCTTCTACCACTTGGTATTCACGGCTTGGCTTGTCTTGGCTCCACTCAAGGTGGTGCGCTTCATCGACAACCAAAAGATCCCACTCGCCTTCAAATGCTTGCTCGTAGCGCTTGCGGCTCTTACGTAGGAAATCTAACGAACAAAGAACGTATTGCTGCGTATCAAATGGGTTGTCTGACTCTGCAAAGGCTTCAATACAACGCTCTTCATCAAAGATAGAAAAATGAAGATTGAAACGGCGCATCATCTCTACTAACCATTGGTGTTGTAGAGTTTCAGGAACCACAATCAGGATACGCTCCGCACGACCAGACAACACTTGTTGGTGGATAATCATACCCGCTTCGATGGTTTTACCTAGGCCAACTTCATCAGCGAGTAAAACACGTGGCGCATGACGGCGACCCACTTCATGAGCAATGTATAACTGGTGAGGAATTAGGCCAGCACGCATACCACACAAACCACGCATTGGGCTCTTGTGTTGTTGATATTGGTTACTTAGCGCGCGGTAACGCAGCACAAAGTTATCCATACGATCGATTTGACCTGCGTACAGTTTGTCTTGTGGCTTGTTAAATCGGATCTGATTGCTTAAGAAGATTTCACGCAGAGCCACTTCTGATTCTTGGGTATCTTCGCGTGTACCTAGATAGGTTAGTAGCCCTTTATCTTCGATAACTTCTTCAACAGATAGAGACCAGCCTTCTTGGCATTCGATGACATCGCCTACATTAAACGTTACTCGGGTTACGGGAGCATCCGTACGTGCATACACACGGTTTTCTTCTGATGCTGCAAACATTAGTGTCACTGTGCGAGCATCCATTGCTACAACGGTACCTAAACCTAAATCGCTCTCCGTATCGCTTATCCAGCGTTGCCCCAAAGCAAATGTCATGAATCGACTACCTCAATCTTATAGTTGGAATTTGGTCTTTTTAGCTGATATTTCAAACAAGAACATTCCTGCTCTTGAACTAAAAATATAGCCAAAACTGCCTAGTTTGCAGCCACTTTTTAAGTGCGCTCTAGATAATAAATATCTCGAGAAAATGGTGCAGAAAAAGGTCGCTAATCTTACTCGATGCTGTGATTTAGGTCACGTCTAAAGGAGATGATTTCATGCTTTTTTTCTGTTTTCGCCAATGCAATCAAACTGTCAAAAAGTCATGGCTAATCTATTGGTAGCAGATTGCTGCTGTTAATGAATGCGCCATATTCACTCATCACAATATGACGATATTCCTCTCGATGAAGTTTAGGTGAGTAGTTGACTATCACCAGAATGAGATACTAATCTTTAAGTGAGCTTTATCTACGTTCAATGAATGCAAGGCAAGCCGTACGCGGCAAGGAGATGCTATGGGCGAGACCAACCGGAAGCTATTTGTTTTAGACACCAATATCCTACTTCACGAACCCTTCGCTATATTTTCTTTCCAAGAGCACGATGTCGTTATCCCCATGACAGTGCTAGAAGAACTAGACAGAATCAAAGACAGTAAGAGAGACGTTGCCCGAGATGCGAGAATTGCGATACGAACTCTCGAAGATCTATTCAGGGAAGCTACACCAGACCAAATATCGGAAGGTATCCCTTTCACCAAAGACATTAAAGCCTCAGGCAGTATTTCAATACTCGCCGATTACGAACTTCAAGAAAGCATCAAAGCCTTTGCCGACGATAAGGCAGGCGATAACCGAATCCTCAACGCTGTACTCTACCTTCAAAACAAACGCGCGCCACGCGAAGTGGTTCTCATCACCAAAGACATCAACATGCGCTTACGCGCAAAAGGCGCGGGCGTACGTTTCGTTGAAGATTATCAAACCGACCAACTCATCGATGATATCCAATACCTCACTAAAGGTTTCCAACAACTTGAGGGCGCATTTTGGGACGGTATCGACAACGTCGAAAGCAAAAACCTCGGCGGAAAAACCTTACACACGTTAGCAAGAGAGCCTTTCGAGCCGACCTTCCTCAACCAATATGTGATTGATGAAGAGAGCGACTTTGCAGCAAGAGTTGAAGAGATTGATACTGAAACCATCACACTCAGGGACTTAAGCCGTGAACGCTTAATGAACCGAAGAGCTTGGGATATCACGCCAAAAAACATTTATCAGGGAATGGCGATTGATGCGCTACTCGACCCAGATATTGACCTGGTGATCCTAACTGGTGCGGCAGGTAGTGGTAAAACGCTGCTCGCCATGGCTGCTGCACTTGAACAAACCATAGAGCGCAAACAGTTCGATAAGATCATCGTAACCCGAAACACGCCCGATATTGGAGAGTCGATTGGTTTCCTTCCTGGTTCCGAAGAAGAGAAGATGCTGCCTTGGTTGGCTGCTGTGACTGATACACTGGAAGCGCTGCACAAAAACGACCACTGTACCGAAGGGTCCATGAAATACATCTGTGACAAAGCCAATATCCAGTTCAAGTCGATCAACTTTATGCGTGGCCGTTCCATCCAAAATGCGTTTGTGCTTCTCGATGAGTGTCAGAACCTCACTGCATCGCAAATCAAAACCATCATCACCCGCTGTGGTGAAGGGACCAAGATTGTCTGCTCAGGTAACCTAGCGCAGATAGATTCTTCTTACTTAACCCCTGTTACTTCAGGTTTAACCTACATGGTTGAGCGTTTTAAAAACTTCGAAGGCAGTGCCAATATCCACCTCAATGGCGTGGTACGTAGCCGACTGGCAGAGTTTGCCGAAGAGAACATGTAATCGCTTTCTACTACTAACCCTTCCTCAAAGACAAAAAGCGCCTCACGATGGAGGCGCTTTTCACTTTAACTTTGCAGTCATTTTGCTGAGACTAGACTGATTTACTCAGTACCACCAACGGTCAGAGAGTCTAGTTTCAATGTTGGCTGACCAACACCCACCGGCACGCTTTGGCCAGCCTTACCACAAACACCAACACCACGGTCGATACTTAGATCGTTACCCACCATAGACACCTGCTGCATCGCTTCGATACCAGAGCCGATCAGTGTTGCGCCCTTAACGGGATGAGTGATCTTACCGTTTTCAATCATATAAGCTTCAGAAGCTGAGAACACAAACTTACCAGACGTAATATCTACCTGACCGCCGCCGAAGTTTGGTGCGTAGATACCTTTATCGACTGTCGCAATAATCTCTTCTGGTGTGTGCTCACCCGGTAGCATGTAGGTGTTCGTCATACGCGGCATTGGAAGATGCGCGTAAGACTCACGACGACCGTTACCGGTTGGCGCTACACCCATTAGACGAGCATTAAGCTTGTCTTGCATGTAACCTTTTAAGATACCATTTTCGATCAACGTGTTGTACTGACCGTTAACACCTTCATCATCCACGTTCAGTGAACCACGAAGGTCAGTCAATGTACCGTCATCGACAATCGTACATAGGCTTGAAGTAACTTGTTCGCCAACTTTTCCAGAGAATACTGAAGACTCTTTACGGTTGAAGTCGCCCTCTAAACCGTGACCTACGGCTTCGTGCAGCAGAACGCCCGGCCAACCAGAACCGAGAACGACAGGCATTGCCCCAGCAGGAGCAGCAACTGCTTCAAGGTTAACAAGCGCTTGGCGAATCGCTTCATCAGCAAACTGATAAGCTACTTGAGTGCCTTTATCATCGCTTAGGAAGAAGTCGTAACCAAAACGGCCACCACCACCAGCACTACCACGCTCACGGCGATCGCCTTTCTGAGCAAGAACACTAATAGATAAACGAACCAGCGGGCGAATATCGCCAGCGTACGTACCATCAGTCGCGGCAACCAGCATCTGCTCATGCACACCGCTTAGGCTTACCGATACTTCCGTCACCATTGGCTCTTTAGTACGAATGTAAGCGTCCAATGACTTAAGAAGTTCTGTTTTTTGCTGCTTTTCCCAGCTTGCTAACGGGTTGACTGCATCATAATACGCTTGGTTAGAGTTGCGCTTGAAGGCTTGTACCTTGCCGTTTTGACCTTGCTTCGCAATACCACGAGCTGCAATTGCGCTCTGCTTAAGACCATCCAGTTGGATTTGGTCAGAGTAAGCAAAACCGGTCTTTTCACCAGATACTGCACGAACGCCCACACCGCAATCGATATTGAAAGAGCCGTCTTTAATAATGCTGTCTTCTAGCACTAAAGATTCGTGCCAGCTTGACTGAAAGTAGATATCAGCATAATCAATTTGGCGGGTAGCAATGCTCGCCAATGTATCTGCGATATTTTGCTCCGTAAGCCCTGTCGGGTTCAGTAGCGCTTCTTCAATTTGATTAATGCTCATAGATGGCTCTTGTTTGTAATTAAAATTGATTGGTAAATCGAGTGTGTTGTGTGATGGGCATATTTTGCCTAATGGATTCACAACTGGATGTGTCTATCTCGACCACCATACTTTTAGGGTCTTGGTCTAACTGTGCGACCACTCTCCCCCAGGGATCAACCACCATAGAGTGTCCCCATGTTTCTCTTTGGCAAGGGTGCTTACCACCTTGCCCTACCGCAACAATCCACGACTGTGTTTCGATTGCCCGGCATCTTAACAGTGCTTCCCAGTGCGCCTGACCGGTTACCGCAGTAAACGCAGCTGGTACCACGATGATCTGCGCGCCTTGCTGGCGTAACTCTGAATACAAGTGAGGAAAGCGCACATCATAGCAAATACTTAACCCTAAGTGACCAAAAGGCGTTTCCGTTGTCACAACTCGGTCACCCGGTGTGAAAATATCGGACTCTCGATAGCACTTGTGGGCATCGGCGACATCCACATCGAACATATGTAGCTTGTCATAGTGAGCCACTAAGCTGCCAAAGTCATCAATCACCAGAGTCGTTGTAGTGACACCCTTCGCTGTACTTATCGGCATACTGCCCACAATGATCCAAATACGATGAAGCCTAGCTAACTCAGCCAGTTTTTTCTGTAGTGGACCACCATTCAATGGCTCGGCATACTGGTGATAATCCGCTTTGCTACCGAATACCAATGCATTCTCTGGGCAAACGACCCATTTAGCCCCTAACGCCTTACACTTGGCTACCTCTTTGGCGAGATAATCAAGGTTACTGTCAGGGTCAGGGCCCGAAGTCATTTGAATCAAACCAACACAATCCATGTGTACTGCTTCTCCATTCATTATGATTCAGAAATCACTATTTATCTGTATATTAGGGCTTACTTTTACTCAGCCAACTTTCTTAGATTTTCTGGAAGTTGGAACTCACCAGAGCTACGAGAAAGCTCACTTACCGTTGGTGAATCCAGAGGGCCTTTCACCGAGTAATTAACCTGAGTAAAGACCTCAACAACAGGTGAAATAACCGTAGTTACCGCCAACACATACAACGCTGTTTGAGGCGTTACCGCAAACGCTGTTAGCACTGGAATACCCGACGTGATATCTGGAGTAAAGTTTACTTCTGCATCTACCTGACGAGTATTTAGGTTAGCGATGCCTTTGATCTTCATCTCACCCGCCACAGCATCCATGTTCAGGTCATTGGTCAGGAAGATACCATTTTGAATCTCGCCAGTGCCTGTAATGCTGTTAAATGCCATACCTTTATCAAACACATCAGAGAAATCGAGCTGCATCTTACGAATGATCGAATCTAAACTGAACAAACCAAGCAAGCGAGCTGCCCCGCTCACATCTGAGATAATACCTTTACCGAACTTGGTTTTTACGTCGCCATCCAGAGTATCCATCTTGATACCCCAAGGTGAACCGTCCCAGTCAAGTTGAGCTTCTAGCTCAAACGGTGCTTTTTGAATCCCCGAGGTGATACCAAAGCGCTCCATCAACTCACTGTTATTTTCACCTTCCACGTCAACTTTCAGCGATGAATGACTCTGGTCACCATTCAATTCCCACCAGCCACTAACATCCGCTTTGTTGCCGCCGCTGCGTACCTGAATTTTTTTCCACGCAATGCGATTGTCTTCTCTAGCCAATTCTACATCTACCTTGCCAACTTTATAGCCTTGCAGCCAGAAGTCGTTAAGAGTTAGCTTGAGATTTGGCATCACATCATGGATCTTTCTATCCAACTCAGAGATCAGCGGTGCTTCTTGCTCTTTGCGTTGCAGCAATGGTTCCTGGTTTGATTTGTCGCTCCATTCAGGAACAAACAGATGCAAGCGATCCAACGACACGGTTAAATCATAAGGAGGTAGATAATTAATATCCCCTTCTAGCTCTTGGCTCGATACTTCCATTTGCCAAGCTTGTTTATTCTTGCGTGCACTAAAATCCACATCATTCCAAGCAATACCACCCAGAATCAGCTCTTTACTTTCAAAAGTCACACGACTTGGAGCTGGAATCGTTGGTGTGTTCATTTGGCTTAGAACAGCTGTTGATGGCTGTACCGGCTCCATGATCACCGAAAGCCAATCATCAGCATTAAACTTATCCGTGCGAATCAACGCATGGTGACCAACTACCGGGCTAATCTTGTAGCCACCTCGACCTAATACTAGGTTGGTCGCGGTTAACTCAGGCACATCACCCGTGATATCAATTTCAGCTTGGTACTTGGTATTCGGTAACTGCAAACGCGCAGTAATCGCTTCTTGGTTACCCGATGCTTGTAGCCTTGCTGAACCACTCTCTAATGACTTTTTCGCCAATGGGTATGGGTAATCGCTCGCGAGATATTTTAGGTCAGACTGTAAATCTAATTGGTAAGTAAAACCGATATCATTGAGTTGAATATCAATCTGACTTTGCCATTGTGCATGACCAGATAGACGACTCAACCATTGCTCTCCAATATAAGGCTCTAAAGGTTTCACATCCCAATCGCCCAGAACGTCAATATCAACTGCATAGCCAGGGCCATCATTCTGCCCTTTAAAATCAATAGAGATGCCTTGTTTAAGCAAGTCTGCCGCTAAACCATTCGCTGTCACAACATCATTATCAAACTCGATACGACCCGTGGTGTTTTCTAACACCATTGGTGGCGCTTCAATTTCAACATGGTTGCCGCTTAGGTCAGCGTAACCCCACGCTCTGGCTTCTTTATCAGAGTCGAATGGGATATTAAGCTGGAATTCGGAAGAGACATCACCGCTAACTTGCAGTGCGGTTAACGCAGCACCCACGGAGTCAACCAGTGGCGAAGCCGTCATGTAATCACGTACCGCATTACCTGACGCGGTTGCCTTTGCTTCTATCTCGATATGGCCGCCTTCACCCAAATAAGGAATACGACCTGTGATTCGATCGGCAGTCACATCCATTAATTGTGCAGAGCGAGAATCGAGATGCATCGCATCATTCTCAAACAATAGATCAAGTTGCAGGTCTGTAATCAGCGGCCACGCAGTATCAAAACTAAACTTGGCGTCTTCTAATCCAACCCAGATTTGGAAAATACCATCGTGATTCGCGTATGGGTATTGAGCCAATTCACCATGCCACAACAGTTTTACAGTATCTGCCTTACCCGCTTGAATCGCAGTAGATAGGTAATCAGTCAGGTCTTGCCCAAGCGCTAAGGTCGGTAGGTAACGCCATGTTTCGCCAACGTTGTAAGCGTCTGCTTCACCATAAAATGATAAGTAAGGGCTCGCATCTTTAGGGAAATCTAATCGAAATGCACCGAGCACTTGTAAATCTGGCGTGGCTGCCGTGACTTTATCAGACCAAAGCTTCCAGCCGTTTTCATCTTGCTGCCATACAATATCAACCTGACCTTGCTTGATGTTTAAAGGTGCTTGGAAAACATCGCCATACGGGAATACATCGTCAATAACATGTAGGCTGGCTTTTGCTTCGGTCATAGAGCCGAACACGCTACCAGAAACTTGGCTAAAGCCCGGCACTAAATCCCATTGCTCAATCGCAAGATCAGAAAAGCTAGCCGAGTAACGTAAGCTCTCGATACCAGATTCCATCGATAGACGAATATCAGAGACCGTGCCGCCTGGAGACAGCACATTTATCATCTTGGTTGATTCTTCTGAGTCTGGTAGCAGCTTAATCAGCGGAGTAATAGTCGAAATATCAAGCTCAGATACATTAAGCTGCCAAGGGCCTTGTTGCCATTTAAATGCCACATCAAGTTCAGGCCACGGCGTATCATCGGTTCTCAAGTTAAGTGAGTGACCATTTACTTGCCAACCATCATCGATTGGAGACAACTTAAACACGCCCGATTCAAGCATCAAGTCATGCTTGCCATCTTCGTTCCAGGTCAATTCTGAAGGCAGTACCTCGACATAGGCGCTCACAGGCTTACTATTACGTAGTGTGAGCCAACTATTTAGGCTCACGGTCCCCGTTTCAATACCAGACTCAGCCTGCATGTAACGGGTTAACCAAGGTTTAATCGAGATGTTATCTGCGCTGACATAAAACTCACCAGTCACATCTGTCAGTGAACCGCCATCAATAAAGTTAGCGCTTACTGACAAAGAGTTGAGGTTGGCGTCTTTGATGCTCACTACGCCTTCTGCAAGGTGGTGTTTACCTGAGTTCTGCCACTTTAAGGTTTCGATATCAAGCTGACGCTCTTCATCAGAGACAGCACGATACAAAATGGTGGAATCTTTCGCGGTGACATCGACCAAGGTTTTCAGCAGCAGGTTATCGAGCTCATTCATCACTCGCTTAGAAGACCCGGAATCTTTAGGTTTATCAGTCTCGTTTTGCCCAGCAAATAGGTCAATAGAGCGGATATCAAGATACATCTGATTCATGACCAAATCCGCCACAACCGGACGCATCTGAACGAGCGATTGAATCAAGTCAAACTCGACTTCAACACGCTCCACAGAGAAGGCCACGTCTTCTGCATTAGGAAGGCTAGCTTTAACACCTTGCAGTGCTATGGAAGGGTGAGTGTTACGCCAAAAACCACCCACGTCTTGAATCGAAAACTCAAAACCGGAATGTTGATTTACCCAAAGCTCAATTTCAGATTGATACTTGTTTAAATTGGGTAAGGCTACACGCAGTGTAGTAACAGCAATGGCTAGCGTTACTAAGAGAGTAACCACTAACCATAAGCATGCACGTAGAATCAGAGTAACGCTTGAACTCACAAAATTTCCATTACATCATAACAACATCAAACTGCTCTTGTATGTACAGAGGCTCAGCCTGGATTTTAACTTGTTTACCAATAAACACTTCAAGCTCAGCAAGCGCATGAGACTCATCGCCCTCTAACGCTTCAGCAACCGCTGCAGCAGCATAAACCACAAACTTGTCAGCGTCGTAGGCACGGTTGACACGAGTGATTTCTCGAAGTATCTCATAACAAACGGTTTCAACTGTCTTCACGCTGCCACGACCTTCACAAGCAGGACAACTCGAACACAGAATATGCTCAATGCTTTCACGAGTGCGCTTACGCGTCATCTCTACTAAACCAAGCTGTGTGAAGCCATTAATATTGGTCTTTACACGATCTTTGTCTAGCGCACTTTCTAGGGAAGTTAGTACTCGCTTACGATGGTCTTCCGACAGCATATCGATAAAGTCGATTATGATGATGCCACCTAGATTACGCAAACGTAGCTGACGAGCAATCGCTTGTGTCGCCTCTACATTGGTATTGAAAATCGTCTCTTCTAGGTTACGACGACCAACAAACGCGCCGGTGTTGATATCAACCGTAGTCATTGCTTCCGTTTGGTCGATGATCAGATAACCACCAGACTTGAGCTCAACTTTACGATCCAGAGAGCGCTGAATTTCGTTCTCAGTATCGTACATATCAAAGATAGGCTTATCGCCTTCATACAGCTCAAGCTTATCTGTCAGCTCAGGCACGTATTCAGAGGTAAACTCTTTTAGGTTTTCATACTCAAGGCGAGAATCGACCTGAATCTTGCTCAGTTCCGTTCCCACGAAGTCACGTAAAATACGCTGACTTAAACACAACTCACCGTACAAACGAGTACGTGCTTTATGCTTGCCACGGCGTTCTAAGACTTTGAGCCATAGACGCTTCAAGAATGCCGCGTCTTGTGCAAGTTCGTTTGAATCAGCGCCTTCTGCAGCAGTACGGATTATAAAGCCACCGTGTTCATCACAGTAATGAGAGACGACCTTCTTAAGACGATTACGCTCTGATTCGCTATCGATACGTTGAGAAACACCAACGTGGCTCGCCCCTGGCATAAACACCAAGTAACGAGATGGCAGGGTGATATCAGTGGTTAGGCGGGCACCTTTGGTACCAAGCGGGTCTTTGACGACTTGCACCACAATGTCTTGTCCTTGACGAACAAGCTCTGAAATGTCGCGAACCTGAAATTGCTTCTTTTCGTTTTCAGCGACACATTCAGTGTGTGGAACAATATCAGAGGCGTGTAGAAAAGCTGCTTTCTCAAGACCGATATCCACAAACGCAGCCTGCATTCCCGGAAGAACACGACTAACGCGACCTTTATAGATATTTCCTACGATTCCGCGTCGAGCGTCTCGTTCGATATGGATCTCTTGAAGAGTTCCCCCTTCAATCATGGCCACGCGAGTTTCACTCGGGGTCACGTTCAGCAACAATTCAGCACTCATGGTGCACCTCAGATTAGTAATTATAAGAATTCTTGCAGTAGCTGGTCCGTTTCAAATAAAGGTAAGCCGACAACGGCGTAATAACTACCTTCGATTCGGGTGACAAAGCGCCCCCCCAAACCTTGGATCCCATAGCTACCGGCTTTATCGCATGGCTCCCCTGTTTGCCAGTATTGTTCTATTTCTTTTTCACTGAGGGGTTTAAACCATACGTCGGTAATAACGATTTCTGTTTTTTGTTTTTCTTTTGAAACCACTGAAACAGCCGTCATCACTTGGTGACGTCTATTCGCTAATTGAGTCAGCATACGCTTAGAGTCAGAAAAATCAGCGGGTTTCTCTAGCACTTGCCCTTGGCTTACCACAACAGTATCAGAGCCAAGAACAACAGCATCAGAACCAAGCACTACAGTATCAGAACCAGAAGCTACATGCTGCTTTTCAGAAGGATTCGTTGTTAATAAAGACAGAGCAGCTAGAGCTTTATCTAAAGATAGTCGCTTAACGTACTCTTCGGCGGTTTCTTGAGCGTGTTTACACTCTTCAACATCGGTCACTAAGACAGAAAACTCATAACCGAGTTGAGATAGTAATTCTTTGCGACGCGGCGAACCGGATGCCAAAACTAAATGTTTCTTTTCCATCGTCACGCTACCTCACATGCCAATGGCGACGTACGCGCCTCATCAACAAGAACATCCAAGGCCAAAGTATACAGTTTATCAATGCACTCCATAACGATAATGGATTGAAAACGACATCTTGGATCAAATATTCACCGAAGAATATCAGCACCTCAAACAATACCGTTAACGCCGCAATGATCATGGCTTGTTGCCACAGTGCCATATTACGAATTACGAGGAAGTTTAACGCAACAATGTACATCACGATTGCCATCATCATGCCTCGAATTCCTAATGTCGAACCAATCAAAAGGTCCCACAATAGGCCCAGAATCAAAGCGCTGCCCACGTTAACACGGTGCGGCAAAGCCAGAACCCAGTAACAAGTAACCAGCAATAACCAAGACGGTCTGAACAAGTCTAAACTGCCTGGCCATGGAATGGTTTGCAGAATAAGCGCGATCAATAATGAACAGCCAATTACTATCTTGCTTCTTAAAACGCTATTGGCCATTTTCATCCTCTAACATTGCTTGCTCTATGTTGGATTGATCGGTTTGTTTCTGTTTGTTTTCGTCAGGCCACACAAGCAGCAGATATCTAAGCTTATCAAACTCAACCACAGGTTCCGCTTTGATTACCGCAAACTCACGTTTCGGATCGTAATCAACCTTAGAGACATAAGCGACTGGGTAACCTTCTGGATAAACACCACCAAGCCCTGACGTTACCAAGAGGTCTTCTTCCTGAATGTCAGTACTGGTTGGAATGTGTTCTAGCTGGATTTCATCAATCATGCCATTGCCAGAAGCAATCACACGGATATCGTTACGGATAACCTGGACGGGAATCGCATTGTTTGCATCCGTCAGTAGCAAGACTCGACTATTGTGAGCCGCAACAAAGGTCACTTGACCAACAATACCTTTCTCGTTGATCACCGGCTGACCTTCATACACCCCATCAATCTGACCTTTATCGATCACGACTTGATGACGGTATGGAGAGGTATCAACGGCCATAACTTCAGTAACGACTTTCTTTTCATCACGGATAAACGGAGAGCCTAATAGCTTACGAAGGCGCTTATTTTCTTCTTGATATTGCTCAAGCAAAATAAGCTCGCTCTTCAGTCGCAAGACTTCTCGTTTCATATTATGGTTTGATTCGA
Source organism: Vibrio splendidus 12E03 (assembly GCF_000272105.2). Classification (GTDB taxonomy): domain Bacteria; phylum Pseudomonadota; class Gammaproteobacteria; order Enterobacterales; family Vibrionaceae; genus Vibrio; species Vibrio splendidus_I. The sequence goes on from NZ_AJZD02000032.1 coordinate 90,920, forward strand.
TCAGTCCTTTACGAGTGCTAAAACGGTCGTATACACCGTCGAACATCGTACGAGGTAGGTTAGCTGCATATTGAATTGGGGCAACCATGCTGTTCAATAGATAGCGGACATTTGAGAAAGCATCTAAACGACTATCAGCCAGCATAAGGCTGGCTGATAAAATTACAGCAAAAAACAGGCGCAATTGTAGAGAGGGACCTCTACCAAAAATTGGCTTCATTCTATATTTGATCCTAGAGCTACATTTGATCCTATAGACAAGGTCCTAGGCTCTTTACATAAAACTAGATAATAAAAGAGCCTAACACTAGATATTATTCTTCGCTGAACAGATCGCCGCCGTGCATGTCGATCATCTCTAGGGCTTTACCGCCACCTAGAGCAACACACGTTAGTGGCTCTTCTGCAACAACAACAGGGATACCTGTCTCTTCTGTTAGCAGACGATCAAGGTCTTTAAGCAGTGCACCACCACCTGTTAGTACCATACCGTTTTCTGAGATGTCAGAAGCAAGCTCTGGTGGACACTGTTCAAGTGCAACCATCACTGCCGATACGATGCCAGATAGAGGTTCTTGAAGTGCTTCAAGGATCTCATTTGAATTTAGGCTAAAGCTACGAGGCACACCTTCAGCAAGGTTACGGCCACGTACTTCGATCTCTTCTACTTCATCGCCAGGGTAAGCTGAACCGATTTCGTGTTTAATCTTCTCTGCCGTCGCTTCACCGATCAAGCTGCCGTAGTTACGACGAACGTAGTTGATGATAGCTTCATCAAAACGGTCACCACCGATACGAACAGAAGATGAGTAAACCACACCGTTTAGAGAGATAACCGCAACTTCAGTAGTACCACCACCGATATCAACAACCATTGAACCCGTTGGTTCTGATACGCGTAGGCCAGCACCAATCGCTGCAGCCATTGGCTCATCGATTAAGTAAACTTCACGAGCACCAGCACCTAGCGCAGATTCACGGATAGCACGACGCTCAACTTGCGTTGAACCACAAGGTACACAAACCAAAACGCGAGGGCTTGGTTTAAGCACACTGTTGTCATGTACTTGTTTAATGAAGTGCTGAAGCATTTTTTCCGTTACGTAGAAATCAGCAATTACGCCATCTTTCATTGGACGGATCGCTGAAATGTTACCAGGCGTACGACCAAGCATTTGCTTAGCAGCGTGGCCCACAGCAGCGACACTTTTTGCAGAACCCACACGATCTTGGCGAATAGCTACAACTGAAGGCTCATCAAGAACAATGCCTTGGCCTTTTACATATATAAGGGTATTGGCAGTACCTAAGTCAATCGATAGGTCGTTTGAAAACATGCCACGAAGTTTTTTAAACATATTCTTCGCTCATCCTGCAAGAATTAGAAGACAAAAATTGCACTAAATGTACCAATGCCTTGCTGTCACGGCAAGGCATTGAAGTATAAACATGGACTGAAATCCGCAATTTCTTACAGATTCCTAACTTAACCATCAAAAATTATATTATTACTGACCTGTTAAGCCGCTTTCACCTCGGTAAATAACGCGATCGTTACCACGGTAGATGCCAAATGTGACGACGGTGGAGGGATCTTCATCGCCTAGTTGGCGCCAATTGTATTGCAACCAAGGTTGATCTTCGTAATCTGTCGAACATGATATGTCATTTTCGCCCGTCTTCTTGCTTGGTTTCGAATCACCCATTCTTAACCATAGACGGACTTGCTCACGCGGCGTATCTGTACCTGCAGGCGTATTTTGATTCGCGGTGACCTCTTCCTCACCATCATCTACGCTGCCACTGCCGTTAAGCGAAGCTAACGTGGTTATCGCCCCGTCACTGTGCCAAATCACTTGTTTACAAGCTTTTGAACCATCAAAGGCACTGCGACTATCATCATCGTTGACGACAAATTCGCTGCCATCCCAGAATTCAGCTCGCAGCGGAATAGTTAGAGTAGTACCGGAATTACCACCAATATCATCCAGTGCCATTCGGCCATATCTGGCAGGGGGTTGAATCAGAAACTCTACAGAGCCTGTCAAAGTATCTGAATCAGTAAATGACACTGGGTCAGCACCGTCTACCGTTAAACCGAAATGGGTAACTGTAGAATTAGCATCCGATGTATTAAAAGGATCATCCTTGCGACTAACACTATCAGAATCCGTAACTCGCTCAAGAACAGCGGCACTATCGTTCAACAACCAGTGCTTGCGATCAGTAGACCAAGCCCCAGCATCAGTATCTAGTAAGAACCGATTATCGACGGCTGTGTCATCTAGAACACCAAATTTCGCCTGTAAATCTGAATGGAAGAAACGATAATTATTGAGCGCGTTACCAACACTGCTTTCACCAGATGCCATTGGGTACACTTGATGAACAGTTGAGTCGTAAGGTTGACTCAAATAAGCAATGTCGTTTTGATTCGCGACATTCCATTCAGGATTCTCTTGCAGGAAATATTTCGGATAAAAGCGGCCAATTGATTTACTTCCAGAGAAACCACCGAGAATCTTGCCATAAAAGCTATTCGAGTCTTCAGTAACCTCAAAATTAAAACTACCCACTTCTGAATATTCTAAGTTCTTAAACTTATAGCCATTATCAGAAAGTACTATATCGGAGCTAGATTGAGTTAGTTGACTAGTCGGCTCTAAGCTACCTAATACTGCACCACTGTTACTAGGTGTATCTAATGTATGAGTTGCACTCACCGCACCTGCAGAAAGCAAATAATTTTTTGTTACCAAGCTATTATTACATTGCTGACTTGCATCACTCGTGAACCGAATAGGTTTAGCAAACACGTCAAACTCTTCCCCTGCAGCAGCAAACGCACTCCCACTACTACTGTTTCCATCAGAATTGTTGTTCGTGCAGATTGCAAATTTCCAAGGTCGGACATAGACATCAACGACACCTTCTAATGCATCCCAACTTTCACCGTCAGTATCTTCACAATCATATCCTGTAGGGCATTCAAAAGTAGGATCGGAAAGTTTGAAGCTAACCTTACCAGCTTCGCTGTAAATAACTGAACCAGTAGTTTGAGCGGAACTGTCAAATTCAAAGATTACCGAGGTATCACTCCAGTCGCTCTTACTTTTTACCAATAAGTTTCCATCAACTGCTCCTTGAGCAGAGGTGGGGTTCACCAACGAAAAGTCCGATACACCAAGGTTTTTATCACCTTGATAACCGGAAACCAATGTTGCTTCATCGCCTTTGCAAGCTAATACTTTCAAATCAAATGTCGCAGCCTGATCGGCTACCGCATATACATCACTCGCTTCAAATTTATAGAGTGATACTAGAAAATCACCAGAGTCATTTTGGCTTGAGTCAGAAGCTAATTCAGCCTCAATTTTATAAGTCCCAATTGAGTCAGCATCCAAACCGAGCGTCAATATTCCTGATGAATTTGTCGAATAAGAGTTACCACCGTTATGGAGTCCCTCAATAACACTATCAACGGTTATGCCAGTAGGTGTCGTAATATAAACTTCAACTGGCTCCGTAGCTGGACTCCCTTGCGAGTCAGTTATGGTGACTGTCACTTGTGGAATTTCACACAATAAAGAGAAGTCTTTATTTGGGCTTAAATCCAATTGATAACTCGCAGGGGGGCTGTAACAACTATTCTGTCCTAAGATCACAGTATTGGCATCATGTATGGTTAAGCTATTGGTTATAACTGAACCTCCGATCGTTCCACCATTATTAAACTGGATCGAATCAAATAAAATATGCGCATTAACTATTGCCCCTGATGCGATGTTGAATGTGGCATCAGCCTCCGGGCCATAGAAAATCAAATCATCACTAACGTGATCATTGTTCACGTCTGCCGGGCTATTAAAGATTAATGAATCTTTTATTAATATCGCCGACTTAGAGCTCACCTTAATCGTATTATTCGTACTATTAAACTTTAGTGTCTTGAAATAATGATAGGTATTTGCTCCAACCGCCAAAGTAACATTTGAACTATTAGATGTGAGATTACCGATATACACTTTTTTGTTCGCTGGAAATCTGTATTCAACTGGATAATCAGAGCCACCATATCCTAAGGTTAGTGAGTTAAGATCCACATTTATATTGATCACACCATCGCCTTGCCCTGCTGGGTGACATGTATCCCCAACCAAAGCAGCCTCACAACTTCCGGACTGATCAATTTCATCAGGTCTTGAGTTGTTGAACACTACATCACCACTTAACTCTGGAAAGTTAATTGGGGGGAGTTTACTTGCGTCAACCTTTTCACCACCGGTAATACAAGTACCAGTCTGACACGTGTACTGGTAATTGGAATAATCAGTTAATCGGTCAAACCCCATCCTGATATCTTGGCAATTACTTTCGCTTGGAGAGCAAGATTCACCACTCCATCCGCCGATGAAATACTTTAAAGGCTCACCATTAGGAAAATTGGGGGCATTATTGAATGTTACTTGAGAATTATTCTTCCAAGAACTCGCTGGAGCAGGGAATATCTCACAAATATCAATTGAAATATCGTCAATTTCAAAAGCAAAGTAACCAACCTCTTCAGGTATATGTGTGCGGTCTCTAAAGTCCTCATCAACAACAAAGCTAACTTGGTTCGTGTTAATGTTACATCGACGTAACCAACCTCCGTGTCCACCAGCCCTCTCTTGTTTATTAGCTATGATCCCCTCAATATTAGTGAGAGAGGTTGTGGCATATTTATCTTCACAGCCATCTAACATTGGATCATTTCCATTTTGACTAGGTGTATCATACCCTCTTGCAAACTGAACCTTATACCCATCAACCTCAAGGTTAGAGTTAGTCGGCAATGTCGCTAAAAAGGCTATTTTTTCATCTTCATAGTCGAGGTTACTGTTGTGAGAGGCACTCAGCTCTAAAAATAGATCAACATAAGATCGCTCATTAGTTCTTTTTACCTTGCCAGATGTCATCCATTTAGGACTGTTGTTCCGAGTTTGGATCTGATGTAACACGACTGGGTTTGAAGAAAATGTACTTCCACCAAAATCACTGTAGAGAACTCTATCATTATCGTTTGAACCAAACTTTGCACTTGCTTCATCTGTCTCTATGTAACCCGCAATTACTTGATGTCCATTAAAATCAGCAACACCGGGTTCAATGGCAAGATAGCTTACCTCTGTCATTGGTTGGCTGTTTAAATCAGGTCCCCAACCGTTTTTAGGCGCTTTTACCTGCTCGATAGTGGCTTCCGTTTTCGTAACATTAGTCACAACTAACGTTGCTGGAGCATCTAAGTCAGGGTTATTAGAAGTAATAGTAGGCATGACGAACACAAGTGGTGTATTCGTAAAGGGTTTATTTAGAGGTATCTTACATTCTGAGCCTGCACATTGCGCGACTCCAAACTGGTACTGCGCTTGCGAGACATAACTTGGCGGTGGTTGAGTTATATCATCATCGCACTGAATCTCACTAGCTCCATCTCCCGATACAGCAATCGCTGCAGAAAGCCCTGAAAGATCAGCAAATTGAGGGAGCCCAACTTGTCGCCAAGAACTTCCTTCCCATAAATTATAAGTTAGCCAACCAGATTTATTCGAACTACTTTCATATTCAAGCCAAACTTCATAAAACTCACCGTTATTAGTTTCATTGTCATCAATTACTGGACTTTGAACATTGACATCGTTACTCCAAATTGGCGTAGGGCTGCCGCCATTTCTTTTCGTCGCGTAGATAGTATCTCCCCCCGATGCAGGGGATAATTTAAACCATACGGAAAAATCATCTCCAGCATGAAGTGAGCTGCATTGTGACGATGAAAAATCAGCAAAAGAAGGAAAAGAAATAAATAGCAGTATCAATATTATACTCAAATGCTTCATTCAGCCTCCTTCACCCAAAGTTCTTGATTACGCTGTACTTGGCTCACACCAGAACCACAAATTACCGAAGACTCTAAAACATAGAAAACAAAGCCATCAAGCTCTCCCCGATTGGAACACTGTATTCGATCAAGAGAACAATTCACTGGAGTTGTGTTAACCATAGAGCTTGCTACTGCAAAGATCTCACCTCCAGGCTGCAGGTCATTACTGCTACAAACACTAGCAACGGCAGAGGAAGCCGCAGGGTCAGGATTTGGGTAGAACTGAGTCATAACATACTCATTAACCGAATGGCTGAGTAACCAAGCTTGCGTGCCAAGTACAACTCGAGTGTTTGAATCATTATCAGACCAACTCGTTCGACTCAAACTTGTCGCTAAGAAACCAAGCACCACGATAACAAAGATGACCATAACTAGCGCACTACCTCTTTGGCTTGTTTTACGGGACATTAATCACCTGTATATCTTGCTCAAATACTGTGGATTCATTATTTTCTGAAAACTCAAGGGTCAATTCAACGATACCATTGCTCTGAACATTCGCGGGTTGATAACTCAGAGTGCTATTCTCACTCATAACTCGATCGCTTATTGTGACACCATTACGAGTTAATAAATTACCGCTCGCAAGGCAATATTCCACAAGGTTATTTGAGTCAAAAATGTAATGCCTTTTTCCTACAGATTCACTGACAAGAGTGTTAGCTCCATTTGGAATAGAAAAGTATGCAGCGGACGCACTTGGAGGAACTACACTATCGAGGGGGTATATATTATTTAGGTTGCCGATATCAGTATGTGGTCGAGTCGGGTTTATAACCAATGACATGGATTGCAATGAGCTGCTTGTCGCTCCAGAATCACTCACTAGAAAATTAATATCCGCACCGGAGATCACGTAGAAGCCCGAGTCAACAATAGGATAAAATGAGACACATCCGCTACTAACAGAAGCTGGAAACAGGTTAGGTACAGCATGCCTTACTTCACGAGACAGTTTTTCTAATACAAACCTGGCTTCCGTTTGTAGTCGAAAGCGTTCTACAGAGCCAAAATAGCCTCTCATACCAAGTTCAGTAAAATTCGCGACACCAAGCAAGACGATACTTGAGATAACAATAGCTAAAATCATCTCTATGAGCGTAAACCCTTTCCCTTTCATTAATACTCCCCTTTATAAGCGACTAAAGTGATAGGAGGATTATTGCTTGCGGTAATTGTGAGCGTAAACTTCTGCATCGAAGCTGTTGGTGTATCGTTGGTAACAACTAAATCCACATCAAAATTAGCATAAGTGTTGCCGAGTTCAATTGGAGTGCCAGAGCTCACCGAACCGTAATCTCGAGATAAAAGATCGGTCATAATACTTTGACCTAATGCCGAAGCTCGGTTGGAATAATTTACTTGTCCTGAAAGTGCGGATTGTGGTGCAAGAAAAGTAGAAAATGCGAGCATAGCAAAACCAAGTAATACAATAACAATGATCGACTCGATTAGCGTAAAGCCACTATTTTCGTACTTCATGGGCATACCTGATTACTCGGATAAACAAAACCTTGAGAGTTAATACAAACCCAGACTCTGTCTGAACTATTTTTTGATGAGATGGTAATTTGAACACCAGCTGAAGCAGCACTCTCAGGGTTACCCAACAAGTTGAATTCTATTGGGGAAGAGGTCGTAGAGAGAGGTTGAGATGAAAACGTGTAATCATCACTGGAAATAACATCACTTCTGGTTTCAGCTAGATTGTCACAGGCCGATTGAGAGCCAAGGCAACCATTTACTGCCACCAAACGTAAGCTGTCAGCCCCAGACACAGACATATCCATATTCGATTGCATTCTATTGAGCTGAACCTGTCGTACAACAGAAGAAACCTGCTCTTGCAGAGCATATAATTCATAAATTTGGCGACCACCAAATCGGCTGATAGCTGTCACAGAGATAATCGCAAGTAAAAGAATCACCACAATTAATTCTACTAGAGTGAAACCTTTATTTGGCTTTGTATTCATATAAGCCTTAATTGGTTAATTTGACTATCTAGATTATAAATTACTATATGGAAGGATAAAGTAGCAGTTTAAACATATTAAATACAAAAAAAGACCAGCCGAAGCTGGTCTAGAACAAAAATCTAGTTACCACCACAGCCATCAGCTGCAGAACCTAAATTTACAGTAGTAGTTGCAGCACTTGCCGCTGTTGTACCAGTAGCTTGCGTATAAGTAACGATACATGCCGCTGCGTTAGCATTCGCACCTACAAATGAGTATGTAATACTGGTATTTGCAACACTAGCAGTTACAGCCCAATCTGTAGACAAGCCAACAACTGCTGCACCAATACCATCAGCATCCGCTGTTGGGTAACCAAAAGACGTTGTAATGCCTTCCACTTCTGGAGCTGGGTTTGCTGTGTACTCTTGAGACTCAACGCCCTCTACAGCAGCTTTGCCATAAACAATACCAGCAGCACTATCAATTGCACCTTTTAGACCTTGAAGTGAAGACTCACGAGCATCATCTTGCAGGTTAAGGAAACGTGGTGCCGCAGTGACAGCAAGAATACCTAGAATAACAATTACAACCACTAGTTCGATTAGGGTGAAACCGCCTTGTCTTTTCATAGTTAAGCTCTCTCTATGTTTAATTTTACGCAGACTTACTGCAAAGTTACGGTCACACGACCAGTTTTAATTTCGTAAACAAATTCATGCTCGGTACTACCCTCTAATTGAACGTAGGTACAGGTTGCATCACCAGAATTTGCTTGCGCTGAATACTTGTAGTTTGAGTTGTTCGCTACATCTGCAACAGGGCCCACTTTCGGTGGGTTTTGCAGCAAGTTTTCCATCAACTCAGAACATGTTTGGTCTGAAATATCTTGTGGCGCAGTGCCAGAATTGTTGTTCAGGGTCCATGGATAACCATCTCGAAAATCAGTATCCACATTGCTACTGTTCTTTGATCTTGTTAACCAAAAATCAACACCATCATAATTTACAGTATTGTATGTTTCAACACCTATCTTCTCTGACGGCCTTGCTTCTGCTTCCCACTGTGCTCTTGCCGACAAAACAGCCGTTGCAAAGCCACCAGCGACACCTTCAATACTGGATTTCTTGGCTTCATCCGTCACATCAAGAAAACGAGGCAACGCAGCGACCGCCAATAAACCAACAACTACGATCACTATCACTAATTCGACAAGGGAGAAACCCTTTTGATTCTTAAGCATTTTCTACCTACTCATCTAATTATTAACGCGCATTATACATTCGCGCACGTATAAAACCATACTAAAACTGTCAATATTTTCACAAAGCCAAAATATTGGCTTTCACGCTAAACCTTTCGCTCTTAAGTAATATATCTATCTGATATTTATCACCATAATGATAAGTACAATGAAACTGTTTGTTATCACTTTGGTCTTCAACTCTTGGGGAGTTTAGCCCTAGAATGCTCTTCGGTGGATACAATTCATCCAACCAATAATTACAGTCTACCTCCGAGCCTTGAATGGGCATTACCCACCCAGTTCTGCTGTAGCTTTTGGGGTATTCAGAGTTGCTTTTTTGTTCTGCACCTTTAAGCAAATATCGCTGTTTGAACAGGTTTGCTTGTTCAAGGATACGCTTACTTGCCACGATTAATGCCGTATTGGTCGCATCCTCTTCTACTGACTCCCATGCAGAAAGTAGCCCTATAGTTAGAAAAAGAATAACCACAGTCCAAATCACAAAACGTGAGCGTTGTAGGTTATTTAGCATTCCTTAACCTTTGATTGCATCCAGCATTCCCCACATCGGTAAGAAAATACCGAGAGCAAGAATCAACACCATGCCTGCTACTATGGTCAACAAGATCGGTTCTATTCTTGCGGTCAAGGTTTTAAGATCATAATCGACTTCTCGATCATAATAGTCAGCCACTTCGAGTAATAGCTCATCGATACGACCCGTCTCTTCACCTACCGAGATCATTTGTATCACCAGCGGTGTGAAAATTTCGCTGTTAATCGCCGTCGATGAAACCGTACTACCTGCTTCGATAGCCGACTTCATGGCTTGTACCCGTAGCTCTAAAAAGCGGTTATCTAGGGCTTCAGCCGATAGCGCTAAAGATTGATTTAGCGGCACACCCGCTTTCAGCATCAAAGCAAAGGTACGCGAAAAACGTGACAGTAATGCTCGGTTCACGACCCCACCGATGACAGGTATTTTTAAGCGAATCCTGTCCCACTTCTCTAGACCTTTGTCCGTCTTAACCCAGGCTTTAAAAGCAAAGATAAAACCAAAGATCACGCCGAGCATGATTCCCCAGTAATTCACAAAGAACTCAGACATACCGATTAAGATACGGGTCGGCAGTGGCAAATCGACACCAAACCGAGCGAACATGCTGGAGAACTGTGGAATAACCTTGATGTTAAGTATGAACATCGCGATCAAAATAAAGCTGATCACGAAGGTTGGATAGCGCATCGCGGTCTTGATTCGCTTTCGAGTCTCGACTTCTTGTTCGTAGTAACCCGCTAATTGCAACAAAGCCTGATCAAGACGACCTGTATTTTCACCAACACCGATCATAGAAACAAACAGTGGGCTAAACACTTTAGGGTGCATCTGCATCGACGCCGCTAAACCACGACCATTGGTTAACTCAGCAACCACCTCTTCAAGTGCGGCCTTCAACTGCTTATTTTCGCAGTTTTGGGTCAGGCCTTTCATCGATCTTAACAGTGGCACGCCCGCTTTGGTTAAGCTGTATAACTGACGGCAGAACAGCACCAGGACCTCAAGTGGTACACTCGGTGAAAATAGAGCAGAGACATCCATATCCAATACGGAACCACCACTTTTCCCAAGCTTAATCGAGGTTGGGATAATCCCCTTACTCATCAAGCTTTCAGCGGCAAGATCTTCGTTATTCGCGTCTAATTGACCACTTACTTGGCTGCCATCGGAGCTGCGGCCTACATAACAATACGTTGGCATATCACTCTACCCCTACAGATAAATTGGGTCAGTTGAGCCAGATGCGTCACCTTCGCCGAGGTTCATTATCTCGTCGAGGCTCACTACACCTTGCAAAGCCAACTCCATAGCAGAGGCTAATAGTGGTTTGTAGTTTTCAGACTGTCTTGCGGTTTGAGCAAAACCAACGGCATCGTTAGCTCTTAAAGCATCCATCATGTTGTGCTCAAGCTCCAACATCTCGAATACACCGATACGCCCGCGGTACCCGGTTAAATTACAGTTCTGACAACCACGACCTTTCATGAAAGGGACGCCGACCTGATTAGGGAAACGAACGCTCAGCCATTGTTTGCGCGCTTCATCCAGTTCGTCATCAACCTTACAGTCGGTACAAACTTTACGAACCAATCGCTGTGCCACTACTGCTCGGACCGCACTCGCGACTAAGTAACCTGGCGCTCCCATATCCATCATACGCAATGCACTGTCTACCGCATCGTTGGTGTGAAGGGTACTTAGCACTAAGTGACCGGTAAGTGCAGCTCTCAAACCAATCTCGACCGTCTCATGGTCACGCATCTCACCAATAAGAATGATATCGGGATCCTGACGTAAAAAGGTTCTTAAGATAGTAGAGAAGTCGAGATTGATTTTAGGATTAACCTGCACTTGGTTGATTCTAGGCAGGCGATATTCCACCGGGTCTTCCGCAGTAATAATTTTTTTACCCGGTTCATTCAATTCACTTAGCGCACCATAAAGGGTGGTTGTTTTACCCGAGCCCGTAGGACCAGTGACTAGAATCATTCCGTGAGGGCGGCGTAACTGTTTACGAAGACGAACCAGCAGATCACTCGGTATGCCCGACGCTTCCAATTTACGTAAACCAGCAGACTGGTTAAGCAAACGCATTACTACTGACTCACCGTGCTGCACTGGCATAGTCGACATACGAATATCCACAGACTGACCTTTCGCTCGAATATTGAAGCGACCGTCTTGAGGAAGACGCTTCTCTGAGATATCGAGGTTGGCCATCAGCTTTAAACGCAGTACAAGTGCCGAAGCGATATTCACTTCGTTAAGGAGAGTTTCATGTAACACGCCATCAATACGCTGACGAAGACGTAGCACATTAGAATCAGGTTCAATATGGATATCGGAAGCGCCTACTTGAATCGCATCTTCAAACAGCGAGTTGATCAGCTTAACCACTGTCACTTCGTCACTGTCTTCTTCTTCGATATCAAAATCGAAAGCTTCATTAACTTGGTGCTCTGCATGAAGCTGCTCAGCGAATGAGGCGATCTCTTTGGTTCTACGGTAGTAGCGATCAAACCCATCGACCAGCTGTCTTTCTGGTGCAACAACAAATTCGAGTGCGTAATCACCCAATTGACCAAGTAGTGATTCCTGAGCAAACAGATCCGCAGGATCACTCATCGCCACGCGCAGCGTGTCACCTTGACGACCAATAACCAATGCGCGAAGACGGCGGGCATGCACTTCAGGTAAAAGCTGAACAGCTTCAACATCAACGTTCGCTCGACTTAGATCGATAAGAGGAATAGCAAGCTGTTGCGACAAAAAGCTTAGCATTTGTTGCTCAGACAAGAAGCCAAGTTCAATAAGAGCATCACCAAGCTTACGACCAGTACTTTTTTGAGAGGCAAGCGCTTGTTCAACTTGGGCCTCGGTAATAATGCCTTCTTCAACAAGCAAATCACCAAGTCTTTTTCTTAATCTAATTTGCATTGCTGCTCTCCTCTAAAACACTGATTATTTTCAATCGGTCACGCACAAAGCTTTGTGATTGAGATGAGATACCGACTCGAGTTAACGCACCTTGGTATGATTGTTTTGCTGCAGCGAAATCTAACTGTCGCTCTTGCTGTATCGCTAAACCTAGCCACCAGCGAGCGTTCTCAGAATCGACCTCGACCAGCTTTTGGTAACTCTCCAGTGCTATTTCTTCTTGCTGTGACTTTTGGCTCAGCGCAGCACGCATTGCTAAGTATTCTTGAGTTGGATGCGGAGGCATGTGTATCAGAGGGCTTAACGCTGCCTCTGCTTGGTCCGCTTTCACCAACAATTTAGATAGTCCCAAACGTAACTTTTCACTATTGATGTTGAGTTTAATGCCCGACTGAAAAAGTTCGTAAGCTTTACGAGTATCGCCCTTGCCGAAATAGAGAATAGCGAGCTTTTGACGAACATCCTCATTTCTTGGCGTATAACGAAGTGCTTCGTTGTACCCCTTCAATGCACCAGTAAGATCATTTGCATCCAACGCTTTCTGAGCTCGCCCTTGAGCATTTATAGAAAGTTGCTCTGGGGTCAGTTCTACTTGTTCAATCAGTATTCCACTATTTTCTGAATCTTTGGGCTCATCAGAAATAGAAGCTGGGCTGCTCTTCGCAACACTCGCAATCAAGGTCGGCTCAGGAACTTGTGTCGTATTTACTTTTGTTTTTGCTATCGGTTTCGCTTGTATCTGAGGTTTTGTTATTTGTGGCGTTTTAACCACTGACTCCACAACTGGCGCCTGATTCCGAATACTTGTTTCTGAGCGTACTTGAGTTAGATAGGAAGAATCGACCGTTACTAACTTTTTAGTTGGCGATGACGGAGCTTGAGTAACAATGGCAGGCACTTCTGGCGAGCTGTCTACAACAGTAACCTGAACCTGCCTACCTTGAGTCAATATTGAGTTATCGACCGTTGGCCCCTGTGATATCGCCCAACCACCCATGGCTAAGCTCAGAGTAAAACCTGCTGTTACCCACACCAAAGGTGATCGCGTTTTTACCTTAGGCACGACCGCGGCTTCTATTGCTGTCGCTGATTTTTTCTTTGCCAATTCAGACAAGGCGTTATTAATGACGCTCATAATTAATTCCAACCCCACAGTATTGGCGTTTTAAATTTGGGCTTACACACATCGTAAGTTTCATGCATCGCAGAAAACAGATGTTGGTTATCGATACTTTTTTTGCTTTCACTGAACGACAACAGTAAAGCCTTGTGGCATAGCTGATTTATCAACCTTGGGATACCTTGTGAAGAACGACAAATCGCTTTTTTTTGATTCAAACTGAACAGTTCTGGGTTGCCACCAGATTTAGCAATTCGGTTATCAATATAAGCCACCGTCTCATCAAGAGTTAGCGCCCTTAATGTCGAACTAAAAGTGATTCTTTGACGAAATTGTCTTAGATGATAAGCCTCTAAACGAGCGTCTAGTTCTGGCTGTCCAAGTAACACTATCTGAAGTAATTTCTTGTCTTCAGTTTCCAGATTGCCGAACAGTCTCAATGTCTCTAGTGCTTCGTCAGAGAGAGCTTGTGCCTCATCAATAATCGCAACCACTCTTAAGCCTGAATTATGCAGTTCAATCAACTTATGTTGAATGTTATCCACCAGCGAGGCTTCGTTCTCAACCTTTAAATCAAGCTCTTTGGCGACAGCATGACGTAAGTCAGCTCCGGACAACACTGGGTTTGGCAAGTAAATTAATGCAGTACAGTTTTTTAGGTGATTGACCAACATCCGACAAACCATAGTCTTACCGGTGCCTACTTCTCCAGTCACCTTGATGACGCCCTCTCCCATCTCTAACGCCGAAATGACCGTTTGAATCGCCTCAAAATGCGGGGCTAATCCGTAAAAAAAATCGGTATTCGGCGTTAAAGTAAATGGCAGCTGTTCAAAACCAAAATGAGCTTGATACATAGGTTCACCCGGCTTAGTGAAGCGCTGCCAATTCAGAAAGTAAGCATTTACTCTTCATCAGGGAACCATTGCTGAAGCAGATCACGAGAACGTTCAAGCTCAGTTTGCCAAGTATTCACACCCACAACCGTCGGTTTAAGCAAAATCACGAGCTCGGTCTTTTGCGTCAACTGATTGGTGTTGCGGAACAAGTGACCCAAAGCCGGAATGTCGCCTAAGAATGGAACCTTAGAAGTCACGTCACTGGTATTTGATTTCATCAGGCCACCAATAACAACCACATCACCATCTTGTGCACGAATCACTGAATCAGACTCACGAATAGAGCTTTTCGCTAAAGGAAGCTGTACGACACCCGTTGTTGAGCCAAGGTTGAGTTCTTTAACTTCTTCTTCGACTTCGATAACCGCAGGGTGGACATGCAAGAATACGCTGCCTTTATCATCAATTTGAGGGGTCACATCTAATGAGATACCAGAGAAAAACGGCGTTAATTCCACTTCAGGTGCTACGTTGGCATTATCACCACTGCCAACCGCACTTGATAAATCTGTGACGTAATACTCGTCTGTGCCGACTTTGATCACCGCTTTTTGGTTATTTGCAGCTGTGACTCTTGGGCTAGAAAGCACATTGAGGTCGCCTTGAGTATCCATAAAGCTCAATACCGCCTCGAAGCTGCTCCCCGATACAACAATATTGGATTGACCACCAAGTGCTGCACCTATAGGGTCCATCCCAGGTAATGTGCCCGGAATAATAGCTCCTGTCGCATCTTTGACTATAGAACCCATGCCAACAGTGTAATTAGTTCCGTTTGACGAGAACATTTTCGTCCAGTTAATGCCCTGCTGGTAACCATCGCTCAACGTCACTTCCATGATTTTGGCTTCAAGGATAACTTGGCGTTGCAAGCGCTGTTGGGAAACACCTAAGAACTCGCGAACCTCACGAATTTCATCAGGGAATGCACGAACCGTAATCACACTCGCTTGAGGTGTCACGACAACACTTTGCCCATTCCCAGAACCAATTAGGTGTGCAACCGCAGCCTCAAGTTGTGGCCAGAAATCACTTTCAGAAGTGGTCTCAATCTCAGTACCGCCGTTCGAGGTAGAGTTTGAATTATTTGAAGAGTTCGATGAATTTGAGTCAGAACTTGAAGAGCTCGATGAACTGTTGTCTGAGTTAGAGATCGTACCCGTCGTTATCGTAGTCAATGAGCGACCAGCACGTTTAACCTGTAAGTAGTCGACAGGGATTGTCACAGTGCGAAGGCCCGCAGGGTAAACTTGAATCACTTTGCCACGCTTTTCAATATCGTAGCCATACATATCCTGAGCCACAGCCAGCACTTCATCTAGCGTCACATCCGTTAGGTTCAACGTAAGCTTTCCAGAAACACTTGGATGAATCGCTGCGCTGTATTCTGTACCTTTCACTAAACTGGCAAAGAAGGTTCTCGCTTCGACACCTTTTGCTTGAATACGAAAACGCTTCACGGTCTCCATTCCCGGAGACATGGCATCGGAATTAAGCTGAGGCATAAGATCATCTTGTACAGACGAAGGCAGGTCGTGAAGCGCCTTGCTGTTCGCTTCATTAATAGATTCGTTTAAAGACTCTTTTATCTCAACGGGATCACGATGCCCCATCGAACAGCCGACCAAAGATGACACTAGGATTGCTACTACAAGTTTACGCATGTCTTCACTCAAACCTTAATTATTCTTAATATCTAAAGAGAACATCTCTAATTTCCACTGCTTAGAGCTTCTCTGCAGAGTGACGTATTCTGAATCTATTTTCTTAACTCGATACCCTCGTATCGTCTCCCCTTGAGCAACAATTTCACCATTGAGAATGGCGTAGCAAGGCGTATCCGCTTTACACACGATGCTCTCTAAAGACGGTAGGCGATAATGAGTTGGCGATTTCTTCGCCGGCGCTGTTTTTTGTTGAGGCGTCATCCACCCCAGAGGTGCCGTTGGATCTTGCTCTGCCGACACCAGAGAGCTGGCAAACAGTAATGACAACAATAGAGTTCTAACCACCGATAAACTCCTGTCTGGTACCTAGCGTGTAAACCTCAAATACAAGTCGAGCTTTCGGGTATTCTTCTACTGTGTATTCAAATGTACGCCAGTAGTAACTCACAGGAAGAGATTCAAGAGCCTGAAGGTAAGCTGCAATATCAAAGTAACTACCAGTTAGCTCCATTCTCACCGGGTGAAGAAAATAACCGGAATATTCACTGGTCTCTTTGTTGTTCGAAATCGCTTCTGGCTTAAGTGATTCCAGCGATTCTAATTGCAGCCCAGTACCTGCATTGAGGACACTTTCGAGCAATTGCGACATTTGGGATGGAGAGATCAGCCCATCGACCATCTCGGCTAATTCAAGTGACAGTTCTTGGCTCTCTCGCATCAATTTTTTGTATTCGAGATTGATCTCTTTGTCTGGGTCTTTGTTCAATTTGGCTTGCAGAACAAGTAGCTCACCTTGCTGCCTCTGATTTGATTGAGTCAGGCTGGTCATCTTGGCATTTTTTGCTTGCAGATCGAGGTACACCGGCTCCACCAGTAAGGTAAAAAGCAGCATAAAGATACCAACAAAACCGCACACGAAAAGCAGCCACTTTTCTCTTGGGCTTAATGCAAGAAACTTATCGCTAAGTTGATTCCATTGCTGCATTACTTGCTCTCCCTACGAGTACTTAACTCAAAGCTCACCACATCTTGATCATTACGACCTATTTTCAGTTTTTCAAAAGAGCGGCCAACAAGATTAAGCTCATTTTTGAATTGACCAATCCAGTTAGGGACAACATTGGCATTGCGAGCTAAGCCACTCATATCTAACGTGTCATGGGTCATATAGATGTGCGAAAGAGAGATGTCATTTCGGCCTAATTGAGCTAAGGAATTCATGACGCCAGAATACCCGACTTGCTGAGACTCGTCGTATTGTCCAACCGCCTTTAGCGCCTCTTTTTTTGCTTGAGTCTCACGTTTGAGACGGTCAACTGCCGCCACTTTCTCAGGGGAGGGTTTATGTTGAGTTAACTGACTATTCAGTTGCTTAACTTGTTTGTTAAGCTGATTAGAGTCTTGTTGCAACACTGTTAATTCAGTGTCTAGATTGGAAGCTTGATAGTTCATGACAAAGTAGCTGCCAAGCAACAACGCACTAACCACTCCCCAACTCGCAGCCACATTCGCTAACGTAAAATACTCTTTTTTAGGCTTTAAATGCTCAGGGTAAAGGTTGACCGTAAACGTCTCTTTTTCAGCGGCTAATTGCACTAACAAACTTTCAGAGTTTTCGCGCTCACCTTCAACAAGCAAAGAGACCGTTGAGCTCAGTGTATTATTTAATGCAGTTTGTAATTCAGCTTCATCCTCTTCATCACAACAGATCTTTAGTTGATGAAGTTGGGTGCCTTTAATTTGCGAAGAAAGGTAATCAATCGAGCGTTGAAGCTCTAAAGCGAGGCCATCTAACTGCAGAGCACTTGACGCAACACCCGTTAAAGGTGGGACAACACTGCGGATGGTTCTTTGAAAACAAACGGTATTTTCAACAAACGCACCCAACTTAAAGTGTGAATTAGTGCTGCGCTGTAAAAGAATGAAATTAGACAGTTCGCCAGCGCTGTAACCCCAGATTTCATCTTCGGGAGCAACACCTATTAATTCAACCTGAGCCGAATTAGTGATATTCAGAAGCTTGTCCAACAGCTTTTTAGGCAGGACATATACTTGCAGCTTATTCGACGTCGGTAACGCGACCGCACTCGCGGTGATTTCCGTGACTCTTTCTGAAACAAGGTCTTTGAGTAAAAAAGGCAGTGCTACCGACCATTCACTCTCTGGAATGTCCGGTTTATCAATTTGGTAGGTTTGGTAGTAGTTAGCACAGACAATCAGCTGGAGGCTATTGCTGGTAAACGCCTCACTGCTAAGCGATTTTTTTAGCGCACTCTCCCAGTCCCCATTAACCACGGGAATGCTGGTTACTTGAGGCTCTTGCTCTGTCGATGAAATATAAATGGCATCGTTGCCTAACATGACAACTTGCGAGCTACCTTTATTATTCGTTGGCTTTATCTTGTCTAAAATCGCTTTAAAATTCATTCTTAACTACTACTCTTACGCCATCGATTTCTTCGACCAACTTTGACAACAGATTCCGCTTTCGCGGCCTTTTCTGCTTGATTAGGCAAAGGGATAATTTGTTGTTCTTCGTCGAAATATCTCCCTTGATAGCCGTTAATGCCTAACTCTATCAAGGTATTCTTTTCTTGTTTTGACTCGACTCCAACGGCAATAACTTGAGTTGGAGAATCACCGCACGCCCCAATTAAGCTGCGAACAAACAGTTGGTTCTCATGCCTTTGATCGATTTTCTTTATTAGGCTTCGATGAAGCTTAATATAATTAACCTTCAAATCCTTTATATAGTGGGTGCTAACAATGGTTCGTCCAGCTTGGCCTACCACAACTTTACACCCTAAACCTCGCAACATCTTTGCTACCGGTCTCATATAATCAAGATGAGCAATCAAGTGCCCTTCTGGAAACTCAAACGCAAGCTGAGATCGGTGTTGAGCAGAGAGCTGTAACAACTCACTCCTAAACCACTTAAAATGCTGTTTATTAGCAAACGGGGTAACATTCAGATTCACCGAATAGTTGATAGGTTGAGTTGATTCTTTCAGCGATTTCAATACAACCTTTAGAACCGATTGGTCCATTTGAGCTTGATAACCCACTTGCTCTACCGCAGGCATAAATCGAGACGATTTCAATAAACCTTTATCAGGATCCTGAATTCTAGCGAATATTTCTCTATGTAATTCATTAGCTTGACCAGATTCCGGCATAAGATAACACCGCTGAGCAAAGATTACTAAATTTTCAGGAAGCAGGGCTTTATCAAGTAATGTTCTCCAACGAACACTGCCTCTATCAAGCTCATTCTTATTCTCTTTCGGGTAACGGCTCCAGTTATTAATACGCTCTAACTGAGCACTCTTTAGTGCCGTTTCCGTTTCATCCATGATCTGGCTATGACGCTCACCTTCGGTATACATGGTTACACCAATATGACACCAGTCATCCGACTCTAAAGGCTCTGGCGGAGTTAGCTTATCTAACTGCCTTAAACACTGAGCAGCCAAGGTCGCAATATCTTTTGCGCCCTGATGAGGGATAAATACAGCAAAGTCCGCTTCGTAATAGCGAGAAAAAATGACATCGGGATAGCGTTGAACGATATTCGACAGTACTTCACCGACTTCAATAATAAAGCCGTCAGTGGTTTGCTTATCGTTAGCATCACTAACTTGCTCCCATTCGTCGATACGTATCAGTAACACACCGCCTCGAGCGCCACTTTCATGCAGTGCCGACTCCAGCTTATTATCGAATAAAACTCGGTTTGCCGTTCCCGTGAGTTTATCTAGGAAGGTGTGAGTACGAATAAAGGTATCAAAGCGACTTCGTTCTTGACGAGCATCTTGCAGCTCTTCAATCAATACATCTAAGGCTTCGCTTGCGGTATAAGGCCACTCTCGCTCATCTCCCTTTGCATGAGCTTCAACCTGACCGGCCAAGATCATTCTTCCTCGCTCTTCCAAAATCTCAGAACCCATGAGTTGCTCTTTCAACCAACGAACACCGCGAGCAAGACAGAAAAGGACCAATGCGACAGCCAAAGTAATTGACCACATCGCTTCCATTGAGTAGTTGTAGCCAATATAAGGAGGAAGCGCTTTAAATTCGATTCGGTAGCCTTCATTACGCTCTAAAATGAAGCTTTTCTCATAAAGACGATTGGGATCAATTTGTGGGGAAGTATCTTTGAAACGATAAACGATGCCGGTCTTGTTCGAGAGTTTCATCTCAACAATATTGCTCGCCTGTAACATCTTAGGCATCCAACGCTGCATTGAATACGCGGCATCAGGGTCTTCCATCTCTTTATCTACAACGTCGACAATGCCAACCAAATAATGGTCTAAATATTCCTGTCCAATACGCTTAAAGGAAAGTGTGCCACCAATAAAAAGAATGAACATCGCGCTGATCACTATCACGGTGACAAATGCGACCAATCGAGTGCTCAGTTTTAGTGTCGGGGTATATCTCATGAATAACGAAATCCTTTTCAACTCACATTATACCGTATTGCTACTTATACTATAAATTGACATTGTAAATAAAGCGTTAAGAATTGTAGGTAACAAAAAGCCGCGATGAACGCGGCTTTTTCCAATTTAATACTGTCTTTATAATATATTAAAAACAGGATCTAAAATGGGATGTCATCATCAAAATCCATTGGTGGCTCATTATATTGAGGTTGAGCCTGCTGAGGAGCTTGTTGAGGTGCTTTTGGCTGCTGTTGAGCGGGAGCACTGTATTGTTGCTGCTGTTGTTGTGGCTGCTGTGGCTGACCCCAACCACCTTGCTGTTGGTTGTTACCCATGCCACCTTGAGCAGGAGCACCACCTTGAGCACGGCCGCCAAGCATTTGCATTACACCATTGAAGCCTTGCACAACCACTTCAGTTGTGTAGCGATCTTGACCGCTTTGATCTTGCCATTTACGCGTTTGAAGTTGACCTTCAATGTAAACTTGAGAACCTTTACGTAGGTACTCACCAGCAACTTCCGCTAGCTTGCCAAACAGAGCAACACGGTGCCATTCTGTTTTTTCACGCTGCTCGCCAGTTGCTTTATCACGCCATGACTCTGACGTTGCAATGGTAATGTTCGCTACTGCGCCGCCATTTGGCATGTAACGAATTTCAGGGTCATTACCTAGGTTACCCACTAATATAACTTTGTTAACTCCACGGCTAGCCATGATTTGCTCCGTCTAAATTCATAGTCTCAGAAAATTTTAGCGCACAAGAATAGCATGCTTTTCTGCAGTGATAAATCGCATTCCTATTCTCTCCTCACTACAAAGAATAAAAACGTAACAAATCATGATATTCAGAGCGATGTTGCTTTTTTCTCCACTTACAAACCACTCATTTACTTTGATAATTGATATTCAACGCAAGTCACTATCAAGGCGCTAGAGAAGCTAAAGCCTGCATGACAACGTGGAATCTAATCCCCCTTAAACAGGACGTTTCAATGAGAAAATCAAGATACGCTCGCACTTTACACTTTCTGTGCATCGACCCAAACGACACCTATCTACATGTAAAAGAGATAGAAAAGCACTTATCTATTATTCTCTACAAAATGACGCCCGACGAATTAATGCTAGTTGATAGAAAGCAGAGTAACCGGATCTTGCTTGTCGATTACAGAGAGGTTCCACAACTATTGATTATTTGTCCTAACCTGACTGTTATGTGGAAAAACCATGAGATCATCTTGTTCAATGTCCCTCAGCAACTTCCGACATCTGAGCTTCTTACCTATGGTGTACTAAAAGGGCTATTTTACAACACCGAGCAGAAGGACAAGATTGCTCGTGGTCTTCAAGAAGTCATCGATGGAGAGAACTGGTTACCGAGGAAGGTAACCAATCAACTGCTGTTTTATTATCGTAATATGGTCAATACCAACACCACACCAACCAACGTTGATTTAACCATTCGCGAGATTCAGGTAATTCGCTGTCTTCAGTCAGGGTCATCAAACACACAAATCGCCGATGACTTGTTTATTAGCGAGTTCACGGTTAAATCTCACCTTTATCAGATATTCCGTAAGTTGGCGGTCAAAAATAGGGTTCAAGCGATTGCTTGGGCAAACCAGAACTTGCTTGCATAATCGATCCGCCCCTTAGTCTGACGATAATTTTGAGGGAAGCTCTAGTAAACCATA
The DNA here is from genome assembly GCF_000272105.2 of Vibrio splendidus 12E03. Classification (GTDB taxonomy): domain Bacteria; phylum Pseudomonadota; class Gammaproteobacteria; order Enterobacterales; family Vibrionaceae; genus Vibrio; species Vibrio splendidus_I. The sequence continues at coordinate 113,373 of NZ_AJZD02000032.1, forward strand.
GGTATTGTTGCTGAATTTTCGACACAACTTATGCTAGAGTTGCCCTCAGAAATATCAACAACTCAGTTGAATCAATAATTATTATAGATAAAGGGTCTTATCATGATCAAAAAGTGCCTTTTCCCGGCAGCTGGCTACGGTACACGTTTTTTACCTGCAACCAAGTCAATGCCTAAAGAAATGATGCCTGTAGTAAACAAACCTCTGATTGAATACGGTGTAGAGGAAGCTATCGAAGCTGGTATGGATGGAATGTGCATCGTTACTGGACGTGGTAAGCACTCGATCATGGATCACTTTGATAAAAACTACGAGCTTGAACATCAGATTAGCGGCACCAATAAAGAAGACCTATTGGTTAATATCCGTGAAACGATTGAAGCGGCAAACTTCACCTACATTCGCCAACGTGAAATGAAAGGCCTTGGTCATGCTATCTTGACGGGTCGTGAGCTTGTAGGTGATGAACCATTCGCAGTAGTACTTGCCGATGACCTTTGTGTTAACGAGCAGCAAGGCGTATTGGCTCAAATGGTTGCGCTATACAAGCAATTCCGCTGTTCTATTGTTGCTGTACAAGAAGTTCCTGAAGAAGAAACTCACAAGTACGGTGTTATCTCTGGCGAAATGATTAAAGATGATCTTTTCCGTGTTGATGACATGGTAGAAAAACCAGAGCAAGGCACGGCACCAAGCAACCTAGCGATCATTGGTCGTTATATTCTGACTCCGGATATCTTTGAACTTATCGAGCAGACTGAGCCAGGCAAAGGCGGCGAAATCCAGATCACTGATGCATTGCTAAAACAAGCAAAAGCGGGCTGCGTATTGGCTTACAAATTTAAAGGTCAACGTTTTGACTGTGGTAGTGTTGAAGGTTATATCGAAGCTACCAACTACTGCTTTGAGAACCTATACAAGAAAGACCAACAGCAAGTCGAGCTAGGTAAACACTCGACACAAAAAGAAGCATAACGACTTGTTAATAACTAGCGTTTCGAATTCTAAAAGGGCGACTCTGTGAGTCGCCCTTTTTTGTTTTACTGTTTTTTTATCCAGTAAAACTTTGCACAAATCTCACTCTATGTAATACTTTAGCCACTTAAAATTACATGGTCTATTGAGATGGATAAAATAGAAATTAGAGGCGCTCGTACGCATAACCTCAAAGACATTAACCTAACCATACCTCGTGATAAGCTGACGGTTATCACCGGATTATCAGGTTCAGGGAAGTCATCACTTGCGTTTGATACCCTTTATGCCGAGGGGCAGCGTCGCTATGTTGAGTCTTTGTCAGCCTATGCTCGTCAATTTCTATCCCTTATGGAAAAGCCGGATGTTGACCACATTGAAGGTTTGTCTCCTGCTATCTCAATAGAACAAAAGTCGACCTCTCACAACCCTCGTTCAACGGTTGGCACCATCACTGAAGTCTATGATTACCTAAGACTCCTTTATGCTCGTGTTGGTGAGCCGCGCTGTCCTGATCACAATATCCCTCTTGCCGCGCAAACTATCAGTCAAATGGTAGACAAGGTACTAGAGTTACCTGCAGGCTCAAAAATGATGCTGCTAGCGCCGATCGTTAAAGAGCGTAAAGGTGAGCATGTTAAAACGCTTGAAAACTTAGCCGCTCAAGGCTTTATCCGCGCTCGAATTGATGGGGAAACCTGTGACTTGTCCGATCCACCAACCCTTGAACTGCACAAGAAGCACACCATAGAAGTTGTCGTTGATCGCTTTAAGGTCCGCCCAGATCTTCAACAGCGTTTAGCTGAATCGTTTGAGACAACATTAGAGCTATCTGGTGGCATCGCCGTAGTCGGTTGGATGGACGAAACAGATCAAGAAGAAATCGTATTTTCTGCTAACTTCGCTTGTCCAAAATGTGGTTACAGCATGCAAGAGCTTGAGCCTCGCCTGTTCTCATTTAATAACCCGGCAGGTGCCTGTGGTACGTGTGATGGTCTCGGTGTTCAACAATATTTTGATCCAAGCCGAGTGATATTAGATGAAAGCCTAAGTATTGCAGAAGGTGCAATCAAAGGTTGGGATCAAAAGAACTACTACTATTTCCAGATGCTCACATCGCTGTCAGAACATTATGGTTTTGATCTGTATGCACCATTTAATTCTTTACCTAAAAAGATTCAAGAGATCACTCTTAAAGGTTCAGGTCGTACTGAAGTGGAATTCAAGTACATCAATGACCGAGGTGATATTCGAGTCAAACGTCATCCATTTGAAGGCATCTTAAATACCTTAGAGCGCCGTTACCGTGATACTGAATCTAGCGCGGTGCGTGAAGATCTAGCCAAGTACATATCAACGAAATCGTGTTCTAGCTGTGATGGCACTCGCCTGAGACTAGAAGCTCGAAATGTTTTCATTGGTGATACAACACTGCCGGAAATCGTTGAGCTGAGCATTGCTGACGCACTACAATTTTTCCAAGAATTGAAATTAGACGGTCAGCGTGGGCAGATCGCAGATAAAGTGATGAAAGAGATCAATGATCGTCTGCATTTCTTAGTCAACGTAGGTTTGAACTACCTTAACCTATCACGCAGTGCTGAAACGCTGTCTGGTGGTGAGGCGCAACGTATTCGTTTAGCGAGCCAAATCGGTGCCGGCTTAGTTGGCGTTATGTATGTGCTGGATGAACCATCGATTGGCCTCCACCAGCGCGATAATGAACGTCTTCTGCAAACCTTGATTCACCTCAGAGACTTAGGTAATACCGTGCTTGTTGTGGAACATGACGAAGATGCCATTCGCTGTGCAGACCATGTCATCGATATCGGCCCAGGTGCGGGTGTGCATGGTGGACACGTGGTAGCAGAAGGTACAATGCAAGACATCATCGAAAACCCGAACTCTTTGACAGGACAATACCTGAGCGGTGCTAAAGAGATTGCTGTGCCAGGAAAGAGAACACCTATCGACAAGAAGAAGGTCGTAGAGATCGTTGGAGCGACAGGCAACAACCTAAAAAATGTGACCGCGACTATTCCTGTAGGCTTATTCAGTTGTATTACGGGGGTATCAGGTTCGGGGAAATCCACGCTGATCAATGACACCTTCTTCAAAGTCGCCCACACTCAATTAAACGGAGCCACGACTGCTGTTCCTGCACAACACAAAAAGATTAAAGGGCTAGAACATTTCGATAAGGTAATCGACATAGATCAAAGCCCTATAGGTCGAACACCAAGATCAAACCCTGCAACCTACACAGGGATCTTCACTCCTATCCGTGAACTATTCGCAGGCACACAAGAGTCTCGATCTCGAGGTTATAAACCAGGTCGATTCAGCTTTAACGTTCGTGGTGGTCGTTGTGAGGCTTGTCAGGGTGATGGCGTAATCAAAGTAGAGATGCACTTCTTGCCGGATGTGTATGTACCTTGTGATGTGTGTAAAGGCAAACGCTATAACCGTGAAACACTAGAAGTTCGTTATAAAGGCAAAACCATTGACGAAGTCCTTGAGATGACTGTTGAAGATGCTCGTGAGTTCTTTAATCCAGTTCCAGTGATTGCACGTAAACTGCAAACGCTTATGGATGTGGGTCTTTCTTACATTCGCTTAGGCCAAGCGGCAACCACCTTATCTGGCGGTGAAGCACAACGTGTTAAATTAGCTCGCGAGCTGTCTAAACGAGATACAGGTAAAACCTTATACATTCTCGATGAGCCAACAACAGGCCTTCATTTCCACGATATCCAGCAACTATTAACGGTACTGCATCGCCTACGTGATCACGGTAATACGGTTGTAGTCATTGAGCACAATCTCGATGTCGTAAAAACAGCTGACTGGATCTTAGATTTAGGTCCAGAAGGCGGACAAGGTGGTGGTGAGATTGTTGCAGAGGGCACACCAGAAGATGTGGCATTGGTCGAAGGTTCACACACCGCTCGCTTCCTTAAGCCTATGTTAAATTTGAAGTAGGTGTAAAATAGCGCCCTGCGAGCAGACAGAAAAATGTTAAAGTAACAGAGCTTGTTTCAGAAGGAACAAGCTCTGTTTTTATAAGGTTAGGGATTTATGGCAACAATACACACTAGCGGTACCCAGCTAGAAAATCAGGTCACTCAGCTACCACTCAACAAAGCATTTCTGGCTTCTTTGGCTGTTGTATTCTTGTTAGCCATGCATTTTTTCATGCCTAACCCTGGAGGCTCGGGGCTTGCGTTATCATTTAACCCAACAACTTGGCTGGCGCTAAGCTTCACGCTAGCAATTGGCTTTTATCAACTCGCGACCAATAGAGTACTTAAGTATTCAAAATTAACGATTGGCTTGTTGATAAGCTGCATCATACTCACGCTACCCGTTTTATACAGCAATGCTGCACCTCAAGGAGCGTCAGGACGCTTGCTTGGATTGTGGGCGGGCTTTGCATTATTCGTCGTGCTGCAGCAATTTAAATTCAGCAATAAGCACAAGCAGCGCATGTTGTGGTTCATTGTGCTTGCTGTTGTCATACAAGCACTATTTGGCTATGTGCAATATTTCGTCTTAGAGCCTGGCAACCTATTTGGCTACAACACAGCGGCAAACCGACCATATGGGATATTCCAACAACCGAATGTAATGGCCAGCTTCCTTGCTACGGGTTTTGTGCTGTCCGCTTATCTTTTAGCAAGGCAACCCGCTAAATATAACCATAAGATTAGTGAGTCGATTTTACTTTATCTAACCCCAACCTTAACCGTACCCCTGTTGATTATCATCGCTTCTCGTACTGGTTGGCTTGCGGCTGGAATTGGATTGATATGTATCCTGCCTTATCTTTACAAGTTCTCGACAAAAAAACGCTTCTACGGTTGGTGTATATCAGTAGTGGCTGGTATCGCTGTTGCGTTCACGGTGATCAACCTCAGCACGACAGATAGTCTTGCAAGTAAAAGGGCTAACTTAGAAAGCCCACGAGCTTATACCTTCCCACAAGCTTTAGATATGATGATCGAAAAGCCATTTACCGGTTATGGTTACGGGAAATTTGAGTCTGAATACACGCTATATACGGCTCGCCAACATCAACTCAACTCGAACTATCACCCAGGTCTTCCTTCAATGGATCACCCGCACAATGAGTTCCTGTTTTGGGGAGTTGAAGGGGGGATTGTACCAATCATCGGGATCTTGGTTGCTGCAATATTGGTTATGTCACGCATAGCAAGTTCTGCAAAGGGAACGCGTCTAGCCCTGCTTGCTTTATTTATCCCGATCCTTTTGCACTCTCAACTTGAGTATCCTTTTTACCACTCGGCGATTCACTGGATAACATTCATTATATTGATTTACTGGGTAGATCAGCGCTCTTCCCGACATTATCAACAGTCGTTCAGTATCATCAGCAAGACACTGTTTAGAGTGTCGAGCTTAGTACTCCCTATCTTGGTCAGTTTTTATATGTTGAGCGCCCTGCATACCAACTATGTACTGACTAAGTTTGAACTGTCTAAGCCTAAGAACCCAGATATTCTTAAGCAGGTAACGAACCCCGTGGTGTGGAAAGATCGCTACGATTGGGATATATACAGCACTTACCTTAATATTGGCCTCTACAAAGCCGACCCAAGTCTTATACAGCCTTACATCGATTGGTCACTAGAGATCATTAAGAGCAAACCAAGACCGGCTTTCTACAGCAATCTGATTCTGGCGTATCAAGGCCTAGGAGAAGAAAGTAAAGCAGAACAAATTCGTAGCGAAGCGAACTTTTTATTCCCTAACAGAGACTTTTCAAAGGTTCAGTATAAGAAAGTGTCACAAGCAGAAGATAACGTTTCGTCTGCTGAATAATGTTTAGACCTCACAACTAAAGCACCATTTAAATAGGAGCTTGGGGGTAGATACAAAAAAGCGCACGTTTCCTCGTGCGCTTTTCTATTTAATTTCAGTTTATTACAGCTATTTCAATACATCTTTTAGCGCTTTTAGACACAACGCGACATTCTCTTTACGAGCGCCGTAGCCCATCAAGCCGATACGCCATGCCTTACCAGCCAAAGAGCCTAACCCAGCACCGATTTCAAGATTATATTCTTCTAGAAGCTGCGTTCTGATCTGAGCTTCATCAATTCCTTCAGGGAAATACAGTGCGTTCAGCTGCGGCAAGCGACTCTCTTCATCAACCACAAACCTTAACCCTAGCGCTTCTACGCCTTCTTTAAGCTCTTGGTGCATCGCATGATGACGAGACCACGCATTATCTAGGCCTTCATTTTTCAACAAAACCAGCGACTCATGCAGAGCATAAAGGCTGTTCACGGGTGCGGTATGGTGGTAGCTACGCTTACCTTCTCCACTCCAGTAACCCAATACTAAACTTTGATCCAAGAACCAGCTTTGTACTGGTGCTTGGCGGGCTTTCATTTTATCAACCGCACGCTGAGAGAAAGTCACTGGAGATAGCCCTGGCACACAAGACAGACATTTTTGGCTGCCAGAATAAACCGCATCAAGCTGCCACTCATCAACCAGCAATGGCACACCACCTAATGATGTCACCGCATCAACAATCGTTAACGCATCAAACTGACGAGCGATAGCTGAGATAGCTTGAGCATCAGATAGCGCTCCGGTTGATGTCTCTGCATGAACAAAAGCCACAGCAACAGCATCGGGATTTTCTACCAATGCTTGTTCTACCTTTTCAACTGAAACGGGCTTGCCCCATTCGTCATCAACAAGGATGGCTTGGCCACCACAACGCACCACGTTTTCTCGCATACGCTCACCGAAGACACCGTTACGACAAACAATCACCTTTTCACCAGGCTCAATCAAGTTAACAAAACAGGTCTCCATACCCGCACTGCCCGGTGCAGAAACGGCAATCGTAAATTCGTTTTCAGTCTGAAAAGCGTATTTAAGAAGCTGTTTAAGCTCGTCCATCATCGCAATAAACAGCGGATCTAAGTGACCTATGGTTGGACGGCTCAAAGCCTGTAACACTTGAGGTGAGATATCTGAAGGCCCCGGCCCCATTAACGTTCGGTGTGGTGGATAAAAGCTATCGATAGCAGTAGTGAGTGTTAAATTAGACATGTACATCCCTTACGTTAATGTTGTGAACAATCCACCCTAAAGCAAATTGATTACCTCAGCAATTAGTCATAAGTATTGAGGTCAAACCACTGTCACATAATTGTTAAAATTATTTTTCAATTATCTCAAGTTACGGATTGACATTGTTACCACAAAAACGTTCAATGAAACGGCTATCTAGCAGAAGAGGAGCACTGCCCAGGCAGATGTTTTGTGGAACCGCATTTCCAATACAAAACATTTATGGGGAGCAGTGCCGAGATAATAAAAGGATGCAGGACCTTTATTATCGGTTGAGCGGGCTGAATCCCTTCAACTGTCGCCATTTCTATATGGTGAAGAGCTTCTGAGGTTACTATTCTAATAATTCCTCTCTTTTTGCTCTAAAACTCTCTTCGAAAAACATCGGACGTTGGATTACCCAACCGTAATTTTATTTTAGGAAGTCGTGGGAGATATATCGTGAGTGCATCTAATGTAGCTGGTTCTTTTAATGTCGCTAAGTTTGGTGGAACAAGTGTTGCCAACTTTGAAGCAATGAGCCGTTGTGCTGCCATTATTGAAAACAACTCAAACACGAAACTGGTCGTGAGTAGTGCATGCTCTGGTGTCACTAACTTGCTGGTTGAACTGGCAAATGGTGTTCAAGACAAAACTCGTCGTCAGGAACTAATGGCGCAATTAGCGGATATTCATAACGCAATTCTTGATCAACTCGCAGACCCAATCAGCATCGAAAAAGAAGTTCACAGCATTCTTGATGACATTGCGAGCGCTGCAGAGGCTGCATCATTCCAAACAAGCACTAAACTGACTGATCACCTTGTCGCATGTGGCGAGTTGATGTCGACACACATCCTTGCTCAAATCCTTCGCGAACGTGGTACACCTGCGGTTCGTTTCGATATCAGAGAAGTGATGCGCACCGATGATGATTTCGGAAAAGCAGAACCACAGCTAGAAGAGATTGCTGCTTTGGCAAAAGAGAAATTGATTCCACTTTGCCAACAACAAGTTGTCGTTACACAAGGTTTTATCGGCGCTGATAGCGAAGGTAACACCACGACTTTAGGCCGCGGTGGCAGTGATTACTCAGCAGCATTGATTGCCGAATCTGTACAGGCGATTGGTCTAGAAATCTGGACGGATGTTCCGGGTATTTACACCACTGACCCTCGTATTGCACCTAAAGCTTCTCCTATCCCAGAGATCAGCTTTAGTGAAGCATCGGAAATGGCAAACTTTGGTGCGAAGATCTTGCACCCATCAACGCTAGTACCTGCACTACGCCACCAAATACCGGTATTTGTCGGCTCTTCTAAAGCGCCAGAGTTAGGTGGTACTTGGATTCGCCAACAAGTTGAGAGCTCCCCTCTATTTAGAGCGCTTGCCCTACGCTGCAACCAAACCATGGTTACGCTACGCAGTGCTAACATGTTCCACGCCTATGGCTTCTTAGCAAAAGTGTTCGAGATCCTTGCTAAACATAAGATCTCTGTCGATCTTATCACTACCTCAGAGATCAGTGTGTCACTTACTCTGGATCAAACAGACACATCAGGTGGTGCTCCTGAGTTACCTGAAGCCGCTCGCCTTGAGCTTGAAGAGCTGTGTTCTGTCGATATTGAACACGACCTATGCCTTGTTGCACTTATTGGTAACAACATGAGTGAAAGCAAAGGCTATGCGAAGCAGGTATTCGGCACTCTTGAAGATTTCAACCTACGCATGATTTGTTACGGAGCAAGCCCACACAACCTGTGTTTCTTGCTAGATGAATCTGTTTCTAAGTTGGCGATTCAAAAACTGCACCAAGAATTGTTTGAGTAAAAATGCGTTTATCACCAACAGATAAATAACTAAATCTCAGATACAAAAAGGGTTGCTGTTAAGCAACCCTTTCTCTTTTTTACTATACGAATCAAAGCTCGTCGTAGATTCAAACTAGTTAATGTTTGGACCTAACCACTTCTCGGCTTCTAACATGTCCCAACCTTTGCGGTCAGCATAGCTATCCACTTGATCCTGTTGAATCTGTGCAATAGCAAAGTATCTAGCATCAGGGTGTGAGAAATACATACCAGACACTGAGGCACCAGGCCACATCGCGTAGCTTGTCGTTAATGACATATCGATTGCCTTTTCAACGTCCATCAGCTCCCACAACGTACCTTTCTCTGTATGCTCTGGGCAAGCAGGGTAACCTGGAGCTGGACGAATACCTTGGTATTTCTCTCGAATCAAATCGTCGTTAGACAAATTCTCATCTGGCGAGTAACCCCAAATATCCTTTCTCACTTCTTTATGCAGATATTCCGCGAACGCCTCAGCCAATCGGTCAGCAACCGCCTGAATCATAATCGCGTTGTAGTCATCGCCTTTCGCTTTGTATTCATCAGCCAGCTCTCGCTCACCAATACCACCCGTAACCGCAAAGCCACCAATCCAATCCGCTTTACCGCTTTCTTTTGGCGCAATGTAATCAGACAAACAGTAGTTAAAGCCTTTTGGTTTCTCTGTTTGTTGACGAAGATTGTGTAGAACTTTTAGAACTTCGGTACGAGATTCATCGGTATACACCTCAATATCATCACCAACACTGTTCGCTGGGAACATGGCACACATGCCACGCGCTTCAAGCAGCTTCTCTTTCTCTACGCGATCCAGTAAATCATTGGCATCTTTGAATAAACGTTTTGCTTCTTCACCCACTTCTTCATGGTCCAAAATAGCTGGGTATTTACCAACCAATGACCATGTCATAAAGAATGGAGTCCAATCGATGTACTGACGCAAAGTCGCCACATCAAAATCATTGAAGATGTGAACTCCCGGCTTAGCGGGTGCCAGTGGCGTATACGCATCCCAATCGATAGCAACTTTATTGGCACGAGCTCTTTCAAGCGTGACAGGCTTGGTACGAGGCTTCTTACGATTGTGCTGATCTCGAACGCGATCGTAATCGATATCCAGCTTCTCAACGAAAGCGGGTTTCAATTCATCAGAAAGTAGTGAAGTACAAACACCCACTGCACGCGAGGCATTATTTACGTATACAACAGGTTCTGAATAATTCTGTTCAATCTTAACTGCTGTGTGAGCTTTAGATGTGGTTGCACCGCCAATCAGAAGAGGCAGCCTGAAACCCTGTCTCTCCATTTCTTTAGCAACATGTACCATTTCATCAAGAGACGGTGTAATCAGCCCAGACAGGCCAATAATGTCGACATTCTCTTCTTTGGCTACCTTGAGAATCTTTTCACAAGAAACCATCACACCTAAGTCGATAATTTCGTAGTTATTACACTGCAAAACCACGCCAACGATATTCTTACCGATATCGTGTACGTCTCCTTTAACCGTCGCTAACAGAATCTTACCGTTAGTCGCACCTACTTCTTTGGATGCATTGATGAACGGTTCTAAGTGCGCAACGGCCTGTTTCATAACACGTGCAGACTTTACAACCTGTGGTAAGAACATCTTACCTTCACCAAATAGGTCACCAACAACGTTCATACCATCCATTAATGGGCCTTCAATCACTTCAATAGGACGAGAGGCATTAACGCGAGCTTCTTCGGTATCTTCAACAATAAAGTCGGTGATACCTTTTACCAAAGAGTGCTCCAAACGCTTCTCTACAGGCCAAGTTCGCCACTCTAATGCCGATTTATCTTCAACCTTACCGACTGCGCGCTCTAGGTATTCGGTCGCCATATCCAGCAATCGTTCTGTCGAATCATCACGACGGTTTAGTACGACATCTTCAACAGCATCACGCAGATCTTCTGGAACATTATCGTAAATTTCTAACTGACCAGCGTTTACGATGCCCATATCCATACCATTTTTAAAACAGTGATATAGGAATACTGCGTGGATTGCCTCACGGACGTAGTTATTGCCTCGGAATGAGAACGACACGTTCGATACACCACCAGAGATCATCGCATAAGGGAGATCGCGTTTGATATCCCCTACAGCCTCGATGAAATCGACCGCATAGTTGTTATGTTCATCAATACCAGTAGCTACTGCGAAAATGTTCGGGTCAAAAATAATATCTTCTGGCGGGAAACCAACTTCATCAACAAGAATGTTGTAGGCATTGGTACAGATCTCGACTTTACGCTCTCGAGTATCAGCCTGCCCGACTTCATCGAATGCCATTACGATGACAGCTGCACCATAACGACGAACTAACTTGGCTTGCTCGACGAACTTCTCTTTGCCTTCTTTTAGAGATATTGAGTTAACAATGCCTTTGCCTTGAATGCATTTCAAACCAGCTTCGATAACTTCCCACTTAGAAGAGTCGACCATGACTGGCACTTTCGAGATTTCTGGTTCTGAGGCACATAGATTAAGGAATTTAACCATACACGCCTCAGCGTCTAGCATCCCTTCATCCATGTTGATATCGATAATCTGTGCGCCATTCTCAACTTGCTCTCGAGCAACACTCAAGGCTTCATCGTAAAGCTCTTCCTTAATAAGGCGCTTAAAGCGAGCTGAGCCCGTAACATTGGTACGCTCACCTACGTTCACGAATAAAGATTCTTTAGCAATCGTCAGAGGCTCAAGTCCAGAAAGGCGACATGACACAGGTAGGTCAGGTAACTGACGAGGGGTTACGCCTTCAACCGCTTCTGCCATTTGGCGAATGTGCTCTGGCGTAGTACCACAACAACCACCAATCAAGTTCAAGAAGCCACTTTCAGCCCATTCCTTAACGTGTTCAGCCATATCTTCAGGAGAAAGGTCATACTCACCAAATGCATTAGGTAAACCCGCATTAGGGTGAGCAGAAACATTACACTCTGAGATACGAGACATCTCACCGACGTACTCTCTCAGTTCATCAGGGCCTAATGCACAGTTCAATCCAAATGAGATAGGTTTTACATGACGAAGGGCGTTGTAGAATGCTTCTGTCGTCTGTCCTGAGAGTGTACGACCTGATGCATCAGTGATGGTACCGGAGATCATCACAGGAAGAGTAATACCCACTTCTTCGAAAACAGATTCGACTGCAAAAGCACACGCTTTCGCGTTCAACGTATCGAAGATAGTTTCGATAAGAATTAAGTCTGAACCGCCCTTAATGAGCGCGCGAGTCGACTCAGAATAAGCTTCAACTAACTCGTCAAAGCTAACATTTCGATAACCTGGATCGTTTACATCAGGCGAGATAGAACAAGTTCGGTTAGTTGGACCTAATACACCCGCGACGAAGCGAGGCTTGTCTGGGGTCTTTGCGGTCCATTCATCAGCCGCTTCACGAGCAAGCTTGGCAGCAGCAAAGTTAATTTCTTCACTAAGGCTTTCCATATCATAGTCGGCCATAGCGATGGTTGTAGCGTTAAAGGTATTGGTTTCGAGGATGTCAGCCCCAGCTTCCAAGTATTCTGAATGGATATCTTTGATAAGCTTAGGCTGCGTAAGAACTAAAAGGTCATTGTTACCCTTTAAGTCACTGTGCCAATCAGCAAAGCGTTCACCACGATAGTCTTGCTCTTCCAATTTATAATCCTGAATCATGGTGCCCATGCCACCATCAATCAGTAAAATTCGTTGCTTCAACAGAGCATCAATCTTTTGCCTTACATTACTTCCCACGGTACAACCTCATTCCTTTAATTATCCCCCCATCCTATCACACATTAAAAAGGAGTCTAGACGTCTAAAAAAGGAAATTGATTACCGACTCATGACAAAAAAATGTTTGCTATTTGAGCATGAGACAACGAAAATTCATATTCATACTTTGTTACATATTGGAATCCCAATGTCGGTCTATTACACCTTATGCTTCTTGTCCGCTGCAGCCATGCTTATTGCTTTCGTGAATACCAAAATTGGTAAAATGCAGACAACCATCGCCATCACAGCTGGCTCAATGATGTTATCTCTATTGATTATCATTGCGGGACAAAACAATTGGTTCCAATTGGCTGACATCGCCTCAGAAACCGTTGCCAGTATCAACTTTGAAGATTTCTTACTTAAGGGAATCTTGGGGTTCTTGCTCTTTGCCGGTGGTTTGGGGATTAAATTACCAAACCTAAAAGACCAGAAGTGGGAAATAACAGTACTCGCATTAGGTGCAACGCTGTTTTCAACATTCTTTATCGGTTTTGTGCTGTACGGGTTCTGCCAGTTCATCGGTATTCAATTTGATCTAATTTATTGCCTACTGTTTGGTTCTCTAATCTCTCCAACCGACCCAATAGCGGTTCTAGCTATAGTAAAAAAACTCGATGCTCCTAGACGAATCTCTACTCAAATAGAGGGAGAGTCTCTATTTAACGATGGTTTTGGTTTAGTTATCTTCGTAACACTATTTACCATAGCCTTTGGCACAGAAGCTCCGACTGTCGGTAGCGTGACCATGTTATTCGTCCAAGAAGCGATTGGCGGAATTATCTACGGTTTTGTTTTAGGTCTCGTATTCCACTACCTAATCAGCAACACCGATGACCACTCGATGGAACTGTTATTGACCATCGGTATCCCAACTGCTGGTTATGCGTTTGCTGAAGTTCTCCATGTATCAGGACCATTAGCGATGGTGGTGTCGGGTATCATGATTGGTAACTGGACTCGCTTTATCGGATTCTCGAAAGAGAGTGAAGATCACCTAGATCACTTCTGGGAATTGATAGATGAATTCTTAAATGGCGTATTGTTCTTATTAATCGGTATGTCGATGCTATTGTTCAAGTTCCACCAAGAAGACTGGATTTTGATGGCGTTTGCAGTTCCTCTAGTACTAAGCGCACGCTACCTAAGCGTTTTCTTGTCTTACATCGGATTCAAACGCTTTAGAACTTACAATCCGTGGTCGATTAAGATTCTAACTTGGGGTGGTTTACGCGGTGGTTTAGCTCTAGCCATGGCACTTTCAATCCCTTCGGGTATCTGGGTGATTGAAGACAAGGCAATAGATGTTAAAGAGATAATCCTTGTCATGACCTATGCCGTTGTTGTGTTCTCAATCTTAGTTCAAGGATCAACAATCACTCCTATGATAGAGAAAGCAAAACAAGCAGAGAAAGAGCTAGATTAACACCTAGATAGATCAACCAAGGCCGCCTACTTTAGGTGGCCTTTTTTATACCCAATGAAAGTCAAACTCACCAATTCCCATACTGAAGCTATCGCTGAAAGGTATGCGTGGAACATAGATCTCATATCGATATTTGATACCGCTAATATTTGAGTAATCGAAAGCCTTAATGTGGGGTGGCCAGAACTCTTTAAGTAGGTTAAGTCATACAGAGAACTCGTTCTTCTGCGCACTCGCTAGTCTACCCAATAAACCACTTCCAAGATTATATAAGTATCAATCGAACGGCTTCACGTTTCACATGGAAACACAAATAACAGAACTCAATGCCTCGCTGGAATAGCGTTAGTTAATAACTAGCAGAACTACAGAGTAAAATGAGTGTTGAGTAGGTAGAGATAGCTACAGGAGTACTTGATGCTTTCAGCATTACTTCTAAAGATGACAGGGGCGGAGAGATTAGACCGGGCTGACGATCCAACTCCCAACATTGCTTCGTAGAAGCAACAGATGCAAAAAAGCCTCAGCATTTCTACTGAGGCTTAGGGTATGGAAAGGTTGGAGGTTTCGACTCCCAACACGCGCTGTTTTAGTAAGTCGGAGAATCCGCTACTTTGCTAATAGCGTATATTGGATTCAGAAAGCAAAAGGCTCTAGCATTTCTGCTAGAGCCTT
>NZ_AJZD02000033.1 GCF_000272105.2 Vibrio splendidus 12E03
CATTAGCATCAAGGTTGGAGATATTATTCCACCTTGAGGTGTACCCTCATCGGTATCATAGAACAGACCCTTATCCACATAGCCAGACTGTAACCATTGCTCTAACATACGTTTATCTACCGTGATATTGTCCATAAGCCATTGATGCCCGATTTTGTCGAAGCAAGCCTTAATATCTCCCTCAAGAACCCATTTCGCTGATCGCTTTAGAGCCAAACATTTGAAACACTGACTGACGGCGTCAGCCGTACTGCGATTTGGCCTAAACCCATAGCTATTGAGGTCGGCAAGCGTTTCGGACACTGGTTCTAATGCTAGAAGGTGGAGGGCTTGTTGC
>NZ_AJZD02000034.1 GCF_000272105.2 Vibrio splendidus 12E03
TCTAATGCTAGAAGGTGGAGGGCTTGTTGCGCTCTATCAATCATGCATGGAATACCCAATGGCCTGAGCTTACCGTTCTTTTTGGGGATGTAGATACGTTTGAGTGGTTTTGCAGAGTAAGCCTTGCGGCTCAGTTGATTGACTGCTTTCATACGGCGTACATCTGTGTTCCAGGTGACACCGTCTATTCCAGACGTTTTACTGCCTTTATTCTGAGAGACTCGCTTAACCGCAAGAAGCTTGGCTGAGCGAGAATGAGTCAAGAGCCACTGTAAGGACTTCACCTTACCGTATTTCTTTTCTCTCGTTGCTTTTGCGATACGCATTTGAAGCTTCAATACGTGTGCTTCAACGGATTTCCAGTCGATGGACTGCCATTGAGCGCCGTCAGAAGATGCACTAATCTCTTTCGAGATCACCATTTGCTTTTCTCCTTGAATAAAGTTCTTCAAATTCTCTCGCAATGGGAGACCAGTCGGAAGTGGGCTCACTTTCGTGATCAGACATAAGTCTGTATCTGCATCATTACAATGCAGCTTTCGCTTTTTCCGACCTCCTATACCTGCATCACTATCGGCCACAAAGGCTTTCCCAAAGGGAGTGATACAGGCTTACC
>NZ_AJZD02000035.1 GCF_000272105.2 Vibrio splendidus 12E03
CAATGGCAGTTGCTTGCGCCAGCCTATTTCGCCAATCGTCAATGCATCACGTAAATGTGCCGGTAGAATGTCTTTCCACGTTGGTTTAGTCTCTTCTCTCCAACGAACCCACAACAGGAAAAACATTGGAATAAAGGCCAACAACCACAATGGTCGGATAAAATGAAACTGGGTAAAGAACTGTTGTATCGTGAGAGAATCAGGCATCACTCTCTCCTTTCAAATTCTTAGCCGAAGAAGCGAGCAGCGATCTTCGGCGTATCGTTGCTAAGCTGAATGCGGTCAAATACATCACTACAACAATCGCCATCAAGTAGTGGTGCAGCCCCTGTTTAGGGCGATAAGTGGTGCTCTCATACAGCTGAGGTTCTAGCTCACCAATCTGAGCATAGGCTTTGGTCAGTTCGTCGCGGTTAAGCGCTTCAAAGGCTTCGCCACCAGACTCTTGAGCCACACGCTTGATGGTTTCCATATCCAGAGCAACCTCTCCAACGGTTTGCGGATCGCCCATCGCAATAACGTGAATTCGAACGCCTTTAGCCTTCGCGACTTTTGCTGCATCGATAGGCTCAACAAAACTTCCTGTATCATTGCCGTCTGTTAATACGATCACGACTTTCTCTTTTTCGTTGGTGTCGACGTTTGAATCTTGAACGGCAGCACTTTGCTTTTCACTCTGCTCAAACACCTTGATCGCCAAGCCAATTGCATCGCCTAGGTGGGTACTTTGCCCTGCCATAGCGACATCGGTTTGATTAAGCAGTTCAAGCCACACATCTTGGTCGGCAGTGAGTGGCGTTTGTACAAATGCTGCATCACCAAACAGAATCAAACCTAATCGGTCGCCCTTTCGAGTTTTAACGAAGTCAGCTAACACCTCTTTGGTTGCGTCTAAGCGAGAAATCTTATCTCCTTGTTTAGAGGTAAAATCTTGTTCCGCCATTGAGCCGGATAAATCGACAACCACCATGACATCACGGCCCAATTGTTCACGAACTTGTGGCTCACCTAAAATGGTTGGTTTAGCTAACGCACAAACCACTAATACCCAAGTAATAATCAACGTGGTGCGCTGCCACCAACTTGGTGTTAACTGGCTTGCCCCTTCAGATGGCGCCTCGCCAATCGCTTCTACCAACTCACTGAAAAATGGCACCTTAATGGCCATTTGCTTGGTGCGATAAGCAGGTACGGCCAAGTAGACCAACAGAGGCAATGGCAACGCGATAAACCACAATGGATGTGCGAACTCAAAGCTGGCAGATAAACTATCAAACACTATCTTGCCCCTCTGTTGTCGCTTGTACATTCGGTTTTGTTTGTACATCGGGTTTATGAAATTTTAACCACATCATCGCGGTTTGAATTACCTCCAAGCGCTGTTCAAAGGTCAAACGCACCTTTGGGTCGATTAAGCTTTGCATCCACAGCCCCGAGACTTCATCGGTAAAGAAAGCATTACTCTTTGTATTCGTGCCAGAACTAACAGGCAGATAAGCATTCAAGCGATTTACATAGGCTTGGCCAAACAATTTGGCATTGCCGCTGTCTAGATAACGAAGCACCACTTTGAGCACCTTGAAGGTTCGCTCGGTTGAGTTTTTGTCTCGAGCATCCAATACCATGAGTTCTTGAAGTGCTTCTTTACGATAACGATTATTCCACCATCTTAGCGCCAAGCGATAAGCTAGATAAAACGCAACCAATAGCAAGGCAACGCCGAGGATCTTCCAACCGATCGTTTGGGGAAACCAGCTAACGCTATCGGGAATCGTTACATCGCGCAGTTCGCGAAGGATATAAGTACTAGGAGGCGTATGTTCAACGGCCATTAGCGCCCTCCTACTAGCTTTTGAAGCTGTGAAATATGATTACCCGAGGTGTCTAATTCGATATAAGGAAGGTTTTTCATCGCCATTAATTTAGCAAGAGATTGTTTTTGAAGTGCCGCTTTTTGAGCAAGGCTCTCGCTCGCAAGGTTAACCTTAGATTGGCTATCGAGATTGAGCTGAAAACGACCATCGCCCACCACCCAGTTCGCGCTAGCAAGATCATGAGGCAGTGATTGCTCTAATGGATCGGACACCATGATGGCAAGGATGTCATTGTGTTGCTGTAGCTGCTTGAGTCGATCAAGGTGTTGTTCTTGGCAGTCACGCCAATCGCTAATAAAGATTAAGGTCGACTGTTTTAGTCTCATTCGCTTGATCAGTTCAATCCATTGACTGAACCCGACACCCTCGCTGTCACTCACACTCACACCTAAGCTTTGATTGGCTTTAGTAAGGTGTTTAAGTTGAGCAAGCAAATCAGACTGTGAACGCTGTGCTTTGGTATGGAACAGCTTTTGATATGAGGCTAAAACGAAGCCGACGCGGTCGCCATCTTTCAGTACTCGCCATCCACACAGTGCCGCCACTTCAGCAGCGACAACGGATTTCATGGTGTTTTGAGAAGCAAAAAACATCGAGCTACGCTGATCGACGCAGATCATCACATTACGGTCTTTCTCTTCGGTATAGCTTCGAACATGAGGCTTACCTGTGCGCATGGTAACTTTCCAATCGAGATTGCGAATATCATCACCCAGTTGGTAATGACGCAACTCCTCAAAGTTCAACCCTCGACCACGGAATAGAGAATTATGTCGACCCGACAATACACTGCCTGCCTTTAGATGAGGCAACAGAGAAAACGACTCAGCTTGAGCCTGTATTCGCACTAACCTTGAATAGTCACAATATAAGCGAGGATCAAGGCCTTGCGATTTGGGAGCTTGTGTTGGCTTCGCCATGACGCCCCCTAGTTATCCGATCTCAACATTATCAAGCAGTTCTTCAACCACTCTTTGATGGTCAACACCATCGGCCAATGCGTCATAAGAGAGTGAGAATCGGTGACCTAATACGGTAGGTAGCATTGCACGCACATCGTCTAACGTGACATGGTCACGCCCTTGTAACCACGCATAAGCGCGAGCACATTTATCCAATGCGATTGAAGCTCGTGGGCTTGAGCCAATTTCAATCCACTTTGATAGATTTGATTCTGGGTAACGCTCGGGCTTACGTGTCGCCATCACCAAGGCAACAATGTAGTTTTCGACTAAATCAGACACCGCTATTTCAGGAAGCTGACGACGCGCTTCAAGCACCAATTCAGGTTCAATGTGTTGCGGTGTGACCAGCTCTGAGCTCGTTTCGCTGCCTAACTCTTCGCTACGCACTAGTCGAATGATGTCGCGTTCCGCTTCGTCTTCTGGATAATCGACCGTCACTTTCATGATGAAACGGTCCATCTGCGCCTCAGGTAGCGGATACGTACCTTCTTGTTCAACTGGGTTTTGAGTCGCCAAGACCATGAACAAGTCAGGAAGGATGTGAGTTTGGCCACCCACAGTTATCGTGCCTTCCGCCATCGCTTCAAGCAGCGCCGCTTGCACCTTGGCAGGCGCACGGTTCACTTCATCGGCTAGAACAATGCTGTTGAAAATAGGACCCGGTTGGAAATGCAGTTGAGGCTTGCCATCCAGTTCTTGATACACCTCAGTACCTGTCACATCTGATGGCAATAAGTCAGGCGTGAACTGAATACGACCAAAGCTTGTGTTCAACAAATTCGCCAAAGACTTGACCGAGCGTGTTTTCGCAGTGCCGGGAAGCCCTTCTAGAAGCACATGGCCATTGGTCAATAATCCGATTACCAGAGCCCGAACGACGTGACTCTGACCGATAACACTTTTCTCTGTCTGTTCAATCAGTTGGTTTATTGCTTGTTGCGCATGGTTCATAGGTCTTCCCTTATTTCAATCTGGCTGCGTACATCCTACTCACAAGCTCCATAACTATTAGTTATAAACACCATAGCCACGTCAGTTCTGGCGCTTTATTTCAGCATAGCTTTCAATTGGTTAATCGCCTCCAGTGGCGCCACCTTACTCAATGATGAAATGCACTGTTCAAATGCTTTCGGCACACCCGGTATATGGCTGTTTCGCGCCAACACTTCACACTGTGCATACAAATGTTGAGGGTTTCGGCTAAATTGATAAGCCTTGTGCAATGACTTGCTTGCCGCAAGCACATCCGACTTCTCTAAAGCCAAGCCGTACACATACCAATATTGCGGGTCGGTTTGTGCGGTTTCTGCTGCTTGTTTTAGATAGTTAGTTGCTTGTTTGTAGTCTTTCACTCGCAGCATTGATAGCCCTGCACTGTATGGCAACACACTCGATTTAGGTTGTGCTTGAATGCCTTGTTTCAATGTCGCTAACGCCTTTGGCTCGTCGCCCAGTGCACGATACAAATCAGCCAAGTTGGCGTAGCTGTTTTCGAAGTAAGGCTCAATCTCGATAGCACCTTGATAAAACTCAATCGCTTTGTCGTGCTGACCTAAATCTCTATAAACGTTACCTAAATTCGTGCGGCCAAAACCTCTGTCTGAATTGAATTGTTGTATCTCAATGTACTCTTCTAATGCAGGCTTGATTTGGTCTTTCTGCAGCGGATTCATTTCTGCCCAGTAACGGACTAGCGTGCCTGCGGTTTCTGATCGAATCGACAATACAGGGTCCTTCAATAGTGGCTCTAGGATCTGCCAGCGATCAGTGAATGGGAAGCCAGACGAGCCTTGCACAACACCCAAGCGGATCATTTCGTCATCGTGTTTCACCGCTCTCGCCAATGAGATAAGCGTGTTCTTGCCCGTATTACCACCTAAACGTTCTAAGCTCGATGCTCGAATGATATTGCTTAAGCTGGAATCCTGAGCCGAATACGCCAACGCATCCTCTGCCCCTCGGTGCCCTATTGAGTCAGCATAAAAGGCCACGGCAAAATGCTGCTGGTTACGATACTTAGAATCAGGGAACCATTTACCGATTTGTTGATCGGCCCATTGATCAGTTTGGTCTTCATGACAGCTAGTACACACGTTGGGTGTTTGAATATGTTGGCTAATATCTGGACGTGGAATATGCCAGCTGTGGTCACGCCTTGGATCGACTTCCATGTACGTCGTTTCTGGCATGTGACAAGTGGTACATTGTGAAGCCTCGGTATTGGCTTCATGGAACGTGTGCTTTTCAGGCGTGTATTCAGAGGCAATGTGACATTGACTACACACAGCTTCTTCAGCAATTTTCAGTTCTGCAGTATGGTGATCGTGACAGTTAGTACAAGTGACGCCTTTCTCTGCCATCACTGATTGTAAGAAAGATCCGTAAACGTAATCTTCATCGTAGATTTGACCATCGTTGTGGTAAAGCTCAGGGGTAATTAAGCTCAGGCGATACTTATCAAAGAATGACTCGTTCACGTGGTCACCCGTTTCATTCAACTGAGTACGTCGGCTGTGGCATTGAGCACAGGTTTGAACTTGATTGGTATGGATGATGTCTTTTGGTTGCAGGGTTGAATTACCCTCTTGATAGATCCACTCTTTCACCGATTTCGACAAGTCGCGGTCAAAACCATAATGCGCCGAGACTTGAGCATCCTTTCCACCATTGGCTTTGGCTAGCTTGGCCTGTTCAACGTGCTCACTCGCAGGGCCATGACACGCTTCACAACCGACATTAATTTCAGACCAAGTGGTGTTGTAGGTATTACTTGCGCTGTCGTAGTTCTTTTCTAGGTTCGTTGAGTGGCAGTCTGCACACATGAAGTTCCAGTTCTGACCACTGTTGGTCCAGTAGAATTCATCAGTGTTGGTGGTATCTGGATAGAGGTGAAACCAGCGTTGTCCGCCTTCGCCATCACTGCGAGAATCCCAAGCGAAAGGAATCAACTGTACGCGCCCGTCTTCAAACTCAACCATGTACTGTTGTAGAGGTTCAAAGGCAAAGGTATAGCTGATTTTGTAATCTTTGAATTGGCCGTCTGGCCCTTCGATGTTGACCCAAAACTCATCACCTTTGCGAAAAAAACGGTTGGGCTTTCCTTTATGAGTCACGGTTTGATCGTCGAAGTTGCCCAACACAGATTCATCGTCGGCGTGCTTCATCGCCATATCATGATGAGAACCTTGCCACGCTTCTACTTCTGCTGTGTGACAGTCGATACAAGCTTCAGATCCAATATACGTTGCTTTAGAGTTGGCATGCGAAGCTTCTGATCCAACGGATAAAGCCTGTTCATTGGCATGCGCATTGAAACTAAGCATCGACAACATAGGTAAAGACAACATTGCGGATAATACTGCAACTCGCTGGTGTTTCAATCCGTTCACTAGCAAGCACAACCATGCAGACATAACATTCCTTGTTTTTATACATCCTTATGCTTAATAAGGTAGACGTAAAAACAACGAATTTACAATTATTTAGTGGCAGTGAGCTTGATTGTTGTGACTCATATTCACGACTGGTATTTACTCATCGATATGCGCATAAAAAAAGAGCTCCGAAGAGCTCTTTCGTGTTAGTAGTTTCATCAAGCCATCAGTTTCAATAAACCAAAGCTTACTTGTTATGGTTCTCTTGGAGTTTTTCCATAACCTGATCCAAGCTAAAGCTTGCTGCTTTTTGACGTGGCGGGTATTCAGCAAATGTTTCTAAGAATTTGCCAACATACGCTTGAGCAGGAACAAACATATAAGCATGGTCTAACAGCCAGTCGTAGTATGTGTTCGATGTAATATCTGCATTTTCGTATGGGTCCATACGCAGGTTAAATAGCTTAGGAAGACGTAACGTCACGAACGGTTCTGACCAAATCTGCATGGTACCCGTTGCACGCTGCTCCATGAACACCGCTTTCCATTGGTTGTAACGAAGCGCCGCTAAATCACCATCATCGGTAAAGTAGAAGACCTCATGACGACGACCTTTCTCTTCTTCGCCAGTTAGGTAAGGAAGGAAGTTATAACCATCTAGGTGAACCTTAAACGTTTTATCGCCTGCAGTATGACCTTTCAGCAGTTTCTCTTTGATCTGATCATCACCAGCGGCTGCAACGAAGGTTGGCATCCAGTCCATGTGGTGCATAATTTCGTTAGAAACGCTACCCGGTTCAATCTTACCTGGCCAACGAACCATTGCTGGTACACGGTATGCGCCTTCCCAGTTGGTGTTTTTCTCACCACGGAACGGTGTTGTACCCGCATCAGGCCAAGAGTTCATGTGTGGACCATTATCCGTTGAGTAGAAAACAATCGTGTTGTCTTTGATACCCAACTCGTCGACTTGTTTCAGTAGTTGACCAACGTGGCGATCGTGCTCCACCATACCATCAGCGTAGTTACCAACACCTGTCACACCCTTACTGTCCGCTTTAACGTGAGTTCTAAAGTGCATACGTGTAGCATTCCACCAAACAAAGAATGGCTTGTCGGCTTTCACTGCGCGATCCATGAAATCAAGCGCGGCATCGAGCGTTTCTTCATCGACCGTTTCCATACGCTTACGTGTTAATGGACCCGTATCTTCAATCTTGCCGTCAGCAAATGATTTGATAACACCACGCGGGCCAAATTTTTTACGAAACTCTGGGTCGGTTGGGTAATCTTCATTTTCTGGTTCTTCTTCAGCATTTAGGTGGTAAAGGTTGCCAAAAAATTCGTCAAACCCGTGTGCTGTTGGAAGGAATTCATCTTTATCGCCAAGGTGGTTTTTACCAAATTGACCTGTCATGTACCCCATAGGTTTAAGCATTTCTGCAATCGTTGCATCCTCCGCTTGCAAACCAATGTCTGCTCCTGGAAGGCCTACTTTACTTAAACCCGTTCTAAGAACACTTTGACCCGTGATGAACGTTGAGCGGCCAGCGGTACAAGACTGCTCAGCGTAATAATCGGTAAACATCATGCCTTCTTTGGCGATGCTATCAATATTTGGAGTGCGGTAGCCCATTAAGCCAAATGTGTACGCACTCACATTGGATTGACCAATGTCGTCCCCCCAAATGACCAGTATATTTGGCTTTTCTGCTGCAAAAGTGGCGCTAGACGCGGCCATCATTGCTGTACCCAAAATCGCTAATCGACGTTTAGCGCCATACTTCGCTGTCATAGAAACCTCTTCGTAAGTTATTTGCATCCTGCCCTACAACGTATAGTTCATTTTTTGCGCATACGCGAGATTAACTAAGCTATTAATCTTTTTGTCATTTTTATTGAGATATGGATACAGAAGTCATCGATAAGGTTTACGGCATCAAACATGATAAGGATCACACATACAAACTAAGGGGTTATTCTGGTAACCCACTGGAACTGATATGAATCAATAGGTTAACTAGACATCATAACGATTGGTTATAAGCACTATAAAAGGACGGAACGAAATTTTGGGAATAACATTTGCTCATCGATGTGTTGCTCTAACGCATTAATCTTAAAAGTGAATCGGAGTCCTTATGGGTACTAAAATTAATAAACTAGCATTAGGTGTTGGCTTATTAGCAGCTTCTTCAGCGGCAACAGCAGCAGAAAAACCAAACATTCTTGCTATCTGGGGTGATGACATTGGTGTATTCAACATCAGTGCATACAACAACGGTATGATGGGTTACGAAACGCCTAACATCGACCGTATTGCTAACGAAGGCGCACTATTTACTGACCACTACGGTCAACAATCGTGTACTGCTGGCCGTGCTGCATTCCTAACCGGTCAAGAACCTTTCCGTACAGGTCTACTGACTATCGGTATGCCGGGCTCTGACCACGGTATCCCTGATTGGGCTCCAACTATCGCAGACCTTCTTAAAGAACAGGGCTACATGACAGCTCAGTTCGGTAAAAACCACATGGGTGACCAAGATAAGCATCTTCCAACGAACCACGGTTTCGACCAGTTCTTTGGTAACCTTTATCACCTAAATGCTGAAGAAGAGCCAGAAACATACTACTACCCTAAAGATCCTGAGTTCCGTAAGAACTTTGGCCCTCGTGGTGTAATCAAGTCGACTTCTGACGGTAAGATTGAAGATACAGGCCCTATGACGCGTAAGCGTATGGAGCACGCGGATGAAGAGTTCCTAGAAGAATCTTTAGCATTCATGGAAAAAGCGGTGAAAGCTGACAAACCATTCTTCATCTGGCACAACACAACACGTATGCACGTGTGGACTCGTCTACAAGAAAAATACCAAGGTAAATCTGGTATCAGCATCTACGCTGACGGCATGCTAGAGCACGATGACCAAGTAGGTATCCTGCTAGACAAGCTTGATGAGCTTAAAATCGCAGACAACACTATCGTAATCTACTCAACCGATAACGGTGCAGAGACAGTATCTTGGCCTGATGGCGGTGCAACTTACTTCCACGGTGAGAAAGGTACAACTTACGAAGGCGGTATGCGCGTTCCTCAGTTAGTTCGCTGGCCTGGCACTATCAAACCGGGAACTAAGATCAACGACATCATGAGCCACCAAGATTGGATCCCAACACTAATGGCTGCTGCTGGTGATGATAAAGTGGTTGAGAAACTGGCTTCTGATAAAGGGGCGACATACAACGGAAAAAATTGGCGTGTGCACCTAGATGGTTACAACTTCCTACCTTACTTCGAAGGTAAAGAAGAAAAAGGCCCTCGTGACAGCATGCTTTACTTCTCTGCAAACGCTGAGTTAAACGCGGTACGTTGGAATGACTTCAAGATCTCATTCGCAGTTATGGACGGTAACATCACAAACGCCGTGCGTTTCCAACCTAACTGGCCTCAAGTTGTACACCTACGTGCTGACCCATTCGAAAAAGCGCCACACGAATCGGGCATGTACCTACGCTGGATGGCAGACAACATGTGGCTATTCGTACCAGTAGGCGGCAAAGTACAAGAGTTCATGAACACGCTACCTGATTACCCAATGCAGCAAAGCCAAGTGTTGAACCCTGGTAACTTCAACCAGAATGCTTACATGCTTCAAGGTAAACTTAAGCAACTAGAAGCGGCAGCAGCGCAAGCTAAATAATAACTAGCTAACGCTTACAACCCTAGTAAAGCCAAACAAAGCCGTGATAGCTCAAACGTTATCTCGGCTTTTTAGTATCCAATACAAAAAACATGAGGCGCGAACCGCCAACTAGCATAATTCATCCCCAACCTATCCGCTCATTTTTCAAAAATAAAACTCACACTAGTCAATGTGAACCTTAATATATGACCGTTGCGTTAAGATTTTGCAAATTTTTTCAAATCCTTATGACTTGACTTGAATTGGAGTTCTTACCATGCGATTGTAATTTAACTATCCATAAACAACTGTATGATTATGAAAACATTACAATCCATCGCGCTGCTTTCCACAATTATCGTAGCACCAAACGTGTTAGCTGACGTGACAATTGAAGTTCCTTCTAGCGCAGATGCTTTAGTCGAAGTCTTAGCTGTAAATGAGACTAAGCCTGATCTTGACGGTGGCTTTTTCTCTTCGAGCAAAACGATAACCGTTCCAGATGGTGTGAACCAAATCGTTTTCAAATATCAACTCGCTTTTAGCCAAGGTAACGACCGCGAGTTTGTCGATAGCGACACCATTATTGCTACTTTTGACGCGACAGACACCGCATTGACGTTCGACATGCCTAAGTTCCGCAACACCAACGAAGCGAAAAAAGGCCTTCAAAACTTAGATTGGAAACTGGTTGATGAAAACCAAAATGCAATCAATGTTAAGCAAGATAAGCTAATCAAAGATGGCATGCAGATTGGTCGTAAATACCCTCAAGAAGCTAAAGAATACAACCAGAAAGGCGGCATCGCTGCACTTACACTAGGTGCTAGCGCGGGTGCAGCGGCTGCTGTAGTACAACCCGTAACGCTTCCAGCAAAGATTGACGGAAATGCGGCGAATACAGCTGAAGAAATGTTGTATTTCTGGTACGAAAAAGCGGATGCTGAAACGAAGCAGAAATTCAAAGACTACGTGAACAAGTAGATTTAATTACAAACAAGTAGACTAAGATCTCTCGTTCAAACGAAAGAAGTTGGCACTTTGCCAGCTTCTTGATTTCTGTCTTTATCTAGCGAATTTAAGCTACGTAAACTAAACAGGCTCAGCAGATAACACTTTCCCATCTACTTTTGTTGGCCACCCTAGCGCTTTATACTCAGCTGCTAGTAAATGGGCACAGCGGCTAGAAATTCTGGTCAAAATCAGCTTTAGCTAAGTAACCTTGAACAACATCACGATATTGCTGTTTCAATGATTCTTCAATAAAGCTCGCTTCTATAGCATTTAAAGTAAATTGAGCAAGCTCTTGCTCCGTCATCTCATGAGCTAAGCTCACCGCGTTAAAGTTATCCGACATATAACCACCAAAGTATGCAGGGTCATCCGAGTTAATCGTTACAGCCACACCCTTTCTGAGCAGTTCGACAATGTTGTGGTCTTCCATCACATCGAATACACGCAATTTAATATTCGACAGTGGGCACACCGTCAGTGGCATTTTGGTTTCAATCAGCTCTTCGATTATAGCTTCGTCTGTCATGCACTGGACACCATGATCCACTCGACTCACGCTGAGCATTTCAATCGCATCGACAATGTTTTGAGCCGGCCCTTCTTCTCCTGCATGCGCCACCGTCAAGAAGCCCGCTTGTTTTGCTTGTTGGAATACACGCTTGAACTTCTCTGGTGGGTGTCCTAATTCAGAAGAGTCCAGTCCAACCCCGACGATCTTATCTTGATGCTTCAATACCTCTGCGAACGTTTGAATGGCGCTCTCTTCAGATAAATGGCGCAAAAAACATGCGATGATTTGAGAGGTAATGCCCAACTCTTTATGACCCTGTTCAAGCGCACGATGAATGCCGTTAATAGCGGTGTCGAATGCAATGCCACGATCGGTATGTGTCTGAGGATCAAAGAAAATCTCAGTATGGATAACATTGTCGGCTTTACAGCGTTCTAGATAAGCCCATGTTAAGTCGTAGAAATCCTGTTCTGTGCGCAGTGCATCAGCACCTTGATAATAGATATCCAGAAATGACTGTAAATCATCAAATTCGTATGCGCGTCTTAACTGCTCTGGGGATGAATAAGGCAGATCAATGCCATTGCGTTGAGCAAGCTGGAAAAGTAACTCAGGCTCAAGCGAGCCTTCAATGTGTAAATGCAACTCTACTTTTGGGAGCCCTTGAATAAATGCGTTCATATTTCACCTACTATGGATTTTAGGTGTGCACTTACTCTGAATAATAGACAGGATATTTTTGAACGCCATTACAAAGAGTAAGAACACTATTGTGATCTAAACCCTTCGTAATCAGCACTTTGCGGGAGCTGGTAGAGACCCCCAAACCATATCATTGGGGTTATACGAAGCAAACGGTTGCTACTATACAGAGTTCAATGGGAATTTCACTAATCAATTACTCATTAACCGATTTCTAAAGCAGGAACCGTTTGGTTCGATCTCAACGGTAATCTGGTCGTATTCTCGACATCAGCAACATATCGATGTACTTACCCGCTTTGAATGTACTCAGCCTTTTTGTGCCTTCTAACTGAAAGCCTACACGTTCATACAAAGCAATAGCGGTGTGGTTATCGGCATGAACCTCTAACTCAAGACGCACGAGGTTAAGCCAGTTATCCGCCTGATTGATCGCTTCTTGCATTAACGCCTTACCGACCCCTTTACCATGCATATCCGGGTGAATAGCAATACCAAGACCAGCGCAGTGCCTGTCTCTTACCTTGGTGGTCATGAATAAAGTAATGTGGCCCACTACTTTACCGGAGACTTCCGCAACCAAAGTGAAATGGTCTGAATGACCAAACAGTCGCTCCACTTGTTCAGAACTAAGATAAGGCTTTTGTGAGGTGTTTTCTGAAACTGAAGGGCGGCGATAAATATCGAAAATATCTTGGCTATCCGTTGCTTCTAAATGTCTAATTTGTATTTCCAAAGCGCTTCCTTATCCTATTATTTCTATCCATAAGCTAAGTTTCATATTACGGATAGCAACGGGCACCTACAACCTTTAAAGGTGTAAGTGCCAGAAATAATTAAACAAATAGTAAGACTGAACTTAAACTTCTGCTTTGATGAGTATTTTTAAAATAATGTGAATATCAGAATTTATAATCCACACCCACACTCGCTAATACTTGCTCGGAGTTATAGAAATCGATATTAGAATCTATGCTTCTTAAACCCAGTAAAGTAATGAACGCCCAATCTTTATAGCCCATCAAACCACCAAACTCATAAGCTAAGAATGCACCGAATTCATTCTCTTCACGTACTTGCCCGTAAATTGGATTCGACTCATCATATTCACGATCACTTGCATCTAGGGTGACAACAAAACCATGACGACCGATTCTCTTCGCGTAGTTTAATTCAATACCATAACTATCGAAGCTGAGTGCTCCTCCTTCTGCGTCTGAGTGGAAATACACCATTGAAGGAACAAATAGACCTGCGTGGTTTGGTAAGATAAAGCGGTATCCTGCTTTGGCGTACACATAGGTTATTTCCCTATCCAGCAGCACAGCATCTTCCGGAGATAAGCCTTGGCTACCAGATAGCTCTTCATCAACATCAGATTGCCCAAATGCGAGATCCGTTCGAAAACCAGTTCCACCGATA
This sequence comes from Vibrio splendidus 12E03, assembly GCF_000272105.2. GTDB lineage: Bacteria > Pseudomonadota > Gammaproteobacteria > Enterobacterales > Vibrionaceae > Vibrio > Vibrio splendidus_I. The sequence continues at coordinate 13,549 of NZ_AJZD02000035.1, forward strand.
TTAGTGAGCTGCAGTCGTCCTACATTACCTTTGACATCCGTTTCATTTCGATTAACGCCAACAGCATACGGATCCGTCCAAGCCTTGCCCGAGATAAGCGTAGGAAGAACAGAAAAATCCAATATGGTGCCACCAGAAAGTTGATATCGATAACCGATCTCAAACGCAATGGTACCTGTTGCTATATCCTCTCGAGTGGTACCCGCATACACTTGATGAGCCAGTGACTCGCCAAAGGTATATTGAACCGTACCCAAAAAGCCGAGTAGCCCTTGCTTTTCGCTGTCCCCTTCCTGGGTGTTAGTTGCTTGATTCGCGTCTTGCTCGGTGCTCAAGTTACTGCTGTCAGAAGATAAACCCGCCAAAACACTGAAGTTGCCGCTGAAACCTTCCGTTGGAGCAAGGCCACTGTATGCAGGCATTGAAGCCAATGCAGAAAAGACTACTGGTAAAACAAACCTCATATTCACATCCATTACTTAAATAATCACCAAGTAACTATAAGCATCAAAATGGAATTATAACAATAATTTAACAATATGAATTTATTCGCTTGGCGCTGTCGATATCGCTAACCATTCACTCAAAGACACAACAAATTGATCTATCACGATTGGGCGTTCGTAATACCTCTCGAAAATAACGGACAAAACTCAAAGGAAGACAATATGTTTAATAAATTAATCAAAACCATGTCAGTGCTAGTTGCGACGCTTCTTTTTACGGCTTTTGCTCACGCTGATCACCACGGAATGAAGAAAGATATCGTTGACGTGGCGGCTGAAAACGGCTCTTTGAACACCTTGGTAGCAGCGGTAAAAGCGGCAGGCTTAGTTGAAACATTGAAAGGTGACGGTCCCTTCACTGTGTTTGCGCCAACGGATCAAGCGTTCGCTGCGCTACCAGAAGGAACGGTTGATATGCTGTTGAAGCCAGAAAACAAAGACAAGCTGATCGCAGTACTGACCTATCATGTGGTGTCAGGGAAAATAATGGCGTCTGAAGTGATGAAACTTGATAGTGCAGTAACAGTGCAAGGCGAAGCGGTAATGGTAGGAATTGATCACGGCAACGTGATGATCAACAAAGCGCAGGTCGTGATGGCAGATGTTGAAGCAAGCAATGGTGTTATCCATGTGATTGATGCTGTATTACTGCCTAAATAATAAAGATGAACACAAATCAAAGGTTCTTAGAGGGTGTGACAGGCTCACACCCTTTTGACGTTTAAATACCAAGTTAAGATCGGTATCAAATTAGCCGAACCTGCCTTTATATAAGCAAGAACCCGGATTACATAAACAAGCGCCCGAATATCAGAAAGGCCGCCATCGATACCACCTTCGTGAAGACCACCACCCAGATGCAATCACCAATACTAGAGTTCGTCGCTTTCCCCAGTAGGTACACAAACAGAATCAACCCTAACACCCAGCCCACTGTCGGAATCAATGACACCAAAGCAACGATAACAGCAATAATAAGAAGGGATTTAAAATCTGCGACCACGAAAGACATTTTAGAGGCGATGTACATACAACATGCGGTGATTAATGCGTCCATCACAAACGCTAAAGCTTCAATACCCACTTTACTTCCTTCACTGATATTAGTTGAAGTGAATATTATCTCTAAAGTGATGATTTTTCTTGAATAAGAGAACAAAAAGCAGGTGAAAACTGTGTCAGAAATGAGATTACCGTTCGTCTGAAGGCATAGGTTTATTTGTTCGAGTCTTCTAAGCCTTTGACCAGTGCTCCCGACCGAGTCTGATTTGCTTTTTGATAGGCATCAAAGCCATCTTCGCGTTTACCTCCGAACAAACAAAGAAACGAGTTAATGACGAATGAAAAAAATGAGATGACGACAACAAAGAGAGGAAATAACCCCGAAACCCCAGCATCTAAGGCAAGAACGCCAACAGCGAAGGACAACATCGACACCAATGTATATAGTTTAGATCTACTCACATGACTCATGAACAACACTCCTTGTATTCACTCAATGTTTAGATTAGACAAATTATCTTGCACACAATTTGAACTCATCGACAATATCAATAGATCAGGAAAAGTTATCCTTAATAAGGTTCATTAATATTTCAAACTTGGTTTCTGTATCCCTAAGAACACGAGTCCACCTATTCAGCTGCCTTGTCCATCATCAACCACCTTTTCCATCACGTAATTGGTCAGCTTTACGCCACGCATTTCGACTTCCTGTTCATTTACTACCTTAAAGCCAAGGTGCTCATAAAAAGGCCTTGCGGTAATACTTACTTCAGAGAAATATCTCGATACGCCACGAACTCGACCCACAGTGAAAACATGTTCCATCAACGCTTTCCCTACACCCTTCCCTTGATATTCGTGGTGACAGAAAAAGTGATCAATCAAGCCGTTCGGTTGCAGGTCAGTATAGCCAACAACGCAGCCATCGAGCTCAGCTACAAAGGGTTGTAACCCATTCATACGCTTTTTCCATAATACAAAGTCAAAGCTACTGGGTGCCCAAGCTTCGACTTGCTGTTGAGAATAATCTCGAACATTCACGTTACGTACGGTATGAAAGAAGATCTCCCACAGTGCTTTATCATCACTCGCTTGATAGTTTCGAATTCTAACCACGACATACTCCTTTTTGCCTTAAGTTCTTTCAGAGGTGCAAATAGACAGCTGAATCAGCAGGCTCAAAAGTCCAAGCTCAACAGGCTCTGTAACCTGCACTCAACAACCTCAGCTTTAGAACAAGATATCAACGATAAAACACAGCCAACCAGATCGTCACCATGTCTTTATCCGTACCAATGACCTTGTGCTTTTCTCGTGCAGCGATGTTGATGTAATCCCCTTTTGATAAAGTAACAACGCGTCCATCTTCAAACTCGATGACACCTTTACCTTCAATCACCATCACCCATTCATTCTCATCTTGGTCATACCAACCCTCTTCTGGTGAGCTATGTCCATGCGACAATATTCTTTCGATTCGAACACCGTCGTTGGCAATCAGGTCATTGAATATTTCATTGGGTATTGACGAAGGAACATCATTGTAAATGTTTGGCATCAAGCTCTCCTAGCTAGCATTGAATTGATTAACAACCTGGGCTTTAACTGCACTGTACAACCTAAGCAGCAGCACTCTTTCTGAAATAAAAACGGTAATAGCCCACCAAGTTGCTGCAGATAAACAGCGCTTCCATCAGAACCGCTGTTGGCGAGCCAACTAAGTAATTATGAACCAGCCAAAAACTGGTTCCGATGATCATCAATTCTCTTAATCGACGGTCATCTTTATTGAAGGCAGCAAAGGTTTGAAACACGGAAGCAAAGCAACTCAATATGCTGGTCAACCCTGAGTAAGTCACTGCGGTTGCGACCACCGACATAGAACAGAACAAATATTTAAACTTAGACGAGGTAGAAAATACGCTCGTTAAATAGCGAACCGTGGCAATCGTCATTAAACTCGCCGCTGTCCATTGTTCGAGAAGGATAAAGTGACTCGAAATAAGAACGCCAGCAAAGAACAGACAAGTGACGATTTTCTTCCTTTCCTTGAATTGGAATGACAGAAGATCAAAACAAATGGCTATCGCGACTAATACTTGAGAAAGATAAAAGGCAGACACGGTGATTCCTTCAATAATACATTACGCCCTAGCCGCCTCTTTTAACTGTGAACAGTCGAATAAAACGTACTAGGCGGTTCCAACGATACAGGTCAAACAGCGATCTAAAACTTCTATAGAGACCTAAAGCTTCTATAGAGATCTAAAGCTTCAACACGCCACTAATCACAGTGGTCGCAGAACCGATTAACTTTATTCGCCCATTAGCTAAGAGCTCTGTCGACATATAACCACCACGACGAGACGCCTGATAAACACTGAAACTGCTTTTTTTGAGCTTTTCTGCCCAGTGCTGCGTCAATGCGCAATGCGCCGAACCAGTCACAGGATCTTCATTAACCCCAACCCAGGGTGCAAAGTAACGAGAAACAAAATCAAGTTCCGTATTTGCTGCCAATGCTGTGACCACAACACCGCGACCTTGAATGCCTTTTAACGCATCAAAATTTGGTGAAAGCTCCAATAATACTTGTTCGTTGGATACTTCGATTAACTGCTTAGAGTCAAATTCTTGGAATGATACGACTTGATGCGGCTCTAAACCTAGATGTTCAAGCAGCGTGAGGTTGGGTTCAGAATCTAATGGCAGTTCGGAGCTAGGAAAATCAAGCTCGATAGACGATTCACAAACGGCGGCAGATAATTCCCCAGATAAGGTGTTAAACACGACCTTATCACCTGTCTCAAGCAGTCCTTGTTCTTTCATCACATGAACCGTTGCCAGTGTGCCATGTCCACACAGCTTCACTTCGACTTCGGGAGTAAACCATTTAAGCGTCATAGTGTTAAGCGCGAGAAAAGCCGTTTCAGATACCGCCATCTCTTCAGCGATTGAAAACATTAACGACTCATCCAACGGCTCTTTGGAGATACAAACCCCGGCAGGGTTCCCTTTAAACGCTTGAGTTGTAAACGAATCTACTTGATATATCTCTAAATCCACAATGGCTCCTAAATGCACAACATTTCCCAAACCGGCAATCATGGCTCGTTGGGACATAACCTAGATATTGCTGCCCACAATAAGCACAATCACCTTGTGCTACAAGTCTTTAGAAACAAATTTATAGATACTTAATCAGAAACAAAAGAAATGACAAACAAAGAGTTATGCAAAGAATTCGTGGATTAAGCAGAAGGTTTATAATCGAGCAGATAAAAGATAAAACGTATCAGCCTGGCAGGAAACAAGCTCACATTCGTGGCACACCGACACCATATCGAGCTACGAACGTAAGCTTACCAAGTAATTATAATTCAATATAATCTACTGGCGGACTAGAGCAGATTTCACAATAGTCAAGCCAAGTAGCCCCGCATGACTCCTGTCACTTTATCAATATAGTAAGCAACACGTGTAAACTCTGGACGCACTTTAGGTGCAGATAACAGGAAGATGATCGCCGCATCCCATACAAATACAACCACCGTCATCCAAATACCTAGACCTAACTTAAACATGAAGCCAACGTCATTGTTCAGTACAACAGTAAATAAGCTCAAATAGAACAAAAGGTTTTTAGGGTTAAGGATGCCCGATAGAAAACCGGTGAGGAATTCTTTAAGAAAAGTGGTTTGATTGGAGGCACCTTCTTCGTCAACATCGAAATTACTGTAATTGCATTTTTCCGCTCTTATCGCTTGTACAGCAAGATAAACAAGAAACACACCACCAATGATCTTGAGTGCAATCATAATAGAAACGGATGCCGCTAGAATCGAGCCAACACCAACCAAGCACAAAGCAATATAAACCGCATTCGCACTGGCAATACCGAATGCAACGCCTAGGGATTTTTTTCCCTTATTTCGAACAGCACTCTTCACCACAATCACAAAGTCTGGTCCGGGGCTCAACAACGCCAAAAAATGAGCAATCGCCACGGTAACAAAAATCCCAACTAAACCTGCATCCATAAATCAACGTCCTTATTTTGAAATTTAATGCATTATTATCGCATAATTAACTTGCGGTTGGTTTTTTGGTTCATAATTAATGCTTCGATACTAAGAGAATCAGACGGACAACACGTTTTCATAAGCCTCGTTAGGTAAAGACGCTCTAATAACCGACTTTCCAACATTTAGTTTAGATAGTTAATCCATTATTTTGCCTAGCGATCTCATAACCCAGACTCATTTCCCTTCTATTTTGGTAATTAAAAGTCGGTGTTCGCATGCATTGCATTAGGTTGTACTAAAATAAGAGTCGTAAATTTGAATCAGGTTGCAGATTTTGGGCTACGATTTAGTTATCACGTACGAAAGGGAATCCGTCAGTGAAAGCGTTTTGCGTATCAATACTTGCGTCAACATCCTTTTTGGCTAGCCCTGTATTTGGCCAGCAGCATGATATTTATCTCTACAATTGGGATGAATTTTTATCTGACAGCGTCGTTACCCAGTTGAGTGATACCTACGGCATCTCACTAAAGCAACAATTCTTCTCTGATGAGTCAATAAGGGATGAGGTTCTATTAAGCGAGCGTCGAGGCGCTTTTGAACTGGTCATCATCGAAAGCGTAAAACTTAAGGCATTAGCCAAACAAAACCTGTTCCATAACCTAAGTGACTTACAACAATCCATTGAAAGCAATTTTGATCCCAGGTGGGCAGATGGATGCGGTGAATATGGTATTCCTTACGCTTGGGGAACATCCGGTATCCTATATCGCAGTGATAGAATCTCCGCCCCAGAATCTTGGATGGCGATTCTTGAACCCGACTCTAAAGTCAGTGGCCGTATAAGTATGTACTACGACCCCACCGACTTGGTGAGCACGGCGTTATTGGTCAATCGATTTAACCCATTTACTAATAATGAGCAAGAACTTCGTGTTGCGTACAAAACGCTACAACTGCAAAAACCACATCTTGAAAGCAATGAGTATGTCATCGACCACATCCACCAGCTTGAGCGCTTAGCCAATATCGACCTCGCCTACGGATACTCAGGTGACAGCTATGTGCTTAATGATGCCGAACCTGAGGCATCTTGGGCCTACACAGTGCCTCTAGAAGGAACAACCTTATGGTTAGAGTGTATGGCTGCAATTAACAACGGAGAGCGATCTCCACAGGCAACCACGATTCTCGCCTTCTTATCGCAACCCGAAATCGCCGCTCAAAACGCAATGGATTCATGGTTTGCAACGCCAAGTTCAAAAGCAAAAGCACTCACTTCTCAGGAGTATCAAAACGATCCCGAGCTTTTCCCGAATAAAGAAGTATTAGATCGCAGCTACCTTTATCAGCCGTTAGAACCGAGTAGCATTCAAATTCGCAATCGTATTGTCGACAGTTTGAGATAACTCATGCCAGTATTGAAGAAGCTCTATTTTGTACTTTTACCAACGCTGACATTTGTGCTCCTGATAGCAGGAATCGTGATGTACAACTTCGCATCAAATCATGCTAAGCACATGTATTTGGACAAGGTGCAATCTGATGTGAACACCGCTTTAGTCGCGGCGGAATACGAGCAGCTCGGCTTGTCCTTACTAGTTAAAGATATCGGTTCTTCGTTGCAGTTCCTCCGCTACATTCAAAATCCTGGCGACTACACGACTCTATCGCTATTGGAAAAACGAGTACTCCGAGTATTAAGCCAGAATCACGTCAATCATTTTGGGCAACGCAATGTTTATATCGTGGACCCTAAGTTCAAATTAACGCTTTCGACTCTCAGAGCCGATCCTTTCGAGGGGCTAAAAATCCCTGACAAGATTTATGAAAGAGTCTTCGACATATACACCTCGTTAATCAGCAAGAAGGAACTCTCCTACGAAGGCTTCTCTTATGTCTCGATTAGTGGCGAGCTAAGATATTCGTATGTTGCGGCTATTGACCCTTACCTCCTTCCTCAAGATAAACGTGCAAGTAGCAGTTTAAATCGCTACATTTTGATTGCTGACGGACCTCTGATACAACTCTCTAGCTTATTAATCAAATACAATGACGATGACAATATTCAGTTCTTAATCGAGCCATCCTCAGATGCTGCCAACATCGCAAATACCCAATTCGTTATCAAATCAATTGAGCAAACCCAAGATAATATCAATGTGCAGATGACCAGCCGACATCTCATCGCGCAAGTAAATATTCGAGAACAAAAGTTCAACCATGAGAAAGCCATCATCGCTAAACAAACCTTGTTAGGTGGCTTTGGCACTCTCTTTACGATCATGTTGATCGTGCATTTAGTGGTGCGTTACCAACTTGTGCGCCCGCTTAAAGACTTACTGCAAGAGATATCGATCGGCGGGCTCAAGCTTAGGTATTTCAAGCGTTCATCGGGGCAAAGTGAAATTGATGGTTTAAAGAACGCGTACATAGACTCGCTAACAGAATTGAAGTTCGAAGCCGAATTCGACCAACTCACCAAGCTAGCCAATCGACGCTCATTCATCCGACACCTTGATGTACGCCTCAAGAGTTCAATGAACCCACACTGCTATGTGGTTTGTTGGGACATCATCGACTTCCGTAAAATCAACGATCTCTACGGTGCAAAAGTTGGTGATAATGTACTAATAAGCTTAACTAGGGTGCTTAGAGAAACTCTACAAAACCAACAGTCATCTTCCGGTTTCAGTTGCAATGACTACTCCATAGCAAGGCTTGGGGGGAATCAGTTTATTGCCATTTTAGAAATGGATAAAAGCCAAGTGATAAACGAAGAAATAGAGAACATCAATAATACGCTGACTAGCACTACGTTCCTTGATTACTATGGGTTTAGGTTATCACTCGCAACAGGTGTTTTACCGCTCGACACACCAAAGTTTGAAGAAATTTGGCACCGATGTATTGATGAGATGCTGCTCCGTGCAAAATCTCACAATGATGGAGAAAGCCGTATTGTTTATGGCGAGGAGTTATTACACACGTTAGAGAGACACGACATTATAGAAAAAAGGCTTTTAGAGTGCTGTGACAGTGATAACTTTGAACTTCGCTTTATGCCTATTTTCAACGCTAAAACACTTCAGGTAGATGGCGCTGAGTGTTTGATTCGTTGCCCTGCTTTATTTGACATAAACGCGGGTCCAGACGAATTCATACCTGCAGCAGAGAAAAGCAACCTCATATCCAAACTCGATATGTGGGTTATTAGCACCGCTATCAAGAGCTATAAAGAGCTCTCAGAAATCCACAAGTACAAAGGTACCTTATCCATTAACATTTCAGCAATGGAGCTATACAACCGCAATTTTGCCGACAATATTCGTAAGGTTATCGAACGGTACCAAGTACCTCCTAGCAACATTATTATCGAGATAACTGAGACCAGTTACGTGAAAAGTACCAAGCTTACGGTACAGACTATCGAGAGAATCAGAAGCCTAGGCTTAAAGGTTTCACTTGATGACTTTGGTACTGGATACACAGCCTTCAACCAGCTACTCCACTACCCTGTGGATGAGCTAAAAATTGATAAGAGCTTTATCGATAACATGGTAGACGGCAAAGCCGACCGTAAGATGGTCGAATCTATGGTTAACTTAGGCCACTCTTGTGACACGCGAATCGTCGCAGAAGGTGTCGAGTCCATAGAACAGTATCATTACCTTAAAAAAGCGAACTGTGACCTAATACAAGGCTACTTCTTTAGCCAACCACTCACTTATCTGGAATTCATCGAGTTTGTGCGAGACCATAATCCGCAAGCAATTTTAAACCCGCAGTCTGTTACCAGTTCGAGATCTAACGAGCGAATCGTTGCTCTCACTCAAAAGCAGTAACCTTAAACCTTAAACCTAAACCTCAAGGCCTCCCTTCCTATCCAAGCGTTGCAATCCACTATAGCTATAACTAGTAGTAGAACTATCTTCATCAGTGCAGGAGCTCTGCGTTGGCTACACATTGAATGAGGAGGCAAATAAAGGATGGCAAAGGCCATGATAGTGAAGTGGGAGAATGGCGAGCAAAAAGCAAACAAAACCTGACGATTTAACTTATCGCTAATGCGGAGATTAGCTCTGCATTGTCGTTAATAGCTCCATCATATCTTTAGAGCTGATATTCTTCTTATGCCTGACTACAGCGTCAATCATCAATTCTAAATTGCCCGCCGAGATATAGTCCTTGAGCACGTCATTGAACTTTTCCTGTATCTCATCACTTGTGTACAAGTGCTCAGGAATGAAGAATAGAAATTGGCTGCCACTACTACGAAACGAGATAGTACTTTCCGGAACCTTTGCCGTCAGAGACTTAGCGGCTGAACTCACCACCAAGTCTCCATATTCAAGCCCATACTTTTGGTTTATCTCACTGAGATTTCTGATTCGTACAAAGTAAAGGTCGAAGTTACCGTTTGTAGGATAGCTGTTCTTAACAAATTTCATTAACGATACTCGATTACGAAAGCCTGTAATGAAGTCGGTAGAATAAAGTTTTCGTTTGATGGAAAAATCGAGATAGAAAATGATGCCTGTCATCAACAAAATCAAAACAAGAAAGGCGCTGCTGATTTGGTGAACAACAACAAATTTGCCTACTATGGACGTATTTTCTTCAATAACTGGGCTTTGTAATCGAAACTTTTCGTTAATGAATTCGACCAAAGTGGTGTAGCAAATATCAACTTTCTTCTGCAGCGATTCTTTAGGTAATTGCCCTGTACTGACCAACTTGATTGACGATTCTAGCGACTTAAACTTTTCAAACTCTGCGGTAAAGTAAGGCTTAAAGTTTGCTGAGCGAATAAAATTGGACGATTCAGTGCTGTTGATCAGAATATCAAAGCGACTCCATGTAATGTCATAAGCCAACCAAAGTTCATCATAATCAATCTTCTTTGCGTGGCTAACCATCAAGAAGTTTGCATACTCTTTGACAAGTTGAAAAACAAACCATGTGGCCTCATTTTGGCGATTAGAAAAGCTCTTGTTGATGTCATTAATTCGAGTAACGCTGTAGATATTGACGGATAGAACAACCACGGCCAAAGACAAAACAACGACTTTGATTGCAGCCATAGACAACAGCTTCTTCATAATTAGCCTCTACAGATGAATATCACGAATCTGCCAAATCATCTTGGCATGGAAATCAGGGGTATTGGTCTCAGGGTTCGCAGAGATTGGGTAAATCAACCAAAACGGGCCTTTCTCCCTCACAGACATCAACTCACCATTCTTTTTAATCGCAATGATGGGTTCATAGGTATCAAAATCTTCTTTGGGCACCGCAATTTTATAGTCATTCAATGCTACGAAAGTAACTTGTGATGATATCGGTAGATCTATATTTTCAAGCACCGTTTGTAACGTCACACCACTATAAACGGTCAGCCCTTCGACCCAAGGCAAGGTGGTAGTAATTTCTTTTTGAGGAAGTGACAGGAGTTGCTCTCTACTAAAACCATGCTTTTGCCCGGAGTGGTCGAAAACCGTTAACTCTGAGGCTGCAAAAATCGAAAACGAGCAAAGCCAAAGCATCAACAAGAATACAGTTCTCATTCTAAACTCCATTTAAAAAGGTCACTAAATTGAGTCTAGTATAAATTGACCATTTAACTTGTACCGATACCACTCAGATTGATTGGTATCGATTTATCCCTAAGGCCCCCTACACCTCGCAGTTTTTCAATAGCTTCGCAGTTTCTCTCTCACTTCTCTGTCGCTTCCATCACCGCTCTCGTTCAGCACTCCCTACCCGCTTGACGTATTCCTTCTCGACCGTCTAGTAACAAAAACTCGTATTTTACTCTGCGTAAGTAAACCAATAAGCCTTATGAATACGTATCAAACAACAAAATTAACAATAAATATGAGTAAGTAAGTAGCGAGAATGCTGGTTGCTGCATAACCTTTAATCGAACGTAAGCAGCTTTAAGAGACTTAATAACGGGTTCCAGTCGTTTCTACTTCACCAGTTGATCTCGTGTATTGATCTTAGAAAGCTTACTCATTTCATAATCAAGGGAATCGAGAATGAGTTTGAATATAAAAAAATTTAACCCCATGGCGACACTTTCTACTCTGGTAATGACGCTGGTCATGTTTCCTGTTTCTGCCGAAGTTAACCAAGAACAATTCGAGTTAGGTAAACAAAAAGCCAAAGTGTGCATGACTTGTCATGGCGCTGATGGCATCTCAACACAAGACCCCTACCCGAACCTTCGCGGTCAAAAAGTGGGTTATCTCATCTCCTCACTGAAAGATTACCAGACTCGAGAAAGAACCAGTGGCTTAGCGATTCTCATGCAACAACAAGCCGACACGCTCTCAGACCAAGACATCCGTGACATTTCCTATTTCTATTCAGTGCTCGGCAACGAAGCAAGCTCGCTTGGCGATTCAAATTAAGTCAGCGAATCAAAATATCTAGGCAAGGAGCCTTGTTATGGAACAAGTGACAACGCAATACAGCATTAAGGTCGTGAAGTACTTCATTATCGCATCCTTAGTGTGGGCGATTGTAGGTATGATCATCGGCGTGATTCTCGCCGCGCAATTATATTGGCCAGTCTTAAACTTTGATTCTCAATATTTCCAATTTGGTCGACTGCGTCCGCTACATACCTCTGGAGTAATTTACGGCTTCGTCGTGAATATCTTGATGGGGACGTCTTTATACATTGCCCAGCGAACAGGCCATTGTGACTTGTTCAATAAAAGCCTTTCATGGATGGTATTTTGGGGCTGGCAATTCATCTTGTTACTTGCGGTCATTTCGTTACCCGCAGGACACACCAGCTCAAAAGAGTATGCGGAGCTTGAATGGCCAATCGACTTAATGATTGTGCTGGTTTGGGTGCTGTATGCGGTGTTGTTCTTTGGCACCCTTGCTAAGCGTAAGGTCAGCCATATCTTCGTGGCTAACTGGTTCTTTGCTGCTTTCATCATCGTCGTTGCAATGATTTTCATCGTGAACAACCTCGCGATGCCTGTGTTGGCGATGAAGTCTTACTCTGTGTTTGCAGGCGCTCAAGATGCGATTGTTCAGTGGTGGTGGGGACATAATGCCGTCGGCTTCTTGCTGACTGCTGGTGTGATTGGTATGAATTACTATTTCATACCCAAAGCAGCGGATCGACCTATCTATTCGTACCGTTTGTCTGTGATCCATTTCTGGGGCTTGGTCGGCTTTTACACGTGGGCCGGAACGCACCATTTGGTTTACTCTTCCGTTCCTATCTGGATTCAGAACATCGGCATCGTAATGTCTTTGATCCTGTGGCTCCCTTCTTGGGCGGGCGCGTTCAATAGTGCAATGACCCTCCTACAAAACAAAGAAAAGCTGAAGTCCGACTACATTCTTTTATTCTTTTTCTCAGCGATTCTTTACTACTGCTTAGCAACATTCGAAGGTCCGTTACTCGCTATTCGCTGGTTCAACATGGTGGCACACAACACCGAATGGATCATAGGACACGTCCATTCCGCGGCTCTCGGATGGGTTGGAATGTCAGGGATAGCGGTTTTTTACTACTTCATTCCACGCTTATGGGGCCAAACCGATCTATGGTCACGACGACTGATTAAATGGCACTTTTGGCTTGCTCATGCTGGCGTCGCCATCTATGCAATAGCACTATGGATCGCAGGCATCGGCGAGGGGTATATGTGGCTCGCTCAAAATGAAAATGGCGAACTGATTTACAGTTTTGTAGAAGCTATGGACTTTAAAGCACCTTGGCTATTCATGCGTTTCTTTGGTGGTGCGCTGTTTGTACTTGGATTGTTCTTAATGGCTTTCAACTTGTACAAAACGGTTCGTATGCCCGCAGTACATGATGCTAAACACACCGTTAATGAGGGGGCTTAAATGATGAGTAAAGACTTTACACATTCAATCGTCATTTTAATTTTGACCACTGTTGTCGTGGCCTCCTTCTCTTTATTGGTCTGGGTAATGCCAAGCATTGTCCGTGGAGATGATATTGCCAAAGGCAGCTTAGCGATGCCACTCACACCGATAGAGTTAGCTGGCCGAGACATCTACATCAGTGAAGGCTGCCATGTTTGTCACACACAAATGGTTCGCCCTCTAGAGCCAGAAGTGAAGCGTAATGGTCGCCCCAACCAAGAAGCAGACGATATCTATGAGTTTCCTAACTTGTGGGGCTCTAAACGTACTGGCCCTGATCTCACTAATTTAGGTAGAAAGTATTCTGACCAATGGCATGTTATTCACTTAATTGATCCTCGAAAAGTCGTTCCTACATCGATCATGCCCTCTTACCCGTGGCTATTTGAGCAGACTCTGACTGGCGATGATATTAGCGCCAAAATGGAAGTGTTACGTACCTTAGGTGTGCCTTATACCGATCAAGAAATTGGTGACGCCCGATTGCAAGTAAGAGGCAAAACCAAAGGTGAAGCGCTGATTCGCTATTTACAAAGCCTGGGTAAAGATACGTCACAGGAGGTATCACAATGAGCACATTCTGGAATCTATGGGCGGTACTCTTAACCTTAATATTCTTTATTCTGATGGTGTCTGTTGTCGTTAAATACTGGCGTAGCAATCACAAGGCCGATCACGACCACACCATTGGCACCTTTGATGGTATTGAAGAGAAAGATGCGCCTCCACCTAAGCTGTTGTTTGTAAGCTATGCGGTCGCATTTCTTTTGTCTGCTGGTTATTTGGTGCTCTACCCCGGGCTTGGCGAATGGGAAGGATTAGTCGATTGGGAACAAAGCGATGATAAGCTCAGTTCACCATCCACCACTCTCAATGAACAATTCTCTCAAACCAGTGAAACCACGTTACAAGGATTAGCAGCAGTCCCAGAGATCGTCAATAGCGGTAAGATCTTGTTCCAAACTCACTGTGCGGCCTGCCACCGAGATAATGCTCAGGGACAAAAGCACTTCCCTAACCTGATAGACCAAGAGTGGCTGTACGGTGGCAGTGATGAAGCTGTTATTCATTCGATCGCCAAAGGTCGGAACGGTGCTATGCCAGGTTGGAGCGAAATCATGCGCCCCGATGAAGTGGCTAAGGTTTCTTACTACCTAGCGTCTCTCAACCAACGCCATACCGATGTTCCAGAAGTAAAAGTTAAAGTCGGCAAAGAGCTGTTTGTAAAATACTGCTCGTCTTGTCACGCTGATGGTTCTGTTGCGAACCCAGCGATTGGCGTACCTGATCTTTCAGACGACATCTGGCTTCATGGCGGCAGTATTGAAGAGATTCAGCACACCATCAATTACGGTTTGAACAACCTAATGCCTGCGTTTGATGAGCAGCTCACCGAGAACGAAATACTCGCGCTTGGGGCTTATATCCGACACGCTGGTGAAGTGGAGCAACAAAGGCTCGCGAGTTTGAAAGCATCATCTGTTGGGCGCGGAGAATATCTCGCTTACGCCGGTGACTGTGTGGCTTGTCATAGTGCAGAAGGTGGCGAACCCTTTGCTGGCGGCCTGCCCTTTGTCACCCCTTTCGGTACCGTGTATTCAACCAACATAACTCCACACACCACCGAAGGGATTGGGACTTATGACTTTGATGACTTCCGAGCCGCGTTAGTTGCAGGTAAAGGTAAGAATGGTTACCTGTACCCTGCAATGCCTTACACCTCTTATCAATACCTCACCGACCAAGACATGGTCGATTTGTGGGAATACATGCAGTCAATCACCGCCGTGCCACGACGCAATGATGACAACAGCATGATGTTTCCATCCAACATTCGCTTAGGTTTGCTTGGCTGGAACATCGTATTCATGGATACTGACCCTATTGATTACGAAGTACCAGAGGAGCTTAAAGGAGAAATTGAGGATGTCGATAAGTGGCAACAAGGCAAATATTGGGTCGCAGGACTTGGTCACTGTTCGGAGTGCCATACGCCACGAAACATTGCTCAAGCTCTGATACCTGAACGTATTTTCCAAGGTAACTTGATCGACGGTTGGAACGCGCCCGATATCACAGCTAATGAGCTCTATGTCGATGGTTGGGATGAAGCAACACTCACCGACTTTTTACACACAGGACATTCAGACAAAGGCACCGCTTTTGCAGGTATGGCAGATGTAGTAAAAAACAGCCTAAGCTTGATGACGCGTGAAGATGTTGAATCGATGTCTTATTACCTACTCAGCGGAGACGTCAACAACACCATTGCTAGTGACGCAGTTCCGTTACAACCTAAAGGGTTTGATGAGGCCGCGTATAACAGTGAAATCTACGCCACATATCGTCAAACCTGTGGGGCGTGTCATGGTGACGATGGTAAAGGTCGCGACCCTATCGCCCCTACTCTGTTGAACAACGGTATCATCATGCACAGCGACCCATTCAACACCATTGCGGTAACCGTTCGCGGCTTGCAACCTACTTACCTCGACAAGGATAGAAACTTCATGCCAATGGCGAGTTTTGAGGATGTATTGTCAGATCAACGCTTGGCTGAGTTAATCACGTTTGTGCGTTCAAACCTTGGCGACCGCAACGAACCCGTCACAGCTGAGCATGTTAGAGAGGTAAGAGAAACACTTGAAGCAGCAGGTTATGCGGGCGGCCTACATACCACGCCAGACATGTATGACCGAAGAGACAACACCATCAATATCCGGTAACAGGCAAATTGCTTGAAAAGTGAATTGTAATAAACCAAAGGGAGACCACTGTGTCTCCTTTTCTTTTGTCCAAACACAAGCTTTCGACGCTTTGCCAAACAACACAATTGTAACTAACTGATTACACAATTAAGCAGAGCTGCACATAATGCGATCAACCTCGCAGAACAAAGATGACACCAAGTGCATAATATGCAAAATTTTCTAAAGATGTACTAAGGACAGTTATGGATACAACTACACTCATCTACGATACGTTGGAAGGCCTGTCGAGCGCAAAGCCACAGCAACACGCTCAAATCCGCCAAAATCTATATAACCAATTAGATTTATCATTTGAGAAGCAGTTGGCTTTGTATTCATCAGTTCTTGGTCCAGCAAGTGCTGGTAGATTGACCGATTTGGATAGTGCAGTGATGTCTGCACGCAAGATTGTTGGCCTAGAAAACAGCTAATCAATCTTCAACCTATCTCAACTTTAACGCTGCCATCGTGCAGCGTTTTTTTATGGACGCTATTTACGATAAGTAAGGTTGGTTACGATAAACGCGGTTAAGAAGATAAGTGCAGTTGGGTCTGTTTTTCAAGTTACACGCATTCTCATTTGGTTAATCTTATGTTCCATTTTTAACAGGTGTGTAACCACAATAATGGCGCTAATGTTAGTAGCACGTTAACCACACATCGGATGGAAGAATCATGAGAGTACTTATTGAATATACACAGACAGGCAAATACCGTGATCATGCGTGGGAAGCATTAACGATTCGTTCAAAAGGCGAAATTCAAGCTGTGACTCCCTCTTATGCGGCTCAGCTTATCGAACAGAACCGCGCCAGCTTATCGACCACTGAAAATCAAGATATCGTCATCCAACCTTAATGGCTTCAAGGGCTACCCCTCCTAGTTCCTTAAATCGAATAGTTCGATGACATAAAAAAAACGCTGCACGGATGCAGCGTTTTCTTGTTTTTGACGTATATTGTCTCTAACGTAAGAGCTTCTAACATAGATAGCTTCTAACGTAGATAATCTACGCTAATAATTTGATTATTTTGGCAAATTTTCTAACGCTTCAACCATCGTCATTAACTTATCGACAATTCTCTCGCCGTCTACTCGCAAGCCATTGTGTTCATACTCATTGGTGATCCACGCTTTCGAGTTTGGAATGTTCTCCAATGTTTCACGGCTATAATCCAACTCAACGTACATGTCATCTGCATAAACTGCACACGCCATTGGCACGGTATTCTTGCTCAACTGTTCTGCATTGTACAAAGAGCCCCAATCCGACTTTTCAGCCAATAAATTGGCCGCTTCACGCAATGGCTTCAACGTTTCTAGTTGGTCGAACATCCATGGGTAAACCATTTCTCCGGTAAACCAGAACTCACTACCCGATTGGTAGTTAAAGTGTGGATACTGCTCGCGTACTCGGTGTGCAGACCAGTTAGACGCTGCACCTTGGCAGTAAATCGATTCATGTAAGATTGCGTAAATTGGGTTCGTTAGGTAGCCCTGCTCTTGCTGCATTTGATTTAAGAAGCTGTAGCTCAACTGTTTTTGACCATTCACTTCAACAAACGCACTCTCTAGTGTGAAGTACATCGGCAGGTTCGCTTCGCCACCACCAAGGCTAATACCAATCAACTGGAACTGTTCAACCGTAAACACCTGACCGTTTGGCAACTTCACATCGTTGTTCAGCAGGTAATCAGAGATCTCACGACACATCGCTTGTGCTTGTGGGAACTGAGCAAAGAAGGCTCTGTTCTTGTCTTCTACACGCTTGTAAGTCGCACGATAAACATCGTCAGCTTCGCGTTCAATAGAAGGAATGCCGCCCGTCACATAACAACGCTGCAAGCTCTGTGGGAACAGCGACAAGTAACTCAGAGTACAGAAACCACCAAAGCTCTGGCCAATCGTCGACCATTGTTTAATACCAAACTGTTCACGAATCGCTTCTGCATCACGAACAATGTTGTCCGCTCTGAAGTGCGTTAAGTATTCAGCTTGTTGCTCTGGAGAAAGGTGCGCCAAGGTTTCATGGCTAATTGCCGTGCTGTTACCTGTACCACGTTGGTCTAGCAGCAAAACACGGTAGTTTTGTAATGCTCGCTTTAACCAACCCGATTGGCCGCTCACTCGTGGAGAAGGAAAACCTGGGCCGCCCTGAAAGTAGATAAGCCACGGCAGTTCTTGCGTATCTTTAGCGAGATCAACTAGCTCACGCGCGAAGACTTGGATCTGTTGTCCATCTTTTGCTTGGTAATCCAGTGGCAACTCAAAAGAGTGCTGACGATACAGGGTGGTTCCATCAATAAAGTTAGCTTGCACGCTTCATTCCTTTTTATCTGATTCTAATGTCATCGGTACGAATAAAAGTGGCGCCCTATGGCACTCATAGTAAGCAAGATACGCATACTAGCTTGTAAAAGAAACCGTTTGTTTAACCTGAATGTGAAGGTGCTTCATCTAATTGCTCAATTGGTCTTCAACGCGTAACAACTTGTTTCAAAAGCGAAGGTTTAAGGGTGATCTATTGGTGGGAAGAAACGAAAATGGAAAACAAATAAAAAGAGCTTAACGAGGTGAGGATACGTTAAGCTCTTTGGTTTTATCTGTTGTCGGTTCTATCTGTTATAGAAAGTGCTATCGATACACTACGCTATGAAGTCGTCAGCTCACCTGCACCTTGAATCGAACGTTGGCTGCTTTCTACAAGAATGGCTGTAGCGGTTTCTTTCAACGCGCCCCACTCTGCTTCATCCACTTCAATACCATCGTTCCACGCTTTCTCTTGGGTTTTAAAAAGTACTTCTGACTCAATGTGTGTTTGGTAGCCATCTGACAAACGTTCGATATCGAAATCCTGGACGGAAAGTTCGATGGTCATATTATGGATATGTTCGTCCGATGTCAGTGGCGAATCTGATAAAAACAGCTCTGGTGCTACGCACCCACGATTAAGCACATACAAGGTGCTCTTCGGATTGGAGCCATTATCCCAACGTGCGGTACAGGCGATGCCTTTCGCAGCTAGCTTCACAAGTTCACTGTACGCTAACCAACGGTTGTGACAGTTATTAAGCTCAATTTTCAGCGCTTTTTTGCCGACCATTTTTTCGATCGCGTAATCCATCACCACAGGGAGATGACACGCCAAGCTCGCCTTGTGCAAATCCACTTCAACTGTGTTGTCGCTTATCATTTGGATATCTACAGGGCAATCATCTTCTAACCCCATAAAGTTGCTCGCATTGTTAAAATGGCGAACACCATCCAAGCCAACCATTTGTAAATCTGCCACCATGTTCGCTATCACATCGGCTTCACCACATGTACGGCGCATCCCTAAAAAGGCTTTGTTGACGGCCGCGACCAGTTCATTGTGAGAAACGATCATAACGATTTACCTCCATGTTGAGCGTGAATAGGCGTAGAAATTTTATGTGATTCAGACAGCTCCGCTTCGCTTGGTAACAGTGGGAACACCCACTCATCCTGATGGATTTCATCAAGCAGCGGTGCCCCTTGGAAGAAAGTCACTCGAACCCAACGGTCTGAGCGAGGATCAAACTTAGTTGCGCCAAACATAGCGAGTTTGCAACGTAACAAATGCATCGGAAGTGACTCTTGATGAAGTACATTCATTTGAATGTCACCCATCGCTTTGTTGCCTAGCGTCCACACACGGCGTGCAATCGCACGATGCTGTGGCTGTTTAACAAGGAATTCAGCCAACGACAGCTCTGGCGCGAACTGCAGCAACGCATGGTACAAACGGTAAGCTTGACGGCC